>NZ_CP040272.1:4837500-5164375 GCF_013393905.1 Nostoc sp. C052
ATGCAGAAGCTTTAGAGCGGGCTGGGGTTGGTACGCGGTTTGATGTGTTGCGATCGCAGGTGAATTTAGCAAATGCCCAACAAAATTTAACTAATGCTAGATCCCAGCAGACAATTTCCCGCCGTCAATTAGCAACTCGGATCAGTTTGCCCCAAGGGATAAATATCAGTGCTGCTGACCCTGTACAATTAGCTGGTCTTTGGAATCCGACACTAGAACAAAGTATTGTGTTGGCTTATCAAAATCGTCCAGAACTGCAACAGCAGTTAGCACAACGCAATATCAGCGAACAACAGCGTCGGCAAGCCCTTGCAGAACTAGGCCCTCAAATTAGTTTGGTCGGCAGCTACGACATCCTAGACCAGTTCAATGATAATGTCAGCTTTACTGATGGTTATTCATTCGGAGTTAGGGCAACCCTAAGTTTGTATGACGGGGGAGCCGCAAGAGCAAGAGCCGCTCAGTCAAAAGTTAATATTGCGATCGCAGAAACTCAATTTGCTGAACAGCGCAACCAAATTCGCTTTCAGGTAGAACAAGCCTATTCTACCCAGCAATCTAGTTTGGAGAATGTTCAAACCGCTAATACTGCTTTAGAACAAGCTAGGGAAGCTCTACGTTTAGCGCGTTTGCGATTCCAAGCTGGTGTAGGCACTCAAACTGATGTTATTAACTCTGAAAACGACCTCACACAAGCTGAAGGTAACCGAGTCACAGCAATTTTGGATTACAATCGCGCTTTAGCTCAGTTACAACGGTCTGTTACCCTCAGAGCATTACGCTAGAACTGCTGACTTTATATCCTAATTAAAAATTCAAAAAGCCTCATTCTCCAATAATTACATTGAAGAATGAGGCTTTTTGGTCAAAAAAAACTATTTGTAACAGGAATTTTGTGAAATGATATAGCATAACTGAGTGGTAGATCGCTCGCCTTGTCAAAGACTCATGACTAAAGTAACATCTCAAGAGATTGCACAGTTTCGCTCTCAATTGGCAGATGATCCCAGCGATATGGAAGCGCTGGATTTGATTGAAGACTGTGAGGGAGATTTAGAAGATGCAGCGATGACACTAGCTATCCGCGCCGGACAACAGCCAGAAAGAGCAAATTCCGAGTGGTTAGATGCTTTAGCTAGAAAATGGCGTGTCGTCATTTGCGAACAAGAATATCGAGAAGATTTACTTAATACTTCTCTTCAAAAGATGATGGAACATTTAAAAACAACGCCAACCTTTCCTAAGATTTTGGCAGCACCAGTTTTAATATATGTCCTCAAGCAAGGCGTGAACAATTTTTGTGAACCACTAGATTTGCTCAAGTGATTGGATAATGTACATTTAACTCCTAACTCCTACTCAATACAAGATTGATTCGACCAGGACTGATACGCTGTTAATTAAGGCAAAACTTCTATTAGACAAATTGTAAAATCAATGAATTACCTTGTTGCCGTATTACCAGACCGGATTCAAGCTGAAGCTGCTTACTTAGCCTTAGAAAAAGAAGGCATAAACAGTACTATCCTGGGGAGGGGGTATAAAACTGCTGATGAGTTCGGCTTAATTGACCCCAAAGACCAAGCTAAAAAGCAAGCAAAACTCATGGCGACCTGGCTGATACCATTTGGCTTTTTTGCAGGTTTTACATTTAGCCTCATCACAGGTTTAGATACTTTTTCCTGGGCGGGTGAAGTTGGCAATCACATCGTTGGTGGACTGTTGGGTGCTGCTAGTGGTGCGATGGGTGGTGTGTTTGTCGGTGGCGGAGTTGGTTTACTAGTAGGTGGTGGTGATGCTTTACCTTATCGCAATCGCTTAGATGCAGGTAAATATTTAGTTGCTGTTCAAGGTTCTGAAATTCTCACTCGGCAAGCAACGCGAATCTTACGTCAGTTTGATCCAGAAAATATCCAAGGTTATGCTGACACAAATACTGTGTATTGAATAAATCATAATTTACACATTTATTTGTAGCCTACTGGCGTGGCAAGCTTAGAATGGTAAGTGCTGTGGAGTCATTAGGAGTACTCCAAGTAAAAAAATGCTAATCGTCATTGCGTTCGCTTCTGGCGTTCCCGTTAGCGCAGCCTCTCCTAGAGAAGGGTATGGAGCGCAGTGGAATAAAGCAAAGCAATCCGCAAGGGTTGGAATTGTAACTCTTGGAGAAGCTCTGTAAGATCCCCTTAGAGGTAAGCTTTGCTCTCTACGAGATGCTACGCGAACGCAATGACAACTTCTGGATCATTTATTTCGTGGAACACTCTAGAATCAGCTAATCACTTGTTTAAAGCTCTAATTTTTCTTTAACTACTGTCTCATCTCTAAAGCCAACCAGCACAGCTGTTCCATCTTTCACAAAAAGCGGACGCTTGAGCAGCATTGCATCAAGAGCGAATGCATCAATCCACTGTCGATCAGTCCAAATCTTTTTTTGTTCTCCTAAAGCGCGGTAGGATTGACCGGAGGTATTTCGCATGGCAGCGGAACCCAGAGACTTTACCCAGTTTTGGATCTGCTCACGGGTCGGTGGAGTATCTTTGGTGTTAATGAACTCATAGTCAATACTGTTAGCTTGGAGCCACGTCAGAGCTTTTTTGCAAGTGCCACAGTTGGGGATGCCGTAGACTTCAAGGGACATAAACAGTTAAGCAACAATCTCTATATATTACATAACTGGCGTAACTTCTGCGACTAATTGTCCGGTCTTGGATTTCTATTATAAATATTTATTACCGATGGCGATCGCATACTAAGTTTTCATACCTTCGCCGCCACTACACGCACCAACTTAATCACAAAAAGAAACCCTCTCTGCTTTTGTCATAGTAAAGTGATTACAAGACAGAGGGGTTTCATTTATTTTAATATTTCTGTAGAGGCAGGTTTTAAGGATAATTCTGGCAACAAAAAACTAGTTTATTTGATTTAAGACCCGCCAAGACTTAATGTTGTGTTGATTTTAACCTGCCAACTTAGTTGAGCCTATTTCCAATCGGGAATCTCGGCATCTTCTCCACCAATCCCGATTCCAGTGTTAAATACTTCTGCATCGGTCAGGTTGAGATCGTTCATTGATGCTTGATACACATTAGAATCGTGAATTGTAGCGCGAGTAAAATTTACTCCGTTGAGATTGACTTGCTTCAAATTCACATTGGTTACATAAGCAGATGTTAGGTTAGCACCTGCCAAGTTTGCACCAGTTAAGTCAGCACCTTCGAGATTAGCTCCTACAAGGCTTGCTCCTTGGAGTTTCGAGCCTCTCAAGTCAGCACCAATTAAATGAGCGCCATTGAGGTTAGCTCCCGATAGATCGCACTTAACACATTCCCCAGTTGAAAGCAGCTTTTGTAAATCCTGTGGATTCTCGGCTCTAACCGAGCTAGCGAAAAATAGGGGAGTTGCTAAGGCCATGGCCGCTAATAGCTGGAGTTTCATAATTTTCCCCCTTAATAATCAAGTTGCGTCCGTTCTGTCCCTCACAACTCTATTATCTCACTAAACTTCGTGAGGTCAATCTATCTTGTGACAATCTATCTCCTGACAGGTTTGTTGCGATCTGAAAGAGGAATATAAAGTAATGTCACAAACACCATTAATTCTGATTTATGGCGATTTTACCTGATAATTCCGCAAAAAAAGCCAGTATTAAATCACTATTAAATCTTTTGAAAAGCTGGATTTTCTCACCATAGCTGGTTTGATAAGTATTTATACTTTATCAA
Source organism: Nostoc sp. C052 (assembly GCF_013393905.1). Taxonomy (GTDB): domain Bacteria; phylum Cyanobacteriota; class Cyanobacteriia; order Cyanobacteriales; family Nostocaceae; genus Nostoc. The sequence continues at coordinate 4,841,229 of NZ_CP040272.1, forward strand.
TTGATGGTTGAGCTTAATTCCTCAGAAATTCTCGCATATACTGATTAACCAATTCCGGCTGTTCTTGCTGCACCCAATGGCCACAATTAGGAATGTACTTGATTTGAAAATCCCTGACATAAGCTGCGGTGTTGTAGGTTAGTTCCTTGCCGAGTGCAGTGTCATTTTCTCCCCAAATCATCAGTGTTGGCACTTCCAGAACGCCCCAATTTGGATTTAGCATTCTCTGCTGAAAAATATTGCGGTAATAGTTCAACATTGCTGTCAGGGCACCGCGTTTGGCAGCAGCATCTTTGTAGGCGTCAATATTGGCTTTGGTGAAAGCACTCTTGTTAACTGCTGTACCTTTAAAAATTGTTTCAATTGCTTGATAATCTGAAGATTGTAAGAATATTTCTGGTAACAAGGGTAGTTGAAAGAGAAAGATATAGTAACTACGTTGCAACTGTGGAAGAGTGCGTAAGCCTTGGGCAAATTTGGCAGGATGAGGTAGGTTAAGGATAATTAATCGCTCTACCATTTCGGGATGAGCATAAGCAAAAGCCCAAGCGATCGCACCACCCCAATCATGCCCAGCTAAAACACATTTTTGGTATCCTAAGGCTTTAATTACTCCTGCAACATCTTTGATAAATTCATCCATTACATAAGCTGATTGCTCTGTTGGTTTATCACTATCGTTATAGCCACGCAAATCAATGGCGACGACTTTAAAATCTTGAGCAAATTCGGGTATTTGATGCCGCCAAGAGTACCAAAATTCAGGAAACCCATGCAACATCAACATTAAGGGGCCTTCACCTTGGGTAACGTAGTGTAGTTTCACCCCATTAGTAGTTATATATTCGTGTTTCCAAGTTGTTTCGATTACAGACATGTGTTGTATTTTTGTTCGTGATGGTTATTGTGTTTAATCTTGTTATTCAAAACATCTGTTAAAAGATAGGTTGGAAATTGCAATTCACCTTTAGATAGATATTGATAATAAATCAATAGAGTTTCATACAAATACTAGAATATATCAACCTGGATTAACAAAATACCTTTTATGAAAGTTATTTAGATTCATTTGAGATCCAAATAAAATGAGCATAATAGAAACGCGTGGTATTTGGCTGACTACTACCGATAGTAAAGTTCTCAGGACAAAGCAAGGAATTGCTGAAGCGATGGATTTCCTGGCTGAGACAGGATTTAATGTGGTATTTCCCGTTGTTTGGAACAAGGCAGTAACTCTGTATCCTAGTCAAATAATGCGGCAGACTTTTGGAGTTGAAATTGACCCTTTATCTGTAGGTCGCGACCCCTTAGAAGAAGTAGTGGTTGAGGCGCGGCGAGTTGGCTTGAAAGTCATTCCTTGGTTTGAATACGGCTTTGCTAGTTCCTACAATTTGAATGGCGGTGTACTTTTACAGAAAAAACCGGAATGGACTGCGCGTGACTATAACGGTAACTTGCTGAAGAAAAACGGCTTTGAGTGGTTGAATGCCATCGACCCACAGGTGCAGGAATTCTTATTGAACTTGGTACTGGAAGTTGTGAAAAATTACGATGTGGATGGTGTTCAAGGTGACGATCGCTTCCCTGCATTTCCTTCTGAAGGTGGGTATGATGAGGGAACTGTCAGCCGCTATCGCCAGGAATTTGATCGCAATCCACCACAAAATCCCAAGGATAGGCAATGGTTACAGTGGCGTGCAGATATTCTCACTGAGTTTTTGGCGCGCCTCTATCGGAAGGTGAAAGCGGTGAATCCTAATTTGCTGGTAGCGATCGCACCTAATATCCATGATTGGGCATTCCAGGAATATCTGCAAGACTCACCCGCATGGCTGAAGCGGGGAATAGTTGACATAATTCAGCCACAGATTTATCGCCGTGACTTTGGGAGTTACGCTGCGATCGTTGATAAATTGGTAAACCAGCAGTTCACAGATGCGACGCTGCCCAAGTTAGCGCCGGGAATATTGATGAAGCTTGGCAGTTATTCTATTAGTCCAGAATATCTGGTGCAGGCAATTGAATACAATAGTCAACTTGGGATTCAAGGAGAGGTATTCTTTTTTTACGAAGGTTTGCGCGAGAATAACAATACCCTAGCTAAAGTTTTGCGAAATGGCCCCTATGCTAAGTCTGCATCATTTCCCACTCTGTCAGATTTGAGTACGGGTAGCGTGAGTAACAAGAGGACATCTTCTATTTGGCAACGGTTGTTAAAAAAGATTTTTTAAGGAAAAATGCGCGTGGAATCTCAATTATCGGTGGAACGGTTAATTAAAACTTTAAAAGAGGATTTACCAACACTTTTTAAAAAAGATATTTCTTATGACATTTATACAGATGATATTTACTTTAAAGACCCAGTAAATACATTCAAATACAAATTTAATTATCGCATTATATTTTGGACTTTGCGATTTCACGCTCGGCTATTTTTTACCCAAATTTACTTTGATGTACATGAGGTTTATCAGTCAGCCGAAGACACGATTTTAGCAAAGTGGACAGTGCGGGGAGTCTTGCGCGTTCCTTGGAAAGCTGGTTTGCTTTTTAATGGCTATTCAACGTATAAATTAAACCAAGATAATTTGATATACGAGCATATCGACACTTGGGATCGTAAACCAGGTGAGATTTTAAAGCAGTTTTGGCAAAGGGGAGATATGGCTAATTAGCTGTTTTGCCCAAAAAAACTCGATTGGCATTTTACCAAAAATCCTTGTCTGCACTAAGTTGTGGCGTTTTTTAGTTTTCTCGAATTCACGTTTATTTACATCCCAACGATTTGCCTTATAGAAATTGTAATATTTGTAATATATAATAAATCCCTAGAGCAATTTTATACTTAAAGAGTAGCGAAGATGGCAAAAGATAGCCCAAAAGTTAGCCTAGATGCACTTATACCTAGAGAAGCATTTGAGGTTCAAGGACAGCAATCTCAAATCATACTCAATAATATTCCTATGATACAAATTCGTAATTTAGAGCAAAAAGATTTTTTCTATCCATTTTTACGAAAACCCGATTTTCAACGAGAAACCAATGAGTGGGATGCTCAGAAAATATGTGATTTTATTGAAAGTTTTTTAGATGGTGATTTAATACCAGCTGTTATTCTTTGGAGAAGTAATAGTGGTTATTTTTTCGTAATTGATGGCTCACATAGGCTAAGTGCTTTAATCGCCTGGATAAATGATGATTATGGCGATAAAGATATTTCCAATAAATTTTATGATGCATACATAACAGAAGAACAAAAAAATGCTGGTCAGGAAGTTAGAACACTAATTAAGAATAAGATAGGCTCTTACCAGGATTATGAATTATCAACACAGCACCTAGACAAAATAGATCAAAAAACGCTTGAGAGAGCAAGAAATTTAGGTAGTTTGGGTATCCAACTTCAGTGGGTTGGTGGTGATGCATCTAAAGCAGCAGATTCATTTTTTAACATTAATCAAAAAGCAGCACCTATTAGTCCAACTGAAATGCGTTTATTAAAGGCTAGGAATAAACCTAATGGCGTTGCTGCTCGTGCAATTATGAGAAGTGGTAATGGTCATAAATATTGGTCAGAGTTCTCACAAGATAAACAAGACAAAATTGAAAAACTAGCTCAAGAAATACATCAACTGATTTTTGAGCCTAAGCTTAAAAATCCTATAAAAACTACAGATGTTCCAATGGTAGGAAATCTATCAACTTCACAGAAAAATGAATTTATCTTAGAATTTGTCAATATAGTTAACAATATAGAAGTAGAAAATGAACTTGAGTTGAATGATGATTCAACAGGAGAAAATACTGTAAAATTCTTAACTAATTGTCAAAAATTAGCCCAGAGAATAAATGCTAATGATCCTTCATCTCTTGGACTTCATCCGCTCGTATATTTCTATACTTATGATAGTCGATATAGACTAGGTTCATTTTATGGTGTTGTTAGCTTGGTATTATATTTAGGAAAAAATAAATCTTATGATAAATTTATAAAATGCAGGAAAGATTTTGAATTTGTGATTTGGCAACATGATGATATAGTTCCACAAATTGTAAGTAAAAGTAGTGCAGTCAAGGCACGAGAAAAGGTTAAAGATTTTTATTTGACAATAGTTGAAAAATTAACACAAGGTGTAGATAAAAAAAATGTTATGAAGGAAATCATAGCCGAAAAAACTTTTGGTTCCTTAAAAATGAAATCTAGAGTTAACACAAGTGAAACTCAAAGTAAAACTTTTTCACGAGAAACCAAAGCAGCAGCTTTTATCAGAGATGCTTTACCTAAAGTTCAAAGATGTAAAATATGTGGTGGCTATCTTCACAGTCACTCTATATCTATAGATCACAAAACAAGAAAACAAGATGGTGGCTTAGGTAATTTAGGTAATGCACAGTTAACTCACCTATACTGCAATACAACATTCAAAAATTAAAGATTCTCAAACTAGGCATAAAAATTAGAGATAAGATTCTTTAATTTTAGGTAATGCAAGTTATTTGGAAAAGACTAAGATTTCACCGCCGGATACTGCTTCAAGACCTGCTTTAAATATTGCCCAGTATAAGACCTGGGATTTTTTGCAACTTCCTCTGGTGTCCCTACAGCAATCAATTCTCCGCCTTTGTCGCCACCTTCTGGCCCCAAATCTATCACCCAATCAGAACAACGAATTACATCTAAGTTGTGTTCAATTACTAAAATTGAATTGCCTTTATCCACCAATCTTTGCAACACATCTAACAATTTGTGGACATCATAAAAAGATAACCCTGTTGTCGGTTCATCGATTAAATAAAGTGTCTTACCTGTGGCGCGTCGAGATAGTTCTGTTGCCAATTTTACCCGTTGCGCTTCACCACCAGATAAGGTAGTCGCAGGTTGTCCTAGTTGGACATAACCCAACCCGACATCAAATAAAGTTTGCAAACGCGCGATCGCTTTGGGTATATTCTGGAAAAAGTCTAAACTCTCCTCAACTGTCATTCTCAGTACATCAGAAATTGACTTATCTTTGTACTTCACCTGTAAAGTTTCGCGGTTGTATCTTGCACCTTTACAGATTTCGCATTGCACGTAAACATCAGGGAGGAAGTTCATTTCAATCACATTCACACCCTGTCCGCTACAAGCTTCGCAACGTCCACCTTTAACGTTGAAGGAAAATTGTCCAGGTTTGTAACCTCTGGCTTTGGCTTCTACTGTTTGGGAAAATACATCTCGAATCGCATCGAAAATTCCTGTGTAAGTAGCAGGGTTGGAACGTGGCGTGCGTCCAATTGGGGATTGATCGATAACGATCGCTTTATCAATCGCATTCAATCCCTGAATTTTATCCAAATGTCTTGGTAAGGGAACTTTCTTAGTTAAATGGTGTTGCAGAGATGGATACAGTAATTCATTAATCAGGGTAGATTTGCCAGAACCAGATACACCAGTGATAGAGACAAGTTTACCTAGTGGAATGTCTACATCTATATTTTGTAAATTGTTGCGATGGGCATTTTTAATTCCCAAACTGCGCCCATTTCCTTCTCGGCGTTCTGCTGGTGTGTTAATTACTCGCCTTCCTGATAAATATGCACCCGTCAAGGAATCTTCTGCTGCTAATAATGCCTCAAAATCACCTTGGGCGATAATATTTCCGCCGTGGATTCCTGCACCAGGGCCAATATCAACAATGTGGTTAGCTGCACGAATTGTTTCTTCATCGTGTTCAACGACAATTAATGTATTACCCAAATCGCGCAATTTTGTTAGGGTTTTAAGTAACCTGCCATTATCTCGTTGATGCAAACCAATACTCGGTTCATCTAAAACGTAGAGAACTCCCGTTAATCCAGAACCAATTTGCGTTGCTAGACGAATTCGTTGGGCTTCGCCACCAGAAAGAGTCATGGCGGGACGATCAAGGGTGAGATAATCTAAACCTACATCTAACAAAAATTGCAATCTAGCTTTGATTTCTCGGAGAACTAAATCAGCAATTTGCAATTGGCGATCGCTCAACTTAAATTGCTCAATTCTCTCCCGACAATCTCGAATTGATACGGTAGTCAATTCTAAAATTCCATATTGTCCCAACTTCACCGCCAAGGCTTCCGGTTTTAACCGTTTTCCCTTGCAAATTTCACACGGCTGATCGATTAAATACTGTTCTAATTTTTGCTTAACTAATTCCGAACCACCCTCATATTGCCGTTGCAAAATTGGAATAGCACCTTTAAAACTCTGCTTTCTTTGTGCTTCTGCGGCTCGTTCATCTTTCTCGCCATACAAAAGAATTTGCTGCTGTTCTTCTGTTAGCTTGCCCCAATTTGTCTGTAACTCAAACCCATAAATCTGTCCTACGCTGTAGAGTAATTCCAGATAATAAGAATTATCTTTTTCTGACCAAGGCGCGATCGCAGCATAAACTGGTGCTTCCCAGTCAGGTACGATCAAGTCTGGCGCAAATCTCCTTAAAGTCCCGATACCATGACAGTGCGGACAAGCACCATAAGGCGAGTTAAAGGAGAACAATCGCGGCGATAATTCTTCCATTACCGCGCCATGTTCTGGACAGGCAAAGTTTTCCGAAAATACTAATTCTTCTTCTTTTTCTTGTCCATCGTCACCAAGTAGACTCACCATAATGGCCGCAATCCCACCCGATTGCTTGAGACACGTAGACAGGGAATCAACCAAACGCTCCTGAATATCAGCTTTTTTCACCAAGCGGTCAATTACCACTTCGATGGTGTGGGTAAAGTTTTTATCCAATTCAATGGAATCTGACAGTTCGCGGATCTCGCCATTGATTCGCACGCGGACAAAACCTTGAGAAGCAAGACTTGACAAAAGCTTCCGGTGTGTGCCTTTTTTCCCCCGGACAACGGGTGCAAGAATTTGGAAGCGGGTGCGATCTGGTAATTCCATGATGCGATCGCACATCTCATCGATTGTCTGGGGTGCAATACAGCGATCGCATATCGGACAATGGGGTTCACCAGCCCGACCAAATAAGAGCCGCAAATAGTCGTAAATCTCTGTCACCGTACCCACAGTGGAACGGGGGTTATGAGACGTTGACTTTTGGTCAATGGAAATCGCTGGACTTAAGCCTTCAATGGCTTCCACATCCGGTTTATCCAGTTGTCCGAGAAATTGCCGGGCGTAGGCGCTGAGGGATTCTACATAGCGACGTTGCCCTTCAGCGAAAATCGTATCAAAGGCTAGGGAAGACTTACCAGAACCAGAAACGCCAGTGAAGACGATTAGGCGATCGCGTGGCAATTCCAAGTCAATATTTTTCAGATTATGCTGCCTAGCACCCCGAATCCGAATGGTATTCTGGCTGTTGTGGCTGGGGTTGGGGAGATGTCCATTCAAGGATGCTGCTAGCTGTTGGTCTGACATATTGGGCGGCGAAGAAGGAGTTTCTTATGAAACAGTCCTTAATAATACTATCTTTAATCGGTTTATTGTAGAACAATAGTACTGTTTTAGTTACTTATCGTTCCAGATTCATGCCGCAGACATACTTAAGAGTCTGCTAATTTGGAAACATCTCGATTCAATATCCTTCTGAGGGTGAATCTATGGTATCGCAAATCGAACCGTAGACGGAACGCGATCGCTTTAACCATTGACAGACATCTCCGAAAAAGAATGTAGAGACGTAGCACTGCTACGTCTCTACAAGGGTTCTGGGTAACGCATCTTTAATTTCTGGAGATGTCTATTGCTGAGATGAACTTTTTGAAGTTCCTACTCTCAAGGTAAACAAGCGAGTTCACTTAAGAACCGCTATGTTATATGCTTGAATAAATCATGTTAACTCTATAAGAACAGATATTTTAAGTAACTTTGACAACGGAACTAGAAGGCTTTGTAATAAATAAATACGCTTTAGCACTACACACCACCACACCTGAATTAGGTTTGGCAATTAGTGATTTTGCTGGTGAAACTCGCTCTCAAGTTTGGAATTTAGGGCGTGATTTATCTAGCTTAGTGCATCAATATTTGATTGAATTTGTCAAACCGCAAACTTGGGCAGATTTGTCCTTTATTGCAGTTGCAAAAGGGCCTGGTGGTTTCACAGGCACTCGGATTGGTGTTGTTATTGCTCGGACTTTGGGGCAACAATTAGATATTCCTGTATTTGCGATTTCAACTTTGGCTGCGATCGCTTGGTCAGAAGCAGGCAAAAGTCAAAATCCAAAAACTATTGCTGTGGAAATGCCAGCACAACGAGGTCAAATTTTTGCTGGTATTTATGAGTTTGAATCAGATGTTTCTAAACTAAGAGTGTGTTTATCAGATAGAGTCTTAACACCAGAAGCATGGCAAGAAACTTTAGCGAGTTGGAACACTAATTACCAGTTGATTCAAGCCCAATCTGGGTTAGCAGCGACGGTGACAAGTATTTTAGAATTAGCTAATCTTGATTGGCAAGAGGGCAAATATCCTAATTGGTCAGAGGCTTTGCCATATTACGGGCAGCATCCAGTAGAAGTTTAACTAAGTAGGTCGGTGTAAATAATTATTGTTGGGATAAGGCAGGGAGCAGGGGGCAGGGAGCAGGGTGAGAAAGGGTTTGAGCCTTGTTTACGTTTCTTCACACAGTTTGGTTTTATTATGCCGACTTACTTAGTACAAGAAAGCAAAAGTAAAAAGAAATAATACTTCTTTTGTCAATACTTCTCGGGTTTTGCATTTTTAACTCGGAATCGGGTTTGGGGTAAAGGGTACTGGGTTTGGGTTAAAGGTTTTTTCTTCCCCTTTTCCCTTTCCTCTTTTCTCCTTAACCGAGAAGTATTGCTTCTTTTGTAAGCTTTCTGGCTATTTTAAATGAGTGGTTGAAACCTCTCCCCAAAGTAGGAAGAGGTTTGGAGAATGGTCAAATTAAATCCATTAAACTTACATTTAATTAGAGGTCTTTTTTGATAATTAGCAACTTAGGTAAGTGACTAATTACACTTCGGCGGGTTGATATTCTTGTTGTCTTTCTACAAACGACTGGACACGGGCGCGGTAGTTTCTCACGGTCTCATCTACCCATTCGCGATCATTGCTATTTGCATACAAATGCACCAGTGGTTCGCTGGCATCTGGTAAAACTAACAGCCAACTGTCATCATAGGGTTGACAAATTTTCACTCCATCGATTAACTCTAGGTTTTGGGCTGGGTGAGTTTCCACTAAGTAACGCATCAAAGCACCCTTAGCTGTCCACGGACATCGGACTGTATAAGTTTTGTGAATTACACGGGGCAATTCCGATCGCGCCGCCGCAAGCGATCGCTCTTGTATAGTCAACATCTCAATGATCTTGGCAATGCAGAACATGGAATCAAAGCCCGGATGCAGTTGCGGGAAAATAAAACCAGTCTCTCCACTACCTCCCAATACCACATTTGGGTTTTTCTGACAAGCCTCCATTAAAGCTGTCGGGTTGGCTTTAGTGCGAATCACTCTGCCATCATGGCGACGGGCGACTTGTTCAATGGCACTGGAAGCATGAACTGGTACTACTACTGTTCCTCTGGGGTTAGCCGTCAGAATCATGTCTACCATCAGTGCTGTTAAAGTTTCTCCACGAATTGGGTAGCCTGATTCATCAACTAAAATTAGTTGTTCCCCATTTGCGGATACTTGCACGCCAAAGTTAGCTTTTAATGCCTCCACTACATGGCCTAACTGAGTCAGCAATCCTTCTCGGTCAGTGATTGACATCGCCGTTTTATTGACACTGGCATTCAACACCACTGCATCAGCGCCAAATTTATCCAACATTTGGGGTAAAACTGCCCCCGATACAGCATAAACATAATCAATCACCACTTTTGCGCGACTGTTGCGGAGTGTATGAACATGCAGAAGTTTCTCAAAAGCAGTGCAGTAGCGATCCATGACTTGGCTAGGATAAGATACATCGCCAATTTCATGAATTAGCGCCCGCCGCATATCCTCCTTAAAGTAAGCTCCTTCAATTTTCTTTTCCAGGGCTTTGGAGATATTAATGCCCTTGGCATCCATAAATTCAATCAAAATGTAGTCAGGGCGATCGGGGTGTACACGCACGTGGATACCACCAGCTACCGACATTGTGGGTATAACTGTGCGGGCAATGGGAATAGCTGTGGCATCGAGATTTTGAATATCAATACCTACTGACATTAAACCAGCAATGAGCGATCGCGTTACCATCCGAGAAATATTACGCTGGTCGCGGGAAACCGTTACCTTAGAACCAGGTTTCAAGGTAGAACCGTAAGCAGATCCCAATTTCACAGCGAATTCTGGGGTGATGTCAATATTAGCTAATCCTTGGACACCACGTTGCCCAAATAAATTTCGTTGGGCGGTGTTTCCCCAGATCAAGTTAATGTTTAGAACTGCCCCTGACTCAATCTTTTTACTAGGCCAAACACGCACACCAGGGCTAATTTGGGCTTCTTCTCCCACCGTGGAAAGGGAACCCACAACAGCAGCTTCTAATACATGGGCGCGGCGGTCTACACGAGTGCCACGGGAAATTACACAGGCCGAAAGATGTGCTTCATCGCCAATAAATGCCCCATTCCACACTATGGGACGTTTGAGATTAGCATCAGCACCAATAGTGACATTATCTCCAATGACGGTTCCTGCCTCAATTTGGACTCTTGCACCGATGCGGCAATTATCACCAATCACTACCGGGGTTTCAATCACAGCCGTCTGGTCGATGTAAGTATTTTGGCCTACCCATAACTCATGAGAAACTTCTTTGTAGGCAAAATCGAGATTGACTTTCCGATCCAAAGCGTCATACTGAGCCTCGCGGTAAGCATCTAAGTGACCAACATCACACCAGTAACCTTGGGCAATGTAACCATACATTGGCTCATCTTTTGCTAGTAGTAAGGGGAATAAGTCTTTGGAAAAGTCACATTCAATATTGGCTGGCAGATATTCCAAAACTTCTGGTTCGAGAATGTAAGTACCAGTATTGACGGTATCAGAAAAAATTTCACTACTAGAGGGTTTTTCTAAAAATCGCCGAATCCGTGCTTCTTCATCGGTAATCACTACCCCAAACTCAATCGGGTTGGGAACCCTGGTTAAAATCAAAGTAGCTTTTGACTTCTTTTGTTTGTGAAATGCGATCGCAGCTGTGAGGTCGAAATCTGTTATGCTATCACCGCTAATGACTAAAAAAGTTTCATCAAGAAGTTCGGCAATGTTTTTCACACAGCCGGCTGTACCCAAAGGCTGATCTTCTTCAACCGCATAAGTCATCTGGACGCCAAAATCGCTGCCATCTTGAAAATAGTCTCGCAAGACATCAGGTAAATAATGCAATGTCGCAATTACTTCCGTAATTTGATGTCTTTTGAGGAGATTGATAATATGTTCGGCAATTGGTCGATTTAGAATCGGCACCATCGGTTTCGGCAGATCGCAAGTTAATGGGCGAAGCCGCGTTCCCGAACCCCCTGCCATCAGTACTGCACGCATAAATTCTCCTTAACTAATTACAGCCTTCGCTGCTGCAAGACTTATGAGATATTTTTTATTCTTCCTTCTTTAGTCTCCTATGGATATTGATATTTGAGGAACTTCCATAAGATGCATCTAGATTGGGTATTGGGCATCTGACCGAAACAGAATAGGATATAGAGCAACTAAATTTGTGTATGGAGAAGAAAAAATATATTTCGAGACGCCAAAAGCGATCGCCTTTGGCGTCTTATAGAGATAAATACGGCGTCCTTGTTACCTTTAGAAAGTAAAAGTAGTTCTCAATGCACCAATGACAGCATCATTGTTATTGCTGTTGTTATCCGGCGAAGTCAACCAAATAATTCCGGGAGTAATGGTAATATTATCGCTCACTTTATACTGGTAGAATGCTTCTAAATGATATGAATTGTTCTTGTCTTTGCCAATTTGGGCGACACTTGAATTTGTCACATAAGGTTCCATACCAACCACAATACCCGCTAGGTTCCCTTTTTTACCAAGGTCGGGGAATCCCAAAGTAACCGCCCAGTTCCAGATATCCAGACTTCCCCGATTAATTCCACTTCCATTGCTTGCCAAAATACGAGTGTTAGTGTAACCAGCCCAACCACCCAAGATAAATTTATCACTCAGTTGTAATGATGCTTCTGCACCATAAGAATTACTAGATACTGGTAAATCAGAACCAGAAAATGGAGCTAAATCATTTGGCAAATTGGGATTATTCAGTAAAGCTGAACGCAGGTTAGCACGGTTGCTACCTGTACTACCATTGGCAGTGAAGTCATTATTGTAAGAATTAACGTAAGTCAAACCAAGGGTGAATTTTTCAGTAGGTTTGATCGTTAACTGGGCTATAGCTCCATAAGCACCGTTGAATAAACCACTTTGATTTTGAGGATTAGCAGGATCGTTAGCTAAGTATCCCAAACTTAGTTCTAGATTCTTGCTGAACTGGTGCTGAATTCCTAAACCAGCACCATTAACTAGATAGTAAATCGGGTTGCGAGTCCCAAAATGAGAAAGAGCGCCGCTACCACCATCTCCATCTAAGTAAGGGTTTACTGTATTAGTAAAATCATCTGCTGCACCTGCATTTGCTTCAACGATGACATTTGTTTTCTGAGTGAGAGGGAACTGATACAACAGTGCATCGATGCCGACAGAATTGTTGTTGTCATTGGCAAAAGTACCACCAGCAAACCGGAAGTCACCTTCTGGTGTAAATGTAGAGTTGCCAGAGAAGGCATTCAGGTTTGTGGCTTGGAGTCGAGTTCTGAGTAAATCTTTACCTGTAAAACTGGTGTCAAAGTTGAGACGGATGCGATCGCCTAAAATAGGATTCAGATTGATTTTTTCTCCTCTAGCATTATCTCCTGAGACAATTCCTGCCACTGCAAAAATAGCTTCACCATTGAGTTTGGTAGTGGTAGAAAACTGATGTGCTTGCAGTTCTGTAGCGCGTGATTCCACCGCATCGACTCGACCGCGTAAGGTTGCTAGTTCGGTGGTAAATTCCTCTTGCAATTTTTGTAATGTGGCTAAATCTTGTTTCTTGACTAAATCATTAGTTGAGGTAGCAATGAGTTCATTGACACGTTCTAGACAAGCATTCAAACCCGCCGCAAATTCATATCGCGTCATCGCTCGATTACCGCGGTATGTACTATTGGGATATCCAGCAATACAGCCGTAACGTTCTACTAGTGATTGCAGCGCTTGAAATGCCCAATCAGTAGGCTGCACATCTGATAATTGAGATACGGAGGTAACTTGTGCGACAGCATCATTAGTTGCTGGAGAATCTAGAGATTGCTCGGTCTGGTTACTTCCAGATTTTAATGTAGTGTTATTTGGAGGAGATGCGTTGGCGTAGACCGCCGCAGGCATCGCCAGTGTATTAGAACCAACAGTTGAGGCAACAAGCACAACTAATGTAGCCTGCTGAAGAAAACTCCAGAGAACTTTTGCTTTTGACATTTTATTCCTCACACAAAAAATTAATCAGGACTAGGAAACTAAGTAGCTAGGCTTCATTAGGGGTGTAGGAGTATAAGGGTATAAGGGTGTATTCGCTCTGGTGCGTTGGACAAGGATTGAAACCTCGTCCAAAGCAGTCGTACCTTGGGACGGGGCTTTTAAAGAGAGGGGTTGTAGGTGTTGCGTCTTTTTTCCCTACACCCTTACACCCGCCCCAACGAGGCTCGGTAAATCAAATACTAGTCCTAATATTTGGCTCTTAAGGCTTGGCAACACTAGTGACATTCTTGTTAAGAGACGCTAAGGCTGTTAACAATTTCTGTTTATTTGGTGCAGAGGCTTTAAGCCCTGCTTTGAGTTCATCAGATTTGTCTTCAATTTCTTTGTAGGCATTGGGAGACTTAACTTTGACTCCATCCTCAACTTTTGACCAAAAATCCTCAAATTTATCAAATTCCCCTTTAGCTTTGGCAAAATTTCCCGCCTCAACTGCCGCCTTAGTATTGGTAACAACACCCTCTAAACCTTTAAAATCGGTATTTGCAGTGGGACTAACTGCTGTATCAGCCTTGGTTGTCGCAGTAGGACTAGCAGATGTTTCAGGGCTAGTTGTTGGAGTGGAACTAGGAGATGTTTCGGAGACAGAACTCCCAGCAGGTGGTGTCTGTGCAGTAGGTTCTTCACCCTTATTACATCCAACCAAAACCATCAGGCTGATTAGAGAGACTATCAGTACAGGATTAAAACGATTCATTATAGACTCCTCATCAAAACTCGTTTTTGTAGACTAGTGCAACACGGCGTAAATAAACTACCTATTCAAAATCAATGAAATATTTACACTGTATTAATTTTGAATTTCGCCTTGCGGTACTAGTGTTCAGACATCACACTCGCTATGAACAAAAATATTAGGTAATATTTCTGCCATTCAAATATTAAAGCTACCAAGGTAAAAAACTCGGAAAGAACCGATATTTTCTCTTTCCGAGTTTTTTACCTGCTGTGCTTTACCTTAAGAACAGAGTCTCTAAAAATTCCTCGCACCAATTGCTTACTTCGAGTCTTGTCAGACAAGACTCGATTTTCATCATTTAATTTGCATTTTAGGCGAGATTGAGCCTAAATTGTATTGTTTAGTAAAAGTTTCTACTAACTGGAGAATTACTATGAAACGTTCATTTCGTAAGTATCATCGAATCTTTGGCATTATCTTATCTGTGCCACTTGTTTTAACTGTATTGACTGGGATGTTAGTAACGTTTGTCCGTGAGTGGTCTATTGGTATAGGAGTTCCAGCTAGCTTCCTTTTAGGTATCCATACAGGCGAAATTTTTCATCTTGAAAAAATCTACCCAATTTTGAACGGATTAGGACTTCTGGGATTGTTGGCAACAGGATTAAGTATGTCTGGTTTATTTGGTAAAAGGACTCGGCAAAATCCCAAGAATTAAACTAAGATACTAATGGCAAACGTACCTGAAAGCAGCTACCAACACCGACTTCACTGGTGACGGTAATATCTCCTCCATGAGTTCTAGCGATCGCATCGGCAATAGCTAATCCCAAGCCTAAGCCTCCCTCTCGCTGGCTTCTGGCTTGATCTGCCCTCCAAAAACGATTAAAAATTAGCGGAATATGTTCTGGAGCAATACCAATACCAGTATCCTGAATATTTATTGCTATCAACCGGTCAAGTTTAACCAAAGAAACTATGACAGTTCCTCCTTTCGGTGTGTAGTGCAAGGCATTTTGCAATAGATTAGAAAGTAATCGCTTTAATTGAATAGCTTCACCTTTGATAAAAACTTCGGTTGATATTTCTGACTTCAGAATAATTTCCTTAGATACTGCTTCCTGTTCCCAAAAATCCACCAAATCTTCTAATAGTTCATCTATAGGAATACTTATCCATGCAATCACTTGATTATTCGTGACTGCATCCGTGCGAGCTAATAAAAGTAAATCTTCTACTAATTGAGTCATTTGATTGCTTGCAGATGAGATTGCTTCCAATTTATTCAAATTAGCTGGATGAATTCTATCTGGATAATTCATGATGACTTCAACAGAAGTTTTAATGATTGTTAAAGGACTACGTAACTCGTGGGAAGCATCGGCAGTAAACTGTTTTAATTGCTGAATACTTTGCTCAATTGGCTGTAAAGATTGTCTTGTTAGCCACCAACCACCTAAACCGCTAAGAATGATTACAATTAGTCCTCCTAACTCAAATCCCCATAAAAGTCTGTCTAGTTCTTCTTCTAGTTCTTCTATAGATTCACTTACCCGTACATACCCTTGAAGTTTTTTACTGATACTTGAGCTATGCAGATAAACAGGAATAGTAATGCTGCGGATTTTATTATGTTGGGTGATGTCAAAATTAGCAATAAATGGTATCCGAGCAATAGTGGTTCCCGCTTTAGCTAATAACTTACCATTAGCATCAAACCATTCGACTCCTTGATGATTTTCACGTAAATCTTGCCAAGGAATATCTAAATCTCCATCATCATCATTATCTAAAATTCGAGGAATTCTAGTATTAATTGCTTTTTTTTCCACTGGCGCTGCTATTAAGTTGTGAGAAGCTGCATTTGCTAGATTGATAATTTCGCCATCTAATTTTTGATAAAGATTGTAAGATAAAAAATGGTAGACAACTGTAGTAGAAGTTCCCCAAATTGTTACCATTACACCTAGATATGAAAATAAAAGCCGCCTGCCTAAAGCCTGAAGCATCAATTTAAAAAGTTTGTTTTAGTCGATAGCCTAAACCGTATACTGTCTCGATAAAATCAATATTAGCTCCAGCTAATTTTAACTTCTGCCTTAAACTCCGAATGTGAACTTTTATTGTTTCTTCTCCTGGTGGTTCTTCAAAAGACCAAAGATGTTTCAGAATTTCATTGCGATTAAATACTTGATGGCTATGGCGTAAAAATAATTCCAAAATTCTATATTCTTTTGGAGTCAGATGTACTGGTTTTTCATTATATGTTACTTCATAACTATTTGGATCTAAACGCAATTTTTCCCACTCAAATATAGAGGGTAAAATAGTAGTTCCTCGTCTTAGTAAAGCCCGAATACGAGCCATTAGTTCTTGTAAATCAAATGGTTTGACAACATAATCATCTGCTCCTGCATCTAACCCAATTACTTTGTCGGTGCTAGTATCTTTTGCAGTTAGCAATAGAATAGGTATGGAGTATCCTTCTTGTCTTAGTTGTCTGCACAAAGTTATACCATCTAACTTGGGTAGCATCAAATCTAACACTATTAAGTCATAAGGAAAGGCTTTAGTAAACTCCCATCCTATTTGACCATCACTAGCAATATCAACAAGATAATTTTGGTCAATTAGTACTTCTGCAAGTGCTTTTGCAATCCGATGCTCATCTTCAATTAAAAGAATTTTCATCACAGTTTTGTCTTGTTAGCACCACAATTATTGTTTTACCAAATTTATAAAAAAGGGACAGTGTTATGCCAATGACGTGAAAAGTCAGGCTTAACACTCCCTAGCTTATTGACAATGATAAAGTTCATATTCGTAGCCATCGACGCTTGGTAAAGATTGAGTATCAGATATAACGCATGTTTTGACGGCTTCTGCGACGGGGGCGTGAAAGTTTACCAACCATAAGTCAAAAGGTCGTGGTAATTTATTTAAAGTATTTTCTAGAGCTATGCTGGAAGTATTGGGGTCTTGGTCTTGATGGGCAAGGAGAAACAGAGGTTTCTGGAGTGAATTGCCAAGTTTAATCTCCCTAGCTACGCCCATCATTTCCCCAGTGTGTACATAAGTTTTGTGGGTAGTGGCAATCAGTACTGGCACTGGGGATATTTGTTGAATTAGTTGCACAAAGAGGTCAGGGCGATAATATTTTTGATAGCCGAGATTGCAGAATACTGTAACTGCACTCAAAAATCCCATTGACCAAATTAATATCACGGCTTTTTTGCCATTTATTCCCCATCTACCGATGGTTTTGATGCCATTTTTCTCTAGTTCTTTTCCCAGCAATTCCTGGGGAAGATGCCAACAAGCTGCCAGACTTGCGCCTAGTAAAATAACGATCGCCGGAAAGTAAACAAAGTTATATCTAGCGCCTCTGGTCAGATCGATGCCCAAAAAGTAGGTAAAGATAAAGAATAAAGCGATCGCACTGCTTACTACTCCAGCAAACACCTGAATCATCATGCCGTTTTCTGGATGCTGTAGTTGAATCTTAATTCCACGTAGCAAAATTGGTACTGCCCAAATAAAGAAAGTCAACATCACCACTCCAGAAGGAATCAAAACCAAAGCTTGAGAAGATTCCACTGGTAATAGGCAAATCATGGCAATCAGTGTTCCCAAAGCCTGAAAAATTGGGCTTAACCAATCTAGTCCAACGCGTGAACCTCGAATCCACTCGGTCAAAACACCACGATTTTTATTCTCTAATAAGACTGGTATCCAAATTAAACCCGCCACAGAAGTACCTATAGCAACGGCATAGATGCGCCGCCAGGAAGAAGAGAAGAGGAGAGAAAATTTGCTGTTAGTTTGCAATTGCAGCCAAGCAAGAAAAATCAAAACTACGACTTCTGTGCAGAGAGTGAAGGTGAAGAAATAATGAGTTGCAATACCTAAAGCATTAATTCCTACCCACAACAGTGCTATCCAGATGGGTAAAGGTGTGCGGTTTTGAATATGATGTGTGGCAATTACTAAGCAGGTGAGGGAAGCAATTACCCATAAGATTGCCAAAGTGTAATGACGCGCTTCTTGTGCTAAAAATACACCGTAGGGTGATACTGCCATCATAGCGGCAGCCAAATGTCCGACTAATGATGAACGAAACGCTACTCTACCTAAGAAGTAAATACATGGAATGGAGGCAGCGCCGAGGATTGCTGGTAATAATCGGGCCCCAAACAGCGAGACTAATCCCCCATCGCTGGGAAATAATTTCATCCACAGATAAGCCAGCACAAAATATAGAGGTGGATGACTATCTTGTGTAGCTAAGTTATGAACCACATCACCAATACTAGCCGTTGGGTTTAGTTGCAGTGGTTGCAATAAGTTATTAGGTGCGATCGCTCGATCTAAGGGTACTCCTAAAAAAGTATTTCCCAAGCTAAACACCAAGGTGGAAAACTCATCAGTCCAAGGAGGCTTTGCTGTCAAGTTGGCTAGACGCAAGCTGAGGCCGATGAGCAACCACATTAAGTTCAGCCAAGAGTGAACCCAGAAAGGAGGAAGTCGAGCCTGCCAATTATGCCAATGCTTGTGTTGTGACCTATGTTTGGCAGAGGCAAGTAGCAACGAGATAATTTTTTTGTAAAAATAGAATGCATCTAGGAAAAGAACTCTCATTGCTGGGCCTCACACGAATGGATTTGTAGATTTGACGTTGAAGATTGAAGTTCGTTCTAAAATCTAAAAACAAAAATCAAAATCTCAAATCCCTCGTTGTGATTATTTCACGTCGGTGACACGCCAGCTAAGTTTCAAATTAATCCAGAAATTCCAGATAGTAGCAACTGCGATCGCAATAAAGTTGGCAATATAACGGTTGTGAATAATAAAATTGAATACCAAATTCAAGATCAGTACATTCAATACCAGTCCAGCCAGACAAATGGCGTTGAATTTCAAAAACCGTTTCAGGCGTTGATGCCATTCTTGCTGTCTGGTGCTGACATCAGCAAATGTCCAAGCATCATTCCAGAAGAAATTATTTAAAATCGCAATCTCACCCGCAATAATTTTGCTGCGTGTCAGTGGCCAAGCCAAGGTAGTGGGATCGCTGAGTAAGTAAAGTATTGCCATATCTACAAATACGCCACTAAAGCCAACTAATCCAAAGCGGAGGAATAGACCAACGGGGAAATTGACTTTTTTACTCAACCGTCCAACTCGACCTGTGGAAAGCCGCAACCGTACTAAGTGGTGGATGTAATCTATATATTGCTTCCATGTCACCTTACTCTCGCCCTCTTTGCGTTCGCGGAACACATACCCAACTTCGGCAACTTGGTCTACATTTCCCCGGCCGATTACTTCGAGGAGAATTTTGTATCCAACTGGATTGAGTGTTGCATTAGCGATCGCACTCCGACGCACCATAAAATAACCACTCATGGGGTCGGAAACTCTGCCCAGTACCCCCGGTAAGATTACCAAGCCTAACAACTGAGCGCCACGAGATAATAAACGCCTCACGACACTCCAGCTACTAACACCGCCTCCTTCCACATGACGGCTGGCTACAGCTAAATCTGCTCCCTGCTCAACACTACGCAACAATTGCGTCAGCACCTCTGGCGGATGCTGCAAATCTCCATCAATTACCCCCAACACATTCCCCGTCGCAGCTTGCCACCCACGAATCACCGCTGACGATAGCCCCCGTTCCTGTTGGCGTCGCATCACCCGCAACAGGGGGTATTCTGGTATTAAGGATTGCGCTATTTCCCAAGTTTGGTCTGGGCTATCATCGTCTACCACTATTAGTTCATAGTTTCCTGGAATAGATTCATCTAGTAACTGACTCAATATGCTAACTACATTCTTGATGTTGTCACGCTCTTTATAAGTAGGAATTACTAGAGAAAGCTCGATAGATGCACCACTTGTACCCACATCGTTAAGAGGTAACTCTGAAATCTTTAGTGGGCCAGTTGGTACTGTTAACAGCGAGTTGGATGAGTTTGTCTTCATGTTCCAAATTGCAGAACGAGAATGTGTAAAGTCCGTGGAAAATAGAGCCAAACATCTGCTGACTTTATTGACTGAATCTAGTTACTCAAAACTTGAGGGATACTTTTGTGACAGTTAACTGTTCTGAGATTTGAGTAATTTACGCACTTCAATTCACAGTAGTTTGCCAAATTAATCTAAATTTCGCATCTTACTACTGATTTTTATGGTGTTATTTTTTGGTTACATATTTTTATGTACACATACTGTACCATTAAGTAAACTAAGTGAACAAGTATACACCTGACTCAGAAAATTTTTATAATTTCTTAATACTAATATGGGTAATCTCAATTAAATATGAAGTATCGTAAATTTTAGTAACATACTTCTACATTGTCATTGTTAACGATCCGCTCAAGGATAACGGGCTTCTTGATTTAAATGTAGAAGTTGTGTCAGATTGTCTTCATGTTGGAATCAGAATTATTTTATAAACCGAATCAACAAAATCATAGAGTATTTGTCCTAGCTGTGGTACGAAAGGCTATAGATTATACCAAAATACGGTTATGGATGCAGAAACTTTGATAATTTCCGAGTTAGATGCTTGTTAAATTGTCATTTAAATTATTAGCTAAATATAATACTACATCTGAAGAACCAATAAGATTTTACCATCGGTTGTTAACGCTTTGAGGAGATTAAAAACACCATGAAAAAGGAATTGTCGCAGAAATGGATTATTTCTAAATCTTGGTTACGTTTTTTAGCGATCATCATATTAGTAATAGGCGTATTCTTTCGCTTCGTAAATCTTGACAGGAAAATTTATTGGAATGATGAAGTTTATTCATCATTACGCATATCTGGTTATCTTGAGTCAGAGATGAATGACCGATTACGCAATGGTCGTTTGGTCACTCTTGAAGATTTGGAGAAATATCAATATCCTAATTCGGAAAAAAACACAATTGATACAATTGAAGGATTGATTTCAGAAGAATCGCAGGTTGTGCCACTATATTTCGTGATACTCCGGTTTTGGGTAGAGTGGTTTGGCGATTCTATAGCAGTTATAAGAAGTTTTTCGGCATTCATTAGTCTGCTCACCTTTCCTTGTCTTTATTGGCTATGTCAAGAATTATTTGGATCTTCACTAATAGGTTGGATGTCCATTGCATTGATAGCCATTTCACCTATTCACGTTTTGTATGCACAAGAAGCACGAACATACAGTTTATGGATAGTAGCCATCTTAATATCGGGCACCGCACTGCTGCGAGCCATGCGCCTTAAAACAAAGGTTAGTTGGTGTATTTATGCAGCAACATTGTCACTAGGATTTTATAGTCACTTATTTTTTACTTGGATTGCTCTTGGACATGGAGTTTATGTAGCTGTAATCGAACGCTTTAGATTGAGTAAAACATCGATTAATTACTTGTTATCAGCGCTTGCAGGGGTTATAACTTTTCTACCTTGGATTTGGATTATTATTACTCACCCTACTCCTGACAAAATAAGTTGGGCAAATGCTAAACAAACACCTTTTGAGTCAGCTATAAGGTGGGTTGGGATTATTAGTCGCGGTTTTCTGGATGTAGGTATTGGCTCTAGTGAACCGCTAAAATTTAATATTGCCTTAATTTTTTGTATTTTCATTATTCTAACTCTAATTATCTACTCAATTTATGTTCTTTGCCGAAGAACCTCTAAAGAAGTTTGGTTATTTATCTTAATCTTGATTGGAGCTGTAGCCCTTCCTTTACTGGTAGTAGATTTATTATTTGAAAAAAAATCCACTAGTACTCGATATTTACTTCCAGTCGTTTTAGGTATGCAGTTAGCTGTTGCTTACCTATTTACCATTAAATTAACGTCTATTTCTCCTAAAATTTGGCAAAAAAAGCTATGGTCACTTGTAGTTTCCATAGTAATTATCAGCGGTATCGTATCTTGTACGCTCAGTTCCCAAGCCCAGCTATGGTGGATCAAAGCCCCTCTAAGATACCAAGAATATCCCGAAATCGCTAACATTCTTAGTAAAACTAAGAAGCCGCTTTTAATTAGTGACTCTGACATGATTTTCATCCAAACACTTGGTCATTTACTTGACCCAAAAGTGCGATTTCAATTTGTAGTTCAAGGGCAGTTACCAGAGATTACTAATAGCTTTACTGATATATTCTTGTTCAAGCCTTCTGACTTCTTAAAGGCTGGGATTGAGAAAATTTATAACTCAAATTTACAGCAGATAAACAGGTCACTTTGGAAAATCACAAAATCTAGTTAAACCAACAAGGATACGATCGAAATCTAGCGGTTGAGATGCTCCCTAAGAGCAACCATAAAATTCCTATTTGATTTTATAAAAAACGACCTACTCCATAAAGTAATGCCAATTCTGTATGAAGATACACATCATAATACTCCCTACAGTCCCCTCAAGGCATCGGAGGACGGCGATAGCCGAGGGGCAAATTATATGCAGCTTCACAGATAAACGGTATAAGAGGCAGTTATTAAAGTAGATATATACAGATATTGATATTCCTCTTTTCCAGGATTTATCAACGTTTAACGATATAAAAAACAAACTCAATAAAAACTAACTATTTAATCAATAAAGTATACTATTTAGGAGATATTGGATGGTAAATTTGTCAAAAGCAACACCATAAAATCCCCCAATAGGGCATTGCAAAAAAGAGAAAAATTTTGTTTGTTATTAAAATGACGGTGTAGCTTTATTGCTTGTTTTGAGTAAATTAACATCTTAAGAATACAGGGTAAATCATGCATATTCCTGATGGATTTGTTTCTGTACCAGTGGCAGGGGCTACTGGTTTAGCGAGTGCGGCAGCGCTGTTTATTGCCTTCGGGCGATCGCAAGAAGCCTTTGGTATCCGTCGTGCGCCCATATTGGGACTAACCACCGCCTTCATTTTTGCCGCCCAGATGATCAATTTTCCGGTAGCAGGCGGTACTAGTGGTCACTTGTTGGGAGGAACTTTAGCTGCGATCGTTTTGGGCAGTCCTTGGGCAGGAACATTGTGTCTGGCAACAGTTTTAATTATTCAAGCCGTGCTATTTGCTGATGGTGGCATTACAGCCTTAGGGGCAAACATTTTTAACATGGCAGTAGTTGGAGTTTGGGTTGGCTGGGTTTTAACCGAAACCTTGCAACGGCTGTTTGGGGGATCTAAAGGACGCTTACCCTTAGCTGCTGGTATAGCAGCTGGTGTAAGTGTAGTGGTCGCTGCGATCGTTTGTGCCATTGAGTTAGCCCTCTCTGGAACTGCACCTGTCGCGATCGTTTTACCAGCGATGACTGGTGTGCATATTCTGATTGGCATCGGCGAAGGGCTGATTACTGGAGGTGTGCTGACTTACTTAGCCAGAGCTAGACCAGATTTGTTACCAGGAGAACAGCACGAGTTTCGCGGCTGGTCACTACCGATTGTCACCATTTTCTTGATTGCGGGAGTGCTGTCACTCTTTGCCTCAGCTTGGCCCGATGGTTTGGAAAAAGTTGCCCAAAATACAGGTTTCATCAACTTAGCCAATCAAGTACGGATAATTGTGCCTACACCTTTAGCTAACTATAGTATTGAAGGTTTGGGGACAATTGGCACTAGTATTGCTGGATTGGTGGGAGCTGCGGTTTGCTTTGCTGTGGCCTTTGGCATTGCCAAGGTAGTGAAACCGAAAAATGCTTAAACTTTCCTTACCGCTACGCTTGCAACTGTCTCTAGTTATTGTGGTGGGGGCAGCTTTATTAAAGCATTATGCCTGGTATGAACTAAGTATATATGGCGCGATCGCACTTTTATGGGCTTGGTTATTGCGCGTACCAATTCGCCAATTGGGAGGATTACTCGGCACAGAATTGATTTTTTTGTCATTGCTGGCCTTGCCTTTGGGATGGGAGCGAGCTAGTTTTTTGCTGGTTCGTTCGCTGATTTGTCTGGTTACAATGAATAGTTTTTTGTTAACCTTACCGCCCCACAGTTTCGGAATTGCCCTTAAAAGTTTACCCGTACCAGCACCTTTAAAAGAAAACTTGTTGTTAGCTGGGCAATATATGGAAATTTTGCTCTCAGAAGTAACCCGGATGCGACGCAGCGCCCAATTACGCGGTTTGACTGGAACAGGGGGATGGTTGCGTTATGCCAGTGCAGCCATGATTGGAGCTTTGTATCTCCGTAGTTTGGATAGGGCAGAGCGAGTCTACGCGGCAATGGTAGCTCGTGGTTACAACGGACAATTACGCATAGATTCTACCCTCAGACCAAAAGAACGTTTTGCCTTATTACTAGCTTGGGCGATCGCTGCTGTTGTCACCCTAACTTCTTACAAAATTTAACCCACTCCTCAGAGACGCGATTCATCGCGTCTCTACTGTTCACTTCATTACATAGGTAAATTTTGAAATCTTTGACTTCCAATTCCCAAACATCAACCAGTAACCCTCATACAGCCGTAGTGGAGGTTGATAACC
This sequence comes from Nostoc sp. C052, assembly GCF_013393905.1. Classification (GTDB taxonomy): domain Bacteria; phylum Cyanobacteriota; class Cyanobacteriia; order Cyanobacteriales; family Nostocaceae; genus Nostoc. Next base: position 4,865,904 of record NZ_CP040272.1, read on the forward strand.
TGGTGTATGCGTATTCCCAGCAGGAGCCAGTATTACAACAAATTTCTTTTACCTTAAACAAAGGCGATCGCGTCGCATTGATGGGAGCAACGGGTTCGGGGAAAAGCACCTTATTGGAGAACCTAATTGGCTTAAAGCAACCGCAATCTGGGAAAATTACGATTAATGGTATTCCCGTAGAACCGCAAACCTTACCCCAGGTACGTCGTCAAATTGGTTTTAGCTTCCAAGATGCCAACGACCAATTATTTATGCCCACCATCTTAGAAGATGTTACCTTTGGGCCACGTAATTATGGTATATCAGCAGCAGAGGCAAGCGATCGCGCTCGACAGTTATTAGCTGATTTTGGTCTAGAAGCCTACGCCAATCGTTCCGCACATGAACTTTCTGGTGGACAAAGACGCCTAGCCGCCCTAGCCTCGATTTTAGCCCTAGAACCGGCAATTCTAATTTTGGATGAACCAACCAACGGTCTAGATCCAGCATGGCGGCGTCATTTGGCGCAAGTATTGTTCAAATTACCCGTGCAGGCGATCTTAATTGCCTCCCACGATCTACATTGGTTAGGCAGAGTTACTCAACGCGCTTTGGTGTTGTCTGGTGGTCGCATTCAAATAGACAGCGACATTCAACCACTTTTGCAAGATGGCGCTACTTTAGACCGGTTGGGTTTGCCCATAGATTGGTGATTTGGGCAAGGGAGCGGGGGAACAGAGAAGCAGGGGAGCAGGGGAGAAGTTGCAGTAAGCCTTTCCCCTCTGCTCCTCTGCTCCTCTGCCCCCTGCCCCTTGTGCCCAATCCTCTCATTTCCCCGTAATATTGGATACTATATTCTCTGTTTTATTGCTGTTGGGGTGTTAATGTCTGTTTTACATAAATATACCGTTCTTGCTCCTGTTAGCCTGAGCATTGCTTTGTTCGTTACTAGTTGCAGCGAAAATAAAGTCTCCCAGTGTCAGCGACTAATTCGAGTTGTAAATGCCGGAACCTCTCTGATTGATAAAAATAAAGGAACCCAAGTGATAACCAGCATACAGCTATCTAAAGATTTAGAATTTGTGACTAAATCCATTGCGGAACTGAAGTTAACAGATCCGAAGCTGAAAGAATTTCAAAGCGGTTTTGTCAAGATTTTTCAAAATCTCAGTCAAGCGATCGCTATTGCAGGTAGGGCGCTTGGTGCAACCAAAACAGCAGAGGCATCCGCATCTGGCAGAGAAAAAATCCAAAAGGCTAGAGCCGAAATTGATTCAACACTGACAACAGCAGCTACAACTGTTGGCAAACAATCAGATACGTTAGTGAATGAAATGAATAAGTATTGTAATCAGCCTGATTGAAATACTCACCGTCCTGAAGGAGCGGGGAAGCACTTGACGCTTCAACGGATTCTGCTACGGTCGTAGTCTTACAATTCTTCTGCGTCCGTTTAGAGTCGTGGCGATTCTCCATCCCGACTTGTTCTATATTTTTAGCGTCATTTTCGTCTCGGTCGTGTTTAGAGCCACAATTCAGTTACTTCGTGTCTTCTGTCGGGGGTGCGCCTCTTGAAGTTCTTAAAAAATATATCCAATATCAAGAAAAACCGTGCTTCTAGCACGGGGTTTTAAACCCAAATTTTCGATAATTTATCTGGGGGACTGGGGACTGGAAAAACTAGTTGAACCATAACATTTAATCTAATTCCCTAGTAGTCTGTCAATAAATAATTGATGGATAAATTCCTTGTAAAGACGGCGATTTATCGCGTCTCTCTTATCTGTACCTAATCCCCAATCCCCTGCTTCCCAATCCCATCTACAGTAACTTTTATCACTAGTTTTTTCAAAACTTTCCTGATATACACCAACTTTGTCTGTCAAAAGAGATATTGGTGCAAGTCAAATGAAATACCATGAGTGATATTAGTCTACTGATGGCGGGTGTGCTAGTAACAGCGCCAATGTCTGCGCTAAATTTACCACAACAGCCTATAAATACGTCAGAAAATTCGGTGCAGCAGTCAACACAAAAAAATTTGTCTGAAGTTGTCTCACCTGCTGAAATTACACCGCCTGAATTTGTACAACCAGATATAACCACTTCATCAGCTATAAAGAATAAGTACGAAAATATACTTAAAAAAAGTAGAGAAAAAATTCAATTTATCAGTTCCCCTAATTTACCTGAATTAAAAGATACTCAACCTGTAACAGAAGTTGCACAGAACCAGAAAAACACAGAAGAATTTTCCCAACCTCCCCATCCCTCAGACTCAGACAATCAAATGTCTCAAGTCACTTCAGTATCGCAACTCCAAGATGTGCAACCCTCTGATTGGGCTTTTGGTGCTTTGCAGTCTTTAGTAGAACGCTATGGCTGCATTGCTGGATACCCAGATGGGACTTATCTGGGGAATCGTAGCATCAGCCGTTATGAATTTGCGGCTGGTTTAGATGCTTGCTTAGAGAAGATTAACGATGCGATGCCTGCGGCGGGCTACGCCTACGCTAACAATAAAGTTAATACTGTTAATAACGAAGATTTAGTCTTGCTGCAAAGGTTGCAAGGCGAATTCAAAGCCGAGTTGCAGCAATTACAGCAGCGTATCAAGGTTGTGGAAAATCACAATGGTGAATTACAACGTAATCAGTTTTCCACAACTACCAGATTATTTGGTCAAGCTATTTTTAGTGTTCAGGGAACCAATAGCCCCGATGTGGATTTGTTTCCTCGAGATGGAGTACCTGAACGTCAGGGAAAAACTAATCTGACTTTTACAAGTAGCGCCCAACTCACCTTAGCAACTTCATTTACAGGGCGAGATTTGCTGTTAACTGGTCTATCTGCTGGTAATTTGGGTTCTAATGCATCGTTGCTATCTAACAATATGGGGCGGCTGGGTTTTGAGTCAAATACCAACAACAATCTAGTAATTAGCGATTTATCTTATCGATTTCTTCTCTCAGATAACTTGGGAATTGTCGTAGGTACGGCAGGAGTCAACCCCATCAACACCTTTCGCGGTATTAGTCCTTTAGAAGGTTCTAGCGACGGTGCAATTTCTCTATTTGGTCAGAGAAACCCGATTTTAAGTATTGGTAACGGCAGTGCTGGTATAGGCTTTGATTGGCAGATTAGCGATCGCATCAGTTTGCAAGGCGTTTATAGTGCAGAAATACCCAATTTTCCGGGCAATATCAACCAGGGCGGATTATTTGGCGGTAGATTTACTACTGGCGCTCAGTTAAGTTTAGCACCCACGAATAACCTCGATATCGGCGTACATTATCTTTATTCCCACTCCCCAGATGGCTTATTAGCAAGTGGTATCGGCGATTCTCAACTGATTTCGCCTTTTGCAGATCCTACAGCTTTCAATACCCAAGCAATTGGTGCTACCGTTGCTTGGCGAATTAACCCTAATTTGCAATTGGGTGGTTGGGGTGGCTTTACTTCCTCCAAACCATTAAACCTTCCTGGAAGTGTGGAAACCACGAACTGGATGGTATTCGCGGCTTTTCCCAATTTGCTGCACTCTGGAAATTTAGGAGGCGTTCTTGTCGGACAACCACCCAAAATTACTTCGAGTAGTTTACCCGAAGGCTTTAATTTTCCTAACTTTTCTGATGGGGGAACAGCAGGCGGACGTAGTGACACATCAATTCACGTAGAAGTTTTTTACCGCGCCCAACTCAGCGACAACATTGCTTTGACTCCAGGTTTATTTGTCATTTTCAATCCCGATCACAATGCTGCTAACGATGCATTGGTAGTTGGGGCATTAAGAGCAACTTTCCGGTTTTAATTTTGTACTGATGTAAATGTAATAAAATGCGCTATTTGCATACTGATTGATTCAGTATTAGATGCTTTCATTATTCAGTGGAAGCAAAAAGAAATCGTGTGTAAATGTATACGTATTTTTGTAAATAATTAAAGGAGCAAATTTTTCATGAAATTAGATTCATTAACTCATCGCACTGGGAAAAATGCGGGCGACAGATGGATTTACACAACTCAGACGCAGAAGGTAATTCCCAATCCCAAATCTAAGTTGTGCTGGAAGCGTACCAAAGATACAGCCCAAAATCCAAAATTGTCTAAGTTGGGTTGTGCAGTTGTTGCCAACAGCTGTTTAGCCGCAGTCTTCATCGGTTTAGGCGGAACAAGTGCTTCTGCTCAAATCACAATTCAAAGCACTGGCACATTATCAGGCACTATCCAACTTCCCAGCATTAATCCCAATTTCAATGGCAGCACTACTCGTGTTGATACAGACAACACGGGGACTTACTCCCGGAACTTAGGTACTAATAATAATCCTAATTACGTTCCTGTATACAAGTCAGACTATGTGAAGGTACAAACACGCTCTGATGGTAGTCTGCATTATTTTGTTGACTTTAAAGGCATTCCGATTGTCTCCTTTAATGGCATTCTGACTTCGCCAATTCTCTCTGGCGGTGAGTTGACACCTTATAAATACCAGGGAAGATTGGCAGGAACTACATTTCAAGGAGTAGTTCAGGATGAATTTAATCTCACAAAAGCTTTATACACTGGTATTGTCACCGATCCCAGTACTGGAAATCAGTATCAGGGAACCTTTGAAGTGAGTGGATATGGAGTCCGATATAGCGATCGCAATGGTGGGGCAACCCCCACAGTTTTTGATTTCAAGTCAGATATCCCAGGTTCGCCAAAAGTGACATCTTTGGAAATGACTAACTCACCCCTGGCAAGAATACAAATCAAAGTACCTGCAACTGCAACTCTCATAACTCCCTCACCAGTAACTAACGGTGGCAGCACACCTACCACCCCGCCAGTAACTAGCGGTGGAAGCACACCTACCACCCCGCCGATAACTAGTGGTGGAAGCATACCCATTTCCCCATTAGTAATTGAGAGTGGCAGCACACCGACTTCTGCACCTGTAGTTAATGATAGTAGTGCGATCGCTACCTCGACACCTGCAACCTACGCATCTGGGACTAATTCTCCATCGCTTTCTACTACACCTAATATGGAATTGAGTAACGGTAATTCCTTAGAAGTCAATCAAGTAGTTGTCAACCCTGCAACCCTTGCTCAAGCGGCTTGTTCACAGGATTCTACCAAGAGTTGTGCAATATCCACTTCACCTAAACAAGCGATCGGCCCCCGTAGTCGAGTGCTACTGCGTTAGTTAGGGACTTTCAAATAAAAAAAATCCAACTACTTCTTGTGGGGTGGGTGTCTCGCCCGCCCTTAAACAAAAGCTGACTTGACAAAAACTTTGGCTGCTTCTGGCACTCTATCAGGGCAAAATGAAATTAATATAATAGCCAAGACAGGGGCAACATTGTAATTAAAAAAGTCCATCAGAAGTTATTCCTAGCGTTTTTGTAGTTCAGACTTCCTTTCTCTGATAGATTTTCCCCTGATGATTTTCTGGCTATACTAGGGCTTAAGCTGATTGATAAATTTCGTGCCCCAGTATGAAACATCCAAAAAACTCCCAGTTTTGGATATATACCAGTGTACATTTACTTTTAACTGACACAAAAATCATATCTGAATATTGGAGGGAATTAATTTTTTTGTGTCTATAAAAACTCGATCAATCAATTACTAAGCTTAACACTAACACTACAAAGTGAATCTACATTAATTAAACATATTCCGAGTAAGCACCTATGAAAGAAGAATTGATAGCCAGAGTTTTGCATGTCTTGCGAATTAATATGAGTTGGATGACTTGGAATTTGTTTCTGGCTTTTATACCTTTGGCTTTAAGTGTGTGGCTATTTCGCATGAGGCGCGGTGGCACTTGGCTTTGGTGGCTAGGATTCTTAGTTTTCTATGCTTTCTTACCAAATGCACCGTATTTGTTGACTGATGTAATTCACTTGATAAATGATATCCGCATGATTCAGTCAGTGTGGATAATTACTTTAGTACTTATTCCTGTCTATTTCCTAGTAATTCTAGGTGGATTTGAAGCTTATGTAATATCGTTAATTAATTGGGGTCACTACTTACATCGCATCGGTAAAAGTCAATGGATTTGGCGCGTTGAGTTGATTACCCATTTTCTCTGTGCTATTGGCGTCTATTGGGGAAGATTTCTGCGTTTCAACAGTTGGGATTTTATTACTCAACCCGATGCCGTAATTACCAAAGGTGTTGAGGAAATTCTCGGTAAACAGCCATTGGTGATTATTGCTATCAGTTTTGTGATCCTTGTTGGACTGTACTGGATTATGAAACGAGTCACTTTGGGTTTTATCAGGCAACCAAAAGATGCATATCCTCTCAATACACAATCAGCCGATACTAACACCCCAAATGCTGGATGAGTAAAGGTTTTTCGTAAGAATTCAGAATTCAGAATTCAGGAGTCAGAATGGGCTAAACGCTCCGCTACCGCTAACAGAAGTCAGAATAATTAAATAATAATGATTGCAACAAATCATTGGGTAAAGTAGAGACGCGATTCATCGCGTCTCTACAAATGGTATATTTGTCGCATTCTTTTTTCAAATTGGTATTAGAATCAAAGACATTTTAAAATTTTACATAACTCTGCTAATTTTAGATTTTTCCTTCAATCTAAAATCTAAAATTGAATCACTTCTAACTAATGCAGTTTTCGTCGTGCTGCTGCTAAAATTAGGCGTTGTTCGGCACGAGCGATCGCCTGATATGTTCGCTCAACTGCTTCCGGTTCCACGGAAATAGAAGTTATGCCCCATTCCACTAACTTGTCGATAATTTCTGGATAGAGGGCTGGTGCTTGACCGCAGATTGAACAAGGTATACCAGCACTTTCAGCCATTTGGATTAGTTGTGCGATCGCCTTCATCACAGCCGGATGGCGTTCATTAAATACTTTTGCTAGCTGTCCTTGTTCTCGATCTACTCCTAACAATAATTGGGTCAGGTCATTTGTACCAATGGAAATTCCGGCAACACCTGCTTTAACATATTCTGGTAATAAAAACAGCACGCTTGGCACTTCTGCCATCATCCACAATTGAAACTGCGCCACCTCAGTTAAAAAAGCTTGTTCAACTTTGCGACGGCAAAAGATAAATTCTTCCACAGTCCGCACAAAGGGCAAAAGTAGGTTGACATTGCTATAGCCAGCTTGCTGTACACTCGCCAAAGCTTTCAGTTCAAGCTCAAATACTGCGGGATTTTGTAAATAGCTAAAGGTGCCGCGTTCACCTAACATCGACTGGGGCGAAGATTCTAAACTATCACTCAATGATGGTAAATCTTGCGATCGCCAATCTAAAGAACGATAAAAAACTGGTCTTGGCGCAAAGACACGGGCAAACTGCATAATCTGGTCTGACCATAGCTCTAACAATTCTGCCTGACGCCCGCCTAAAATCCAACTATTAGGATGTTGCCCAGACAATATATTTAATACCATCAATTCTGAGCGCAACAATCCCACCCCATCCACAGGCAAGCTTTGCACTTGTTCGATTAAAGTGGATTGACTCAAGTTAACCAGCAATTGGGTAGCAATCATAGGTAGATGAGACGTAACAGCAGGATGGGATACTTTTGGGCTGGGGTGACGGGAGGAAAGAAGATTTTCTTCTCTTCCCTTGTCCATCTCCTCCTTTGAGTCTCCTTTGATGCGATAAACTTCTCCTCTGTCGCCATCAAGCAACAGTCGTTCACCAGTTTGAATTAAAGTTGTGGCAGATGTGGCGTTTACTACGGCGGCGACACCTAATTCTCTAGCCAGAATTGCGGCGTGGCTGGTTAATCCCCCTTGTTCTGTGATAATACCAGCAACTTGTTGCAGTAATGGCAACCAATCAGGTGTAACTGTTGGTACTACTAAAATTACTCCCTTAGGTAGTTGTTCGGGTTTCTGTTGGGGATTAATAATTACCAGCGCTGTGGCTACAATACGTCCCCCTGCTGCCCCTAGTCCCCGAATGAAGTGTAAGTGGGGAATTGCAGATTGGGAAGGACTAACTTGTGTGATGTAGAGCTTGCTAGATGTAGGTTGTTGAGTAAGAGTCCATTTAATGGTGAAGGTTTTACCTAGTTCACTCACCAGTTGAGTTCCCAGAGCAATTATTTGTTGTAAGTATTCTTCTTGTAAAGCGTACTGTTTTTGTTGGGCTTCTTGAAGTAAATAGGTAGTCAGAGAAGTGTGATTTGTTGTTAGCACTGAATTCGCCACGGATTGCGAAAAAGCTCCAGGCGCGGCATTATCAACACTATAAGCCAGCATTTTATTGCCTAGTTGTTGCTCAAGTACAGCACCAGTTTCCGGTTGAATGTAGTAAATATCTGGCTGTACTTCGCCCAGAGCGATCGCAATTCCTAATCCCCAAGTAGCTTCAATTTCCCACCCAGAGGGGTCGGCTGTCAGCAAGCCACTGGCGATCGCATTTTCAACAGGTTGCACCAAAACTGCAAGATTAATTTGTTGCAGATTAATCCCTGAGTGCTGCCAATATAATAGACTCCGGGCCCGAAATATCTGACTCCAAGTACGCTTTAAAGCTAAAGCGATCGCTTCGGGTTCGCACTTGCAAAACACCGATTCTAGCAAACCAGATATATTCTTCATTCCTGGGGTAGCAGTTGATACTGCCAAAGTCGGCCGAAGAATCAAACAGCCAGTTTGCCATTCTCTAGCTGCTTGGAAAATATTACTTACCCACTGCTGTGGTACATTCGCAGTCAGAATTTCTTGGCGCAAGCGACTAGCCACCTGCTGAAGTTGACGCCAATTAGTAACATCCAGGTGTAACGAAGAATGGGGTAAGTCAGCCACTAATGACTCTGAACTATTGAGATTTTCGAGGAATTGGCGCAAAATTTCTGCCGAAACGACAAAACCAGGCACTACCGGATAGCCACGCTGGATAATTTTGCTCAAGTAAAACGCTTTGTCACCTACTTTGGAGCGGTCTTGTAGTTTAATTTGGTCTAGCCAGTAGAGTTTATCCACTCACTTTGTTAGTTGTCAATTGTCTATTTGTAGCCACAGCCATTTCTTCCTGGTATGTTATCAGCCGTTAATCCACTGATTCCTGAATCAGTGCTGAGTGCTGTACGGTTTCATATTTAATTATTGAGTGTATGGGTTAAATCTAGCAATTTAAGGTGGTATTTTATAGTTTAGTTATTTTAAATAACCAAAAAACTATTTAATAAACTTAAAAGTCGTGTAGTTTGCCCAGATTATGATATTGGTGATAATTTGGCAATGCAAACCTCCATTGATTGAATAAAACAATACGTTATTAGGAAATAATTCTAATAATGTAAGATGTTAGTTCGCAGTTTAAAAAGTATCCCTGAATTGATAGAATCCAAATAAGTTGGATTAAACTCCATTAAAAAAAGATTAGAGTCTTTTAGACGATTTGTATAAAAAGATTACCATTTAACCTAGTATATAAGATTATCTATATCAAACTTAAGCATTGCCAAATACTTACTACCTTGCAACTAATGATTGGCTGAATATCAGCTTCCGGCTATGCGTTGCATTGCTTATTGGGGGAATAATCGGCTTAGAACGCCAAATTAGGCGCAAACCAGCCGGTTTAAGAACTCATATACTGGTGAGTTTAGGTTCAGCCATGTTTACCTTGACAATCATGCAAACAGGAGGATTGCAAGGTAGTCCTGATGCACTTAGCCGCGTCATCCAGGGGATTGCAACTGGTGTAGGATTTCTCGGAGCGGGAGAAATTGTCCGCCAATCATCCCAAGAATCACAGCAACTTGAAATTCACGGACTCACCTCAGCAGCAGCTATTTGGGTTTCAGCTGCATTGGGAATTGTTGCCGGCTGTGGTTTATGGCAGTTAGGATTGATTGGCGCTGTATTGACTTTTTTAGTTCTCAACGTTTTTAAAAGGTTAGAAAAAGATCATTGAAAAAGGGACTGGGGATTAGGGACTGGGGACTGGGAAAATTGTTCGGGGATTCAGACCACTACCCAAGTTTTGTTCCGCAGCGTCTCGTAGAGAGCGTCATTTTGAATTTTGAATTGTTAATTGTCCTGCTTTCACAAAAAGAATTTGGGAGGACTTCAACCACTGGGAATCAAAAGAACCCAAGTGAGTGGTAGTAATCAGGGTTTGAAAGCGGTCTTGAATAGCATCAAGCAGTTGATTTTGGCGGGATAAATCTAGTTCGGCAAGAACGTCATCAAGTAATAGTAATGGTGGCTCTTTGACGACTTCTTCAATTAATTGTAATTCGGCTAATTTTAAGGCTAGAACCAGCGTTCGTTGTTGACCTTGAGAACCGTATTGACGAGCTGGTGTCTGGTTAATAGTTAATTCTATTTCGTCGCGATGGGGGCCAACCAGGGTAGTACCTTGGTGCATTTCAGCGATCGCTCGTTGCTGAATTTTAGCTAAAAAAGCTTGCTGTACTTCTTCTGGTTGATTATCCTCTAAAGGAATATTCGGTACGTACTTGATTTGTAGAACCTCTGTACTGCCGCTGATACTGGCGTGCCAAGTACTAGCAATGGGAGCTAACCTTTGAATGGCGCGATCGCGTCGTCTAATTACCCTAGTTCCTGTAGTCGCTAACTGTGCATCCCATACTGCTAGTTCTGAGTGTAGAGACGTTGCATGCAACGTCTCTACATGGCCTTTTAAAAAGGCATTACGCTGGCGTAACACATGGTTATATTGCTGCAAAATATGAGCATAAACAGGTTCGAGTTGAATTAAAAGTGTATCTAACCAGTTACGGCGACCTTCCGGGCCGCCGCGTACTAGTTCTAAATCCAGGCTGGAAAATTGGACGGCATTGAGAACGCCGAGAAAATCCATTTGACGGCGGATTGATTCACCATTGAGAGCAACACTACGGCGACCATTGCGGCGCAGGGTTAAGGTCAGGTCACTAACACCTGTTTGTCGCTCAAGGGTGGCATCAATTTGGGCTATGGCTTCCCCTTCTTGAACCAAATCGCGATCGCGGGTCATGCGGTGCGATCGCAATGTCGCCAGCAACTCCACCGCCTCCAACAAATTCGACTTTCCCTGAGCGTTATTACCTACCAAAATTGTTTTAGCAGCAGTAAACTCAACCTGCTGGTCTTGATAATTGCGAAATTGTCGGAGGCTTAGAGTTTTAAGATACATAACGAAAAGTTAGGAGTGAGAAGTTAAGAGTTGGAAATTATGAGTGAGGAGTGAGTAATTTTAAGTTTTGAGTTTTGAATGCAAAATGTTCTTCAACTCATAACTCATAACTCCTAACTCCTAACTCCTCACTTTTTCAAACGGCCTTCTTGCCCATAATCCGCAAAAATATCTTCTCCGCTTCAATCCACACGAACATTAAGGCACTGAAGCCAATACAAATCCCCAACTCTTGCATATTCAGGTAGTGAGTACCAAAGAAATCTCGCAGGGGTGGGACATAAACTAGCATCAACTGCAAGATCGTGGTGACGACAACAGCCGCTAGTACAAAGATATTAGAGAAAGGATTCATCTCGATGGTTAGTCGGTTGTTGGAGCGAATGGCGATCGCATGTCCCATTTGGGCGATACATAAGGTAGTAAATACCATCGTCTTCCAAGTTTCAGGATCGCCTTGATACCCAGCAGCATGGGTATGTTGATAAGCCCACCACATCAAGGTAATGGTAATAATGGCAAATATTATCCCAATACGAATCATGTAAGAACCTAATCCCCTGGCAAAAATACTTTCACGGGGACTAAAAGGCGGACGTTGCATTACATCCGGTTCTGGGGGTTCCACAGCTAATGCCAAGGCTGGTAAACCGTCTGTCACCAAGTTCATCCAGAGAATTTGTAAGGGAGTAAGGGGAACGCCTCCCAAACCAATTAGGGGCGCAGCTGCAATTGTGAGAACTTCACCAATGTTACTGCCCAGGATGTATTTAATAAAGCGGCGGATATTAGTGTAAACAACTCTGCCTTCCTTGGTGGCACTAACAATGGTGGCGAAGTTGTCATCAAGTAACACCATATCGCTGGCTTCTTTACTGACATCAGTGCCAGTAATGCCCATTGCAATCCCGATGTCGGCTTGTTTGAGGGCTGGAGCATCGTTGACACCATCACCCGTCATTGCCACAAATCGACCCCGGCGTTGCAGTGCTTGGACAATTCGCAGTTTGTGTTCTGGGGAAACTCTGGCATAGATGCTCACCAAGTCAACATTTTGCTCTAATTCCTGGTCAGTCATCCGTTGCAATTCTTGACCTGTGAGTAAGCGATCGCCTTCTTGGGCAATTCCCAAATTGGTGGCGATCGCTCGTGCTGTTAATTGGTGGTCGCCTGTAATCATGATTGGGCGAATACCTGCATCCCGACACTCTTGCACAGATGCTCTGACTTCTGGGCGTGGTGCATCTAGCATTCCCACCAATCCCAGCCACACCAAATCTTGCTCAGATGTTTCGTCTGAACCTGACGGTGGAATTTCCGTAAGAGGTTTGTAGGCAAAACCTAGCACCCGCAAACCTTTACTCGCCATTTTGTCATTTTCTGCCAAAATTTGCTGGCGTTGTGCTTCGGTTAAAGTACCCGTGTAATTACCCAAATGAATCTGAGTGGAACGTGCCAAGGTTAACTCTGGAGAACCTTTGGTAAACATTAAGTAGGGTTCAGATTCGAGAAAACCGGCGATCGCAGGATCAATTCCTCTCGAAGATGCTTCACCTGTGGCGACTCCCTCCACCTGAGTAATGACGCTCATCCGCTTCCGTTCCGAGGAAAAGGGAAACTCCGCAACCCGAGGTAACTTACTGTTCCACTGGTCTTTTTCGATTCCGGCTTTTCCCGCCAGGGTGAGTAATGCCCCTTCTGTTGGATCTCCCAAAATCGCCCATTCACCTTGTTCTTTTTGCAACACTGAATCATTACAAACAGCACAGGCGACAGACAACGCGGAGATTTCTGGAGCCTCCTCTAAGGAAATTTTTTGACCATCTAATTGAAAGTCCCCTATGGGAGCATAACCTTCGCCGATGACGCGAAAAGTTTTGTTATTGGTGGAAATCGATTGCACCACCATTTTATTTTGAGTCAGGGTGCCGGTTTTATCAGAGCAGATGGTGGTTACAGAACCCAATGTTTCCACTGCTGGCAATTTGCGAATCAAGGCATTTTGGCGCACCATTCGCTGGGTTCCCAGTGCCAAGGTGACAGTAATTACAGCTGGTAAACCTTCTGGTACTACGGCAACCGCCATACTCAAGGAAACTTCCAAGAGTTCTTGGATGTTTTTAAAACCTCCGTCCTTAATGACACCACCGACGACAACGATCGCCACGAGAATTAAAGAACCCGTAACCAGAACATTACCGAGTTGAGTCATCCGCTGCTGTAAAGGCGTAGGTTCACTTTCTACCGCCTGCAACATTGCAGCAATTTTACCCAATTCTGTAGTCATGCCGGTGTTCGTCACTAGAACTTTGGCACGTCCTTGGACTACTTCAGTGCCTTGAAAGACGACATTGAGGCGATCGCCTAATGATGTTTCCTCTGGCAATTTTAGTGATGCCTGTTTATTAACGGCTTCGGCTTCACCAGTTAAGGCCGACTCACGCACTTGTAAATTCGACTGTTCGATCAAGCGGCCATCTGCGGCTATCTGCATCCCAGCTTCCAGCAGCATTACATCCCCTGGAACTAGTTCCTTAGCTGCTATCTCCACCAATCTGGTGTCGCGGATTACGCGTACTAAGGGAGAGGTCATTTTTTTCAAGGCTGCCAAGGCTTTTTCGGCACGGCTTTCTTGGACGTAGCCGAGGATGCCATTGAGGATGACAATTGCTAAAATAGCGATGGTATCTTTAAATGGCACTTCACCAGGCTTTAAGGTGCCCGACCGCCAACTCCATAAATCTATCAAGCCAGAAATCAGAGCGACGCCAATCAGCATCAACAACATAATGTTCTTGAACTGATCCAGCAGAATTTCCCAAGTACTACGGCCAGCAGTTTCTTCAAGTTCGTTGGGGCCGTATTTTTGCAATCTCTGTTGAATTTCTTGGGGTGTTAAGCCGCTGTCTGCATTACTATCAAGCAGGTCTAGCGCTTTATCAACTTCTAAACTATGCCAAACGGCGGCACCTTCAGGCAGAGAATTAGCAGACATCGTGTAGGTCACAGCAAATGGTTACAAAATTCGATCATAATTTAGTGATGGCAGGAATTCCATCTCCTAAAGTTACATTAAGGCGATCGCCTAGTCAGATGAATGTATCTGTAATTCTTAACATTTGTAAATTCTTCCTATTTTGACATAGTATTATTTCTCACGAAAGAGTTTTTCGGAACACATTGTACCGATAATTGTTAATACCCGGCTGTAAACGTGGCGTTTTAAGGATTTGGTACCCAATCCCTAATCCCCAGTCCCCAGTCACTTTTACACTTACCACAAGGTTTTATGAGTTTTGCACCCCCCACTTTGACCGTTAGCCAGATGTTTGGGCAAAAAACAATTCGACCGCTTACTGCTGCTGCCCTGTGTGGCATTACTTTCATTAAAGATAGACTGATTGCCATTGACAGTATTAAAGGGCATCTACTGGAGATTGATCCCACCTCTGACAACAGTAAAATTCTCAATCCCCATCAAGTTAAAGAATTTACCGATGTCACTGGTCTAGCGGCGTGGGAAGATACTTTGTGGGTGAGCCGAGAAAATAGTGTTTATTTGTGCAAACTTGATGCTTTGGGTCTGGAACATTTTGTGACATTGCCTTATGCGGCTGACGGTGTTGCTGTTTGGGAAACAACAGTTTATGTCAGTTGCCAAAGACTAGGTTATATTCTGGTTTTTGACCGCGAAACCCGAAAAGAGATTACCAGATTTTATGCTCCTGGAGTTGGGATCGAGAATTTGGCAGTCAACCAAGAAATGCTGTGGATTTGCGATCGCACTGAACAATCAGTTTACGCGATGGACAGGGCCACAGGAGAACTGCAATTTAGCGTCCTAACACCCTTTGAATCTCCCACAGGCATCGCAATCCATAAAAATTACGAAACAGGCAAAGAGAGTATCTACGTCGCCTACGCTTCAGAGGAGCCTTATATCCGGGATAACCCTAATGCCGATCCGAGTCATGAGTTAACATTCCGCGATCGCACTTTTATTCATCCTCTGTATTACCATTACCAGCCAGATAAGCGTTACGCCCTGTCTAACGGCTATCTCATTGAAATGTCTTATGCTGAGGAAATTGCACCCTTAGACGAAGTTTATATCCCTGATGTGGAATGGCGCATCGCCCTACCATCGGAAACTGAGCGTCAAAAGGTGAAACACGTTGAACCCATTGGTATGCCCTTTACCGAAGAAGTGATCGAAGGGCAACGTGTAGCAGTCTTTAAATTTGATTCTCTTGCCCCAGGCGAACGGCACATATTTGGCTGGAAAGCACTTTTGGAAGTTCGAGGAATTAAATATCGCATCACACCTAGAGATGTAGAAGACGTTCCTGAACTATCCCCAGAATTACAAACACGCTACTTAGTAGATGACGACGATTTAGCAATGGATACCACCATTGTTCGCCGTGCCGCCAGAGAAGCAATTGGTTCTGAAACCAATGTGCTGCGGAAAATGCACAGCATCCGCAACTACGTTTACGATGAATTATCCTACGGTATTAAACCTTATATTGATACACCAGATATAGTTTTAGAACGCGGCGTTGGTTCCTGTGGCGAATATGTCGGCGTTTTACTTGCCCTATCCCGTTTAAATGACATCCCCTGCCGCACCGTCGGTAGATACAAATGTCCTCCTCATAGTGACTTACTAGGAGTTCCACTACAACCCGACTTTAATCATGTTTGGCTGGAATTCTACGTCCCAAATTTTGGCTGGTTGCCAATGGAATCAAATCCTGATGATGTGGGTGAAGGTGGGCCTTATCCAACGCGCTTTTTTATGGGCTTATGCTGGTATCACATTGAAATTGGCAAAGGTATCACCTTTGAAACCGTGACAAGTCAAGGTGCGCGGCTAACTAAAGAAGATATCCCCATCGGTGATTTGGCGATAAATCATATTCGGTTCACAATTCTTAAAGAATTACCGGACTTTTGAATTTGGGCATTGGGCATCGCGCACAAAAGGCAGAGGGGCAGAGGAGAAAACTCTTCTCCCTTGTTCCCTGCTACCTTTCTTCTTTCCCAGTCCCCACCCCAATACTTGTCGGTTAAGGGGAAAAGGGGAAAGAAAAAACTTTACCCTTTACCCTTTACCCTTTACCCTTTACCCTTTAACCAAAACCCAATTCCGAGTTAAAAATGCAAAACCTACGCAGTATTGCCCAGTCCCCACTAGCTATTAACTCTTAAACTGGGCATTGGATATGATTGATGCTGCTTAAAATCGGCAAATTCACAGATGGAGTTAAATGGGCAAAAACGGCAGTGAGAACCAGGATTAGGAGGGAAAATTTTACTGAAATTACTAGTTTCTTCTTGATATTTATGCAGATCATGTTGGTGTTTGTGGGCAACATTCGCTAACTCAAATTTTAAGGATTCTAATTCACTATTATTAATGCTAATTAACTCAGACTTTTTACATATTTCCAAATTATAAAATGATGCAACAGCTTCTCGTCCAGGATAAAGATAACGAGCCGCTAACAAGTAAACTAATGCCTGTCGTTTGTCAAAAGCCGACTTACCAGTTTTGAAATCCAAAATATGTAAAGTGCTATCAGACTCAATAAAAACGCAGTCCATAGCCGCGTATAAACGAAAGCAATAATCTTCTTGTTCAACTACTATCGGTTTGGGAAAGCCTTCATCACCTGGAGTTAATTGGATAATATCTTTATCCAAAAGCAACGGCGAATCGTGATACTTTTGCAAAATTTGCAGTACGCGTTGCTGGACTTGAACGCTTGAGTGGGCTAATTTTAGTAGCTGTGCAACTCTTTCTACACCATCTGCTTGCTTCAACAGATGCCTGTGATGATGAAACTCATAAATGCCTTTTTGGGCGAGTATGCCTATCCGCTGGGGTGCGGTGGCTTGTGCTAACAGCGCTTTGACTTGTGGTTCGTGTTGCCGTGCTTTGATAAACCCCCGTCTCATCTGGCAATGCCAGCGTTCTTGCCCGGTCGCTGGGGCAACTAGAGACCAAAGGTGATAACTGGCAAAAGGTCGATCGGGGGTTGACATTGCTCAGAAACAGTGAGAGAAAATACGGTGGGGAGAAGTTTAAGCTAAGGCTTGCTTAGAAAAGAACTTCGGATGATACTTGCTGCTACCCAGGCTTTGCAGGAAGCTTTTATAGTACTGATATGTACGGGAGCAAGTGGCAAAAATGTCCAGCAAGATAAAATTTGGTACTGATGGATGGCGAGGGATTATTGCCGATGATTTTACATTTCCCAATGTACGGAAAGTAACAAGGGCAATTGCCACTTACTTAGCAACAGCCTACACAAAAGATAGACCAGTACTTATTGCCTACGATACTCGCTTTTTAGCTGACCAGTTTGCCCAAACAGCGGCCCAAGTCCTAGCAGACTTGGGTTGGACTGTAAAAATTACCGATCGGGATTGCCCCACACCAGCAATTGCTTACAACGCCCGCCACTTAAATTCCGCAGGGGCGCTAATGTTTACTGCTAGCCATAATCCAGCACGCTACTGTGGAATTAAATATATACCCGATTATGCTGGGCCTGCCACTCCAGAGATTACTGATACTATTGTGGCAAATATAAAAAGTGCATCGGATGAGTTGCCTGGGAGTAAACCATTAGGTTCAATTTCAATTTTCGATCCGAAACCTAATTACCTACAATTTATCTACACCTTACTTGATATAGAAAAGATTAAAAGCGCTAATTTAAAGGTAAAGTATGATGCTTTGTATTCTACCTCTCGCGGCTATTTAGATGAAGTTTTGCAACATAGTGGCGTTCAGTTAGAAAGTTTTCACGATTGGAGGGATGTCTTGTTTGGGGGTGGAATGCCAGAACCCAAGGGAGAACAATTAGTTGAGTTAGCAGAAGCAGTAGTTCGCGATCGCGCTGATTTGGGTTTGGCGACGGATGGAGATAGCGATCGCTTTGGTATTGTTGATGAACAAGGAACTTTCCTTACTCCCAATACTGTGCTGTTAGTTTTAGCACGACATTTAATCAAAAATAAAGGTAAAACTGGCGTGATCGTCCGCACTGTGGCTACAACCCACCTGCTGGATAATTTCGCTGCTAAAAATGGGCTACAAATTTACGAAACACCAGTTGGTTTTAAGTACATCGGTGAAAAAATGCGCGAAACTGCTGTATTAATTGGTGGAGAAGAATCAGGCGGTTTGAGTATTATTGGGCATATTCCCGAAAAAGACGGGATATTAGCAGATATGCTGGTGGCAGAAGCGATCGCCTATGAAGGCAAACCTTTAAGTCAACTTGTCAAAGAAGCGATCGCCCAAGCCGATGGGCCACTGTACAATAACCGCCTAGACTTGCACCTCACAGAAGCGCACAAAACCGCCGTCATGAATTCTTTTAGCAAAAATCCACCTACAGAGGTAGCAGGAATTAAAGTCAAGGAAGTAGGGCGTAAAGACGGTATTAAGCTCTATTTAGAAGAAGGTAGCTGGATTTTACTGCGTCCTTCCGGTACAGAACCACTGGTGCGCGTCTACCTCGAAACTAACACTCCCGAAAAACTCACCCAAATCGCCCAAGAGTTAGAGAGGGTCATTGCTAAACTAGAGGCATAAAAATTAAAAGTGAGGAGTTAAGAGTTAAGAGTTATAAATTAACAATTCTTAACTTCTAACTCCTAACTTCTAACTCCTAACTCCTCACTTTAATCAAAGTATGAAAACTTTCGCTCCTTTTTTGACATCTCTAGTTGTAGCGGTTTGGGTAATCGCGATCGCAATTATTTCAGTTCAAAATGCCACACCCGTATCGTTAAAATTCTTAACATTCCAATCGATTCAGATACCAATGGGTTTAGTGCTAGCTTTTAGTGCCGTTATCGGGTTAATTGGTATGGCACTGCTGCAACCTCTGTGGGGACTTGCTGGTATTGGGCAGCGTAATTCTCGATTGGAAGAGGATGCCGAATTTTTTGTTGATGATGAAGATTTTTGAGGCTTGAATAGCTGTGCAGTAGCACTGTATTAGATTTGGAAATTATGGAAACTGAGTATGATTTTAGTCAGGGCAAGCGGTGAGTGATTGAATCAACACCAACAGGTAAAACTCGAATTACAATTCGCGTAGATGATGAAGTACTAGCATGGTTTCGTGACCAAGTTCACACAGCAAGGAAATTACCAAACATTGGATAATTTATTTCTTAGAAGTCCCTTAGTGTAAGAAACCTTAAGTAAACCAACATTTCCAGGGCTTTGTTGGGTTGCGCTTTGCTTCACTCAACCCACAATTTTTCACAAAGCCAAGTGTATTGATTGATAAAACAAATCAACCCAACACTGAGAATACCTAATGTCATTTAGGCAATATTTTTAGCTATTTTGGGAATATAAACCGCCAATTTGACAATTTGGTGCAATCTTTCACCAATAATTACGAATTACGTACTTGCTTCTTGCCGGAGGCGAGTATTACGAATTAGTAGACTACTTGCCACCAACCGAAAGCTGGGCCGATAAAACGGATAGTTGCCCATCCTACAACCATAATACCAATGCCTATCCAGGCACCACGAGTAGTCCAAGTGACAAATTGTTCGCCTTGAGTTTTTGTGATGGGAACCCAAGGCAAGATGCGAGCCTCTTGACCGTATGTTTCCTTCTGTGTGGTTTTACGACGTTTTGCTTCACCCATAATCAGCAACTCAAATTCTACTTAGGTTCTAAATTTATTTTGCCAGGAATCATCGCTACAGAGAGGCGATGATTCGCATATCTTCTATAAGCTGATAATAATGCTTGCTTTGAAGCTATCGCATTTTGGTTGACAAAATTTAAATTGAGTATAGGGCAAAACAGTTCCGTTAGCAGTGCAGTAGCGGGGCGTTTAGCCCGTTCCGAGTTCTGAGTGGGAATCTCACTCATTACTCATTACTCATTACTCATTACTCAGCACTCCTGAAGGCATTGGTAACTGGACTTTAGGCGGAATTTTCCTCATCGGTATTAGAAAACAGACTGGGATCGAGATAGTTGATGCGTGCCAGAGGACTTAAAGCAGCGAGAATTTGAGCGCCGTAGCTGCGGTTAACTACACGACTATCAAGTAAAGCTACGATGCCTTGACTTTCTCGGACTGGAGCGATCGCACGTTGTAATTCATTTAAAGCTGCTGGCAACAAGTATAAACGGAACCAATCTTGATGCGATCGCTTATAGAGAGCTACCCTACCAGCTACCAGAGGATTTTCTAAAGATGGTAAGGGTAAAGTCGCAATGATTAACAGATGAGGTGCTGGCAAGACTCGTTGATGTTCTCGCCAAAATTCCCAACCGCTAATCAAAATACCATTTTCATCCAAACAAGTTTTTTCTACTTGCACCCGAGAACCAAACTCTGAAGCCAAAATTGTCGCAACTTGAGATTTTAGTGGTACATCCCCCACCAAGATAACCGTCAATCCTGGTACTGTCGCACTTAAACAAACCAGTGTGCGGACTTTGTGAATAAATGCCGCTTGAAATTCTGGTGTGTTGGGTAGAGGCAACTTATAAGGTACATAAAGTTGAATTGCTTCTGCTTGACTCTCCGAAGAGAATTTCAGGCAAGTTAAATCTTCCAAACCCAGGCGTTGGCGGAAAAGGGGAGCTTCAGTTTCCGGTTCGATGGCGCTACCAACTAAAACGACTGGTTGTCGCTGCCAAATTGGCGAGAGTATTTCGCCTAATTCCATTGGGGCGTAGTGCAAAGAAAATAAACCTTGTCGATGGGCAATAGTCGCCCAGAAGAGGGCAGGGGAAGCGGGGGAAGCAGGGGGGGAAAGATTTTCTTGAAATTGTTGCCAGAATTGTTTCCAGGGTTCTGGCAGTGATTGTACTGACTCTAAAGCCAAATACAGACGACTCAAAATTTCTATTTCTGGCTGGGAAATTAGATAGCACTGATATGGATTAGCTGGATGCTGAAAAAGTTCGTGTGTTAGTTGTATCCGTGCTTCGCGAATTGCCTCAGCTTGGTTTGGGCAAGCCAGCATCAGTTGATCCCAATCATGGGGTTGAATATCTTGGGTAAGTTGATCGCGCACCCAATCTTCGAGATCGTCTACCCCATCAATAATTGTGGGAATACCTTGGGGAAAGCGATCGCCACCAGCCAATTGTCCTCTTAACCAAGCTTCTGGGGAGGTTAACAGTAGCCCTTGAAACTGGGCATCAGGCCAAGCGTCACCTGTTCTAATCGATTTATTGGTTGGTAGCCACTGTTGTAGGCGGGGAATTTCCACCCGCAGCAGAAGTTGCTGCACTGCTTCTTGAGCAACAATAATTACAGGACCATGCCACATTAGGGCTGATGCTACGAAACTAGTACGATACCGCCCTTGATAACCACAAACTGCCCCGACTTGAATTAGGGCACTACGTCCCAGGCGCAAGGCGCGTGCTACCAACCGTGCCATCGTCAAATGATGGGGCCAGGAAGGGAACCCCGCTTGCGATCGCAAAAAGTTATGTAGTGACAAATGAACTTCTGCCTCAATCACACGCTTTTAATTCCATACAAAGTGACTTTTACTGCCAATTGCCCCATTTCTATTATCTTGTTATTTGTCCTTTGTCATTTGCGATCCAAAAATAATGACCAATGACCAATGACAAATCACCCAATACCCTAAATTATGCCAACTTACACAGGAATTTCCAGCGAAGCCTTCAGGCATCCACTAGATCGCCAAGCCGAGCAAGCTTTACGAAATTTACCAGGATTTGATTTAATCGCTCGTAAATTTGTGGAATTTATCTACGAACGCCCTCAATTAGTCTATCTAATGGGTAACTCCATCCAAGTCGGGCCGCGTCAATATTCCACTATTTACCAGATGTTTCGCGAATGCGTCCGGGATTTAGATATTTACCCAGAACCAGCACTGTTTGTCTCGCAAAATCCTGAAGCAAATAGCTATGCGTTGGGGCAAGAGAATCCTTACATAGTTATAAATACAGGGATATTAGACTTACTAGACGAAACCGAGATTCGGACGGTGCTAGCCCATGAACTGGGACATATTAAATGTGGTCATACTATTTTAATTCAAATGGCGATGTGGGCAATGAATGCTGCCTCTGCCTTGGGAGAATTGACCTTCGGCATCGGTAATATTGTCACTCAAGGCTTGATTTACGCCTTTTTTGAGTGGCGACGCAAAGCTGAGTTATCGTCAGATCGTGCAGCGCTACTAGTGGTGGATGACTTGAATCCGGTAATGTCAACGATGATGAAACTCTCTGGCGGTAGTCACAAATATGCCAATGAATGTAGTTTACAAGAGTTCATCAAGCAGTCAGAAAATTATCAGGCGTTGGATGAAGATGGACTGAATCAGATATATAAATTTTTGATCTACAATGGCGCTCAGGGTAAGATGTTGAGCCATCCTTTTCCTGTTGAACGCTTGCATTACTTACGGGCGTGGGCAGTATCCGAAGAATACCAGCAAATTCGCCGAGGAAATTATCAGCGATCGCCCGCTTCTGGATCGGTAAATGTTTCAGCAGAATCTTCCGAAAATCAAACAGAAACTTTACGCCGTCAAATTGAAGAATTACAACGGGAAATCGACAGGATCAGACGGAATCAGTAGTTTTTAGCACTAAAGGTGGATTTAGATCCCCGACAACTTTTACGAAGTCGGGGATCTGGGTAGCAACTTTTTACAGGAAATTAAAATCCTTAAGAGTTTAACCAGATAATTACTCCAGTTCCCAGTACACAAATAATTCCCGCCAAGCCAGCTAGGGGTTTTTTATTTTTACCAGTGAACCAGTCAGAGACAATACCTGTGTAAGTAATTAGTTCTGCTGTATCTATGGTAGCGATCGCCCATACCCATCCGGCGTGCAATCCCCAAGCTAAACCCAAATTACCACTGGCGGCAAAGCGTGCCAACACCAGCACCATTCCCATCAGCCACAAACCAGGCAGTTGGGGTAAAGTTTCGCGTTGCTCCCAAACCAGATGTAACAAGGCAAAAATCAAGCTAGAAATTACTGCTGCTACCCAAACTGGGTAATCTTGCGCTAATTCCGTGAACAGGAAACCGCGAAAAATTAACTCTTCTATGCCACCAACTAACAACGCTATGAAGAAAATCGGTAGCAATATGGGTGGTAGTAACTTGAAATTCGTCTTTTCAAAAGAACACAAACCTAACCCAAATTGTCCACCAAATACAATAGCTAGGCTCCCGACTCCCAAAGCAAAACCTAGTGCTAAATAGCCAAGAGTTGAAAGATTACCAACAAAGCCGTAATCTGAAAAAGATTTATTAGTCACCCAAACAACTCCCCAGAGAATCAGAGGAGCTAATAGGTAAAGTGACACCAATAATGGCATCTTCTGCTCTGGCTGCAAAGGTTTAAGGGGTTGCCAATTTAGCAATATTGCTGATACTGCTGCTACTGGCAACCAGCAAACTATCCAGCAGACAAAAAATGCCACCACTATCACTAGTGCTGGTGCATTTTCTATAAATGCCAGTAAGGCGTTGACCGAAGACTCAAAGAAAGTTATCAAAATAAATAAAAAAACACGATAGACTTCTTGCATTATAGATTTCTTGCTGATTAGTCAAGACTCTACTAAATTTGGTGACTTCTGCAAGGGGTCTAATCGTATTTTTTATCTGGTTATCAGTTTGCTACCGGGGTAAGGACAAGTTATCATCACCTGAAACTTATCCCTACCATCAGCAAATTTACTCTTCGTCTTCCAAATCTTCGTCTGATTCGTCAGAATCTATATCTGGTGAGATTAGTTTTTTATCACTTTCACCTAGTTGAATCAGGTGAATATGTTTGTATCCCAGTCTAATTTCAAACTCATCTCCAGCCTTTAAGCCCATTGCTTTGGTATATGTAGCACCAATTACAATCTGACCATTTTGATGGACACTAACCCGGTATGTCGGTTCGCGTCCACGACCATCTTTTGGTGCTTCTGGACTTAGAGGAATTCCTCTAGCAGATAGCAAAGCGTCATAAAAATCAGTGAGATTGACACGAACCTGGTTATTCTTAGTAACAGTGTAATAGCCGCACTGTTTAGCTCTTTCTCGGCGTGGTAATGTGGAAAGTTCTTTTACTTTAGCAAGTAGTGCTTTTCCGGTTAATGGTGCGGTTGCAGTTTCAGTCATTATGCTCAAATTTTCCTTACTCTCTCCAAGCTGATAAACAATGTAGTCTTATGCCAGCATTTGACTTTTTAGCATTTGCATAGAGCTACTGAAGACCCTAATGTAACGGGTGAATTCCTGCCGATAGGAGCCAAAAGCACTTCTATATATGGTTGTCCACAACCAACTAGAGGCCATAGTTGCCATAGACATTAATTTTGGTGATGTTACGGCACTTTTAACCATTATTCGCCATCAGAAAGAAAACTATTTTTTCCTTTGGCGCTACTGTAGCGGTGTAACTTTCAGCCACCTTTACAAATGGGGTAGGTTCTACTGCAAATAAGTCGTAGACCCAAAAAATTGCAGGTTTTTCACGTTCAGTGCTTGCCTTTCTTGCCAATGAGCAAGTAGAGTTTTCTCTACTCGTCCTCTCAAGCTTAGGACAGCATAGTATTTCAATAGAGTCCTACGGGCTTATGCCCTTTTGTCCTGCCAGTAGAGACGCGAATTATCTTGTCTCTACATTACGAATCAACAAAGCAGTAGTAACCGCGCTGATACGGCTATTGATTCTGGTTTTGTCACTTCGTAATTTTATATTAAATACTAGCATGGACTAATAATAGCAAAATAGTTGTTTAATTTTGAATTAAAGTTGCTAGTAAATTTTTATTTAAATTTCTGGACTTAAAAGTTGAAAAAAGCAGTGACGATTTTCCTAACCCTTTATTGCAAGCGTGAGCATTGCCATCTAGATTTTATAAAAATTTATATAATTGAGACGAGCGGTTTTGACCAATGAGTTCAATCCAATATTTTCTTGATTGAGAGCAAGCCAAAAAGCAAAAAGTCTCGCGTATCAGGGTTTCGCGGTTCTCTAACTTTTCTTTGAAAGTGGTGAGGATTTTTCCTCGGTTTATTATCTTCAGGTCAAAAGCGGTAAGAGGATTTTGCACGTCTGTCTATGGGAAGAACAAATCTCTTAACATCTGCCTAGTGATTGATTGCCACTACTATATATTAAACATGGGCTTTCACACTTCTATATAATCAAAAAATTCTGCCTTCGCTACCGCTTGACAGAATTTTAGAGTCAGGACTGCTTGACTCTAGTTGACATCAAGACGTGTTGCTAACCTGATATGCATTTCATTTGGATATGCTCGCTAGGTCAAAAATTAACCTAAGTTCCTTTTTAAGCAAACCCCTTTTCCTTTATATTCCCAAACAAGTAAATTCAATGCACAGCGGTGATTACATTTTTGGCGTTTTAACTCAGAATTTGACAAAATTCTTGCTTACAGGGCTGCTACAAGTAAAATTTTAATGGTTATCCTTAAACTAGAATCAGTTGCCCTTTAATCGTCAGCCTATTAACATCAGAGTTTGAATTAAGGGCAAAAAAGTATAACTTACTTTTCTGAACTACCTGCTTGACTCATAATTTTTGAGGCTGGCACAGCAATTTTAAAATTTTGGTTAGTGGTTATGGAAGTTATTTTTAAGGTCATTCGACAGCAACAAAATTCCTCCCCTGTTGTACAAACCTACCTGCTAGAGGCAGAACCAGGTAATACAATCTTGGATTGCCTTAATCAGATTAAGTGGGAGCAAGATGGAACTTTGGCATTTCGCAAAAATTGCCGCAATACCATTTGTGGTAGCTGTGCTATCCGAATTAATGGGCGTTCGGCTTTAGCTTGTAAGGAAAATGTTGGGAGTGAACTTACCAGATTACAACAAATACCATCATCCCCAAGTAAAGTAAATGCGATTCCTGAAATCACGATCGCACCTCTTGGCAATATGCCCGTGATTAAAGATTTGGTTGTAGATATGAGTAGTTTCTGGAATAATCTTGAGGCAGTTGCCCCTTATGTGAGTACAGCAGCACGACAAGTACCAGAAAGAGAGTTTTTGCAAACACCACAAGAGCGATCGCGCCTCGATCAAACTGGTAACTGTATTATGTGCGGTGCTTGTTACTCTGAATGCAACGCTCGTGAAGTTAATCCCGACTTTGTAGGGCCTCATGCCCTTGCCAAAGCTTACCGAATGGTAGCAGATTCCCGCGATAGCGATACCGAAAATCGTTTAGCAAGCTATAACGAAGGTACTAAAGGCGTGTGGGGTTGTACCCGTTGTTTGTACTGCGATTCAGTTTGTCCAATGGAAGTTGCACCATTAGAACAAATCACCAAAGTTAAACAAGAAATTCTCGCCCAGAAACAAAAGAGTGATAGTCGCTCAATTCGTCACCGAAAAGTATTGGTAGATTTAGTTAAAGAAGGTGGTTGGATTGATGAACGTCAATTTGGTGTACAAGTAGTCGGTAATTATTTTCAGGATTTAAAAGGATTACTCAGTCTTGCACCCCTCGGTTTGCGAATGATCCTTAGGGGTAAGTTTCCCCTATCATTTGAACCTTCAGAGGGGACAGAACAAGTGCGATCGCTCATTGAATCTGTGCAACAAGTAGAAAATAAAAGTTAGGAGTGAGGAGGAAAAGTTAGGAGTGAGGAGTTAGGAGTTAAAAATTCCTAACTCCTCACTCCTAACTCCTAACTCTACTTCAACGCGGTTCTTGAGGTATATTCAACGGCTGCCCATAACGGTCATATACTAAAACATCCCACTGCCCATTATTACTAGATTCAAAGGCAATCCTGCTACCATCAGCGCTAATTGTAGGGTTGCGGACTTCTGCTTGCAGGTTATTAGTCAAATTCCGCGATTGGCGTGTTTCCCGGTCGTAGAGAAAAATAGCCGATCGCCCCTGACGGCTAGCACCAAAGACAATATAACGACCATCTTGGGAAACACTGGGATGATTTGCGATCGCATCAAAGGAATTTAAACCTGGTAAATCAACCAAATCACGAGTTACCGTATCAAACATATAAACATCTTGGCTACCCCGTCGGTCAGTAATAAAAACAATGTATCTCCCAGAGATTTGGGGGTTTAATTCCGACGCTAAACTATTGAGACTCCGACCCCCCGGATCAAAGGGATAACTCAAAATTCGAGGGTAGCCAAAACACCCAGTCAATAAGCTTAAACAGAAAAATACAGGTATTAAAAAAACACGTTTCATATATTGGGCATTGGGCGGGCATTAATTATTCTCCCTCATCTCCCTGCTCCCTGCTCCCCTGCTCCCTGCCTTTTACGGAGGTGAACCTACGGTTGCACCGTTGGGAATATCTAACTCAATATTTGGCCCCCGGTCTAAGACTTCAATATCCCACTGTCCACGGGTGGCGGTTTCAAAGACAATATAACGTCCATCTGGGCTGATATTTGGTTTTCTGACCCAGCCGCGATAAATTGGTGTGACAATTTGCGACTGTTGCGTAGCGCGATCGTAAAGCGCTACCACTGGTCTACCTTGGTCACTAGTAAGATAAGAAATATAACGCCCGGTGTAGCTCAAACTTGGACTTTCGGCAATTGTCTCCTGTCGGTTTATTCCCGGTGTGCTAATAAACAGTTGCCTCTCCAAATCGTACACCAAGAGTTGCTGATTACCATTTCGATTAGATACAAACGCTAAAAAGCGCCCATTTCCACTCAAGGCAGGTTGCTCTTCAGTGTAGCGACTGTTGAGGGAAGTAGGCCCTATAGAAATATCATTAGAACCACAAGATACAAGCAAACTTGTTAAACCAAAAACCAGGCTCCAATGAATTGGTCTTTGGAGCCAAAATGCCGGCGTAAATTTTTCCACCTCAACTGTTTTCCGTCGCCTCTAAATCTACTTCCACACCAAATGTTTTAAACATCGTCATCAAAATCGGTCAAATTATCTGGTCGCTCATTTGGTTTTTCAATTGGATTGTATGGCACATAATCAGTTGGGATCGCATCATCATCTTCGCGCGGTCTTCGAGGAGTTGAGTCAGTGGATGGACGACGCCTTCTTGGTCTGGGAGCAACATCATCTTCACGACTTTCGGGACGCTGCGGCCCATTATTACTGCGGCGAGAAGGTTTTCTGACTTCCCCACCAGAACTTTCCCAATCATCAACTTGCCTAGATGAAGAACCCCAATTTTCTTCTTCAGAACTTTCAGAAGGGCGATTTACAGGACGACCAGAAGTCCGCCGACGCGTTCTATCTCCTGAAGAAGCCTGTCTTTCACTACTGCTGCTGTTGCGGCGTTCTGTACGACGGGGGGGTTGCTCCTGGTAATAGTCATCACGTGTTGAAATCTCATCCCTACTACCCCGAATTCGGGGACGCACAGGGCGATCCTCTTCTTCATAAGGCAGTGGATCTAAGTCTGCATCCATTTCAGCCTGATACTTTCTGCGATCGTTGTATGAATAGCGATCGCTAACTGGTCGATCTTCGTCCACAATTGGAGTGTTGCGCTTTGCTTGCTGGGTAGCTATACTCCGCAGGCGAATACTTTCAACTGCAAAAAATACAGTTGTGCCAACTAAAAGTAATTGACCAAATTGTAGAATTGGGTCTAGCCGCCATCCTTGAAACACGAGAATAAAGCCGCAAAGCAAACCGACTGCCGCAAAAAAGATATCTTGATCCCGTGACAATTCTGGACGCACAGTGCGGAGAAAATACAGTGCTGCCCCAGCCACAGCCAGGAAAATTCCTAGAATACTGGCTGAGTTTGCTCCAAAATTTACCTGAGCCAGAAAATTGGCTGAGTTCAGCCCAAAATTTATCATTGCTGTTTTCCCAATATCAAATCTATGTTAGCGAGTCACAATTAAAATCACTACTGTAATTAGTCACGAAATATTGAAGCTTCAAAGCCTCTGGCAAAGAAGCTCTGAAGCTATTCACCGAAAAGTAAAAACACATACTTCTGTCATCTACAACCGCCACCAGCAGCATAAGTTGCTGCTTTTAGTGCAATTAAGTAGATAGCTGACAGACAATCGATTATGAGAGTTCAATTAACTCTCATAAGCATTATGAACGCTGAATTTTATCCTTTTGGCTAACGAAAATTAGACCGACTGTAGCAGGTATTACCACAATTGCAGCACCCCAAGCCAGACTCCAAAGAAAATTTGCTAAAGAAGGCGTCATACTTCTAAACCTTTTTTTACACACTTCATCTTAATTTTAATAGTGTATTACTTTCTTGAGAAGCCTCTAACTCCGAACTGCCAAACTTGGTAACTGCTGTGAGGGAGTTTACTTTTCTATTCCAGAATGAAGTGGCAGCATTTGGTTAAAATGATGATGAGAGTGCTTTACAAAGCTTCAAATTTTGTGGCGATGTCTACGATGGGCTACGCCTAAGCAAAGTGCGGCTTGCCCTTGCCCAAGTTTTTTCTTTCTTTACAGATAGATAGTAGCTGAAACCGATGACTGGTATTGACCTGACTGCTTGGATACTTGGCCCTGTATTAGGGGTGATGACATTTTTATTTATATTTCGTATCATTCTCACTTGGTATCCGCAAGTGGATCTGAATCGTTTGCCTTTTAATTTAATAGCTTGGCCCACTGAGCCATTTTTAATCCCGCTGCGAAAGCTAGTACAACCTATAGGTGGAGTAGATATTACACCTATTATTTGGGTTGGTATCTTTAGCCTGCTGCGAGAAATCCTACTAGGTCAACAAGGATTACTGACTATGCTATCTCGTGTGAATTAGGGATGGGGCATTGAAAAGAGGCAGAGGGGCAGGGTGCGGGGGGCAGAGGGAAAATTCTTCTCCCTGCTTCCCCAG
Source organism: Nostoc sp. C052 (assembly GCF_013393905.1). Taxonomy (GTDB): domain Bacteria; phylum Cyanobacteriota; class Cyanobacteriia; order Cyanobacteriales; family Nostocaceae; genus Nostoc. Next base: position 4,895,903 of record NZ_CP040272.1, read on the forward strand.
TCCCCAATCCCCTAACCGTTCATTTCCTGCACAAAATTTGTATAGACTTTACCCTGCAAAAACTGTGGAGTTTCCATAATTTTTTGATGAAACCCGATGGTAGTGGGTAGTCCAGTGATGGCACATTCCCGCAGTGCGCGTTTCATCCGGTTAATAGCAGTGGGTCGATCTGGGGCCCAAACAATTAACTTGCCAATTAAGGAATCATAGTAGGGCGGGATTTGGTAATCTGTGTAAACGTGAGAATCAATCCGAACACCAGGGCCTCCGGGGGGAAGATAGCCGCTGATCCGTCCAGGAGAAGGGCGAAAATCATGATCGGGGTCTTCAGCGTTGATTCGGCATTCGATTGAATGACCTCGCAATACTACTTGGTCTTGGGTAAGCTTGAGTCTTTCCCCTTGGGCAATGCGGATTTGTTCAGCAACTAAGTCTATCCCCGTAATCATCTCTGTTACAGGGTGTTCTACTTGAATCCGGGTGTTCATTTCCATAAAGTAGAATTTACCGGATCTATCCAAGAGAAACTCAATAGTACCTGCACCACTGTAATTAATGAATTGGGCAGCTTTAACAGCAGCTTGTCCCATTTTCTCACGTAGGTCTTGGTCGAGAGCCGGACTAGGAGCTTCTTCTAATAGCTTTTGATTCCGGCGCTGAATTGAGCAATCGCGTTCACCCAAGTGAATGACATTACCATAGTTATCCGCCAAAATTTGAAATTCGATGTGGCGGGGACGTTCAATAAATTTTTCGATGTAAACGCCAGAATTACCAAAAGCTGCTCCTGCTTCCCCTTGGGCTGCGAGGAAGAGTTTGACAAACTCATCTTCAGAACGCACTAGGCGCATACCCCGTCCACCGCCACCGGCTGTAGCTTTAATCATTACTGGATAGCCGATATCCTTGGCGAATTCTAATCCTTCTTGCTCGGATTCTACCAATCCCTCACTACCTGGTACCGTCGGGACTCCAGCTTTTTGCATGGTTTCTTTGGCAGTGGATTTATCGCCCATCCGTCTCATAGAATCTGGAGTTGGGCCGATAAAAGCAATATGATGGTCGGCACAAATTTCCGCAAATCGGGCATTTTCTGCCAAAAAGCCATAGCCTGGATGAATGGCAGTCGCGTTGCGCGTCAGTGCAGCAGCAATAATATTGGGAATATTCAAATAACTTTTACTGCTAGCAGGTTCGCCAATGCAAACTGCTTCATCAGCAAGTTGGACGTGGAGAGCATTACGGTCTACGGTGGAGTGAACCGCAACTGTGGCAATCCCCATTTCTTCACAGGCGCGGAGAATGCGAAGGGCGATTTCTCCCCGATTGGCAATTAATATTTTGTCAAACTTCATTTTTTAGTTTCGATATCATTACCAGTAGATTGACATTTTCTCTGATCCAACTTGAAACAATGCTTCCGCATTATTTCAAATTATTGCAGGAGATTCGCCACCCTGATTTTAAGCAAACGTAAGATTGCAGGCTTGTTGCCTTTAAGGGTCTTACTACATTAACAACATTGCTGCTGTAAGTCTTGGCTAGACTACCAAGCTGGGATTTTGCGTAGACGTAGCCCGTCGTAGACATCGCTTACGGCGAGCAGGTACGCGATGGCTACGCCCGCCGCAGGCATCGCATCCCGCCGAACACAGTAGCTCTACCCTTTTCAATATCCCTTGTACAGCTGCTAAATTTCTGTCAGTCTGATACCGCCTTGAGAAAATTTATATTTTTGAGCAACTGAATTTAGATATCACCTTACTATAATTATTTTCTTATGCTATAGTCTATTCTTAGACAAATCATGCGGATGTGGCGGAATTGGTATACGCGCACGCTTGAGGTGCGTGTGGCTTTGCCTTGGGAGTTCGAGTCTCCCCATCCGCATTTTTGCTTGTTTAAGATAGGGTCAATAGTCACAGGTCAAAAAACCTTAGACTATTGACCCTTAAATATTAAGTTTGTAGTGAAGACTTTAGTCCTTTTCGGAACCACTCAGTGCTTACTACATATTAAGAATTGCCTTGTCAAAGTACTAGCTTTTTATGCTTTTATAGAAATAGGTGAAGTTTTGTAAAAAGCATTGACTATTACTTTTACGCCCACAAACAACCTAACAGTGCCACCAGCTTGGCATCGCCTCACTCCGATTTGGCAAGGAGGGGAGGAAGTAATTCAACAAAGTTTACCTCACACTCAGCTAGCACCTGCTTGGCAGCTAATGCTTTTGGGTGACGGCTCCCCAACACGTCACTTAGAATTGCTCACAGGTGAGCCTGTAGAAGTAGATGTTATTGATATGTCATTGATTGGTATGGACTTGGATGCTGCTCCTGAGTTAATACAAGCTGTCCCAGAACCGCGCCTACGGAGACAAGTATGGCTACGTACTGCTTCTGGTCAGCGATTAGCCTATGCTACTTCGTGGTGGGAAGCCAGTCATGTCGATGAGTATTTGCAAAACCGTTCATTACCAATTTGGGCAAGTTTAGCTCGTCTTCGCACAGAGTTGTATCGGGATGTTAGAGGAATTTACTACGGTGACTCATCGGCACTACAGTCGGGTTTTGATGTAACTGGGCCATTTTGGGGTCGCCATTACTTATTTTGGCATCATGGACAGCCATTGACTTTAATTTATGAAGTTTTTTCGCCTTATTTAACCAAATATTTGGGGCCTATGCAGTTGAGTGCAGTTAATGCTGAGACATAGTATTATTTAAAAGTTTTTCATTCTTGGCAGTGTGTCCCAGAGCATGAGAACTTTGCACCAATTTCAATAATACTATTGTTGTAAGGTAGGCGCTGTCTACAGTATTTAATTAATTTTGAATTTTTGATTTCTCAACAAATTACCAGTTGCTTCTCAGCAAAAATAACATCTATTCTGTATCATTTTGATGTAGATTCCTAAAAATGATAATTAAATCACACATCTGATTTGGAAGATTGGTAATCGATGCGAAATCTCGGACACTGAATTGATATTAGGTAGATAAAGTTAACACAACGGATGGAAGCTCTGTAAATATAAGGTAGTGTGGATTGCTTGCTGATAACTTGCAGCAATGCCCAAGTTAGTTATATCCTCGAAGTGCTTGAAATGACGGATGTGAACTTTTGGAGATTTATCGATAGAGGCAACTGTTTCAAGGAAGTATCCTGCGAAATTCAAGAAAGCGTGTTAAAAAAGGTAACTAACCACGAAAGAACTGCTTTTGAAACATTCGGGAAGGTTGATTACGGAAATATCATCAATTTTTAGGATGGAAAAATTTATGCAGTTAACTGCCCTAGATAACGAGAAATTTATTGGTTAATTTAACCAATCAAGCAAGTAATGAGTTTGCAAGTATGAGGTATAGGTTTCAATGGCACTACCTCTTGTGTCTGTTCGGATGAAAAAAAATAAGAAACCATCTCTGGTGCTGACGCTCTCGGCTGCTGGGTTATTGATTGCTGTGGGGAGTGCAGCATACTGGTTGTTAGCTCAGAGACGACTATCTTCTAGCGATTTGCTAGTAGGTGCAAATATTATTCCTGGTGATGCCCTGTTTGCGGTTTCTTTAACAACAGATCCCCAGCAGTGGCAAAAGTTGCGGCAGTTTGGGACAAGAGAAACCCAAGCAGAACTGGACAAAAATTTAGTTCAGTTACGCGATCGCTTTCTGACTAATAATGGTTATGACTTCCAAAAAGATATCGCTCCTTGGGTAGGCAATGACGTTACCATCGCAATCCTTGCCCCAGCAATCGGGAGTAAACCTACACCCAAGCCAGTTACTACCAATGAAGATGCTGGTAGCGATCAGCAATCGATGGTAATGGTATTGCCAGTAAAAAACCCAGAAATCGCCAAAAGCATTTTGGCACAACCCAAAACCCTTAAACAAGGTAAATGGATTGACCGTACTTATCAAGGGTTCGCTATCAAACAAAGTGAGGGACAAGTAGGGGAAAACTTCTCAGCTGCATTACTAGATGGGCGTTTTTTAGTTATAACTGATAATCCTAAAGCTACAGAAAGAGCGATCGATGCCTACAAAAATAAAACATCCTTAGCGACAACAGGGGGCTTTGCCGAGAATTTCCCGAAAATTTCCGATTACCAACCCTTTGCCCAGTTTTATGTAAATGTGCCAACAGCAGCCAAAATAGCCGCAGCCTCTCCAAATCGCCCTTTACCTGCTCAAGTTTTGGCTCAACTGCAAAATAACCAAGGTTTAGCGGGGACAATTACCTTAGAGTCAGAAGGAATCCGCTTCAAGGGCGTTTCTTGGCTAAACCCAAATAGTCAAAGAGTGCTGGCGGTGGAAAACAAAGCTGGGAAAATGCAAAGCCGCCTACCAGCCGAAACCTTAATGATGCTTTCGGGGGGCAACTTACAGCGATTGTGGGGAGATTATGTTTTAACATCCCAGGGAAATCCCCTCTCGCCGATCGCACCAGAACAGCTACGAGGTGGTGTAAAATCTCTTACCAATCTTGATTTAGATAAGGATTTACTCAGTTGGATGAAAGGTGAATTTTCTCTATCAGTGATTCCGACTACTCCAAAAGCAGGTTCACCAGATGATTTTCGTTCTGGCTTAGTGTTTATGGTAGAGGGAAGAAATCGCAACTCAGCTGAAGCATCCTTAAAACAGCTTGATGATGTGATGAGAAATCAATACCAGTTCCAAGTTCAACCGGGGAAAGTCGCTGGACAACCTGTTGTTAACTGGATTTCACCCTACGGTACTTTAACTGCTACCCACGGTTGGTTAGATGGAGATGTCGCCTTCTTGGTAGTGGGCGCTCCGATCACAGATAAAATTGTTCCCAAACCTAACAACACACTAGCTAGTACTCTTCCCTTCCAACAAACAGTTCCTACAGAACCAAATCCGACAAATGGTCAATTTTTTCTGGATGTGGAAAAAACTGTGAAAAATTTTCCATTACCAACTCTAATTCCCAATCAACAAACTTTGCTAGATGCAACGCGCTCAATTGGGATGACATCTGCTGTCAGCGACAGTCGCAGTAACACCTACGACATTTTTATCGCACTCAAAAAAGTTACTAATGCGACTGCTTTGCCTACTCCAGAAAGTAGATAGGGGATTGGGGATTGGGGAGTAGGCAGGCAGGGAACAGGGAGCAAGGGAGAAAAGTTTTCCCCTCCGCACCCCGCCCCTCTGCCTCTTTCCCAATGCCCCATTCTCTATTTCCCTTTAACCATATAGGATCAAAACAGTCAGAATCGATATTTTAAATTATCCACGGAGAGAAGACTTTATGAATCTGGTTGTACTCCAGAATTGGCTGGACAATGCCTCCTTTGCCATATTATTCCTAACAATGCTGGTTTATTGGGGAGGAGCGGCTTTTCCGAATCTGCCTTATCTAGCCGCTTTGGGGACAGCTGGGATGGCGATCGCAAATTTGTGTATAGCTACTCTACTAGGGGCAAGATGGATCGAAGCTGGTTACTTTCCCTTAAGTAATCTTTATGAATCTCTGTTTTTCTTAACTTGGGGAATTACCGCAGTCCATCTGATTGCCGAAAATAGTAGCCGTAGCCGCTTAGTAGGGGTTGCTACATCTCCGGTGGCAATGGCGATCGCAGCTTTTGCTACCATGACACTACCATCCCAGATGCAGGCGTCAGAACCTTTAGTACCTGCTTTGAAGTCAAATTGGCTGATGATGCATGTCAGCGTCATGATGTTGAGTTATTCTGCTTTGATGGTGGGTTCGTTATTAGCGATCGCTTTTTTAATTGTCACTCGCGGTCAAAACATCCAACTACAAGGCAGTTCTGTTGGCACTGGCGGCTATCGCAGCAATGGCTACCGCTTGCACAAAGCCACTGAACTAATTTCTCAACCATCAGCCCCCGCTGTCGAAAATAATGGCTTTGCTCGTTTTGAAAGTAGTAGCAACGGCAACGCGAACACCGCTGTTTTGGGTTTAGTCACAACAACCCCAATCCAAAATCCACAAGACGCTCGAGGACTCGCTAACGCTTCGCTATCCGAAATCCACAATTCTGAACCCCTTTCGCCCCAACGCCTTAGCCTTGCTGAAACCCTCGACAACATCAGCTATCGCATCATCGGATTAGGGTTTCCGCTGCTGACAATTGGTATCATTGCCGGTGGTGTTTGGGCTAACGAAGCCTGGGGTTCTTACTGGAGTTGGGACCCGAAAGAAACTTGGGCATTAATCACCTGGTTAGTTTTCGCTGCCTACCTTCACGCCAGAATTACTCGCGGCTGGCAAGGGCGCAGTCCCGCAATTTTAGCCTCCGCCGGCTTGCTTGTCGTTTGGGTTTGCTATCTCGGCGTGAATCTTTTGGGTAAAGGTTTGCATTCTTACGGTTGGTTTTTCTAATACAGCGGTTCCATAGACTCTGACCTTTTGAGGAGAGAGACTTTGAATCTTCCCCCTTTCCCTTGTAAGGCAAGGGATGGGGGTTAGGTCTGTATTGAACTCAACAGAAAACCGCCATAACCTTTAAAATCATTATTTTATTTCGGATGAACTGTTATATCTCTAGAAAATATAGATTTAGTGACAGGAGATTTTTATGGAAGATGGATTTGAGAGACTAAATCATGATGAAGTTGTGTCTATAGAACCAGACACTTTTAATAAGTTAAATATTGCTAAAACTTTTAAAGTCCGTGATTTGATTACAGCAATTAAGGAATATATTGGAGCAGAAGAGACAGATGAAGTAAATTTGTATACCCAAGGATTAAATTGTGAAGTTTTGCAATTTAGCACTCAGGGATGGAAAAAAGGAAAAGTTAGACTTGCTTTAGAATTTTGTTCTGATGAATCTGAGTCGCCACTGGATGAAATTTTTCAAAAACTCAAACAAGTGGAAAATTAATACCCAATGAGGATTCCTAAGTTCATTGATGAAACTAAGTTAACAAGATATTAACTTCAGAAAATATTTATGCTTCGAGGGTGGGTATCTTACTCGCCCTTTTTTACTGGTATTGCTATAGTAGCGGATAACACATTTAACTAAGTGCGATCGCATCTACTATCAATATGGATAAAGAGTCTCAAAATCGCTTAAAACACTTTGCTGCTTTAAAGTCCAAGTACCAAGCAACTAATTATCCCGATTCATCACCCTCTAGTCTTCTTTATCTCATCCTGCGAAAAGTTGACTTAGGAATTCAACTAACTACACTAGAAATTGAATGGTTGAGAGAACATGAGCTTGAATTTATATGTCAAGAAGAGCAAGATAAATTAAAGGACTTTGTAAATTTAGGGGTTGAATTCTCAAAATTAAAGTCTAAGTACAAAGCTACAAAGCATGGTACTTCCTGGCAATCTAGTCATCTGTATTCTATACTTTGGAAAATTGATTCAGGGAATTTACTTACTGATTCAGAAGTTCAATGGCTGAGAGAAAATGATTTATCTGAAGCGAAGAAGATTGCTCAAGAAATGAAGAAGATTGCTCAAGAGATGAAGAAGATTGATCAAGAGAGAAACCGATTTACTCAACTCAAATATAAGTACAAAGCTACTCAATATCAAAACTCATATCTTGATAGTTTCTTGCATCAAATACTAAAAAAGTTAGAAGTTACAGAACGTTTAAGTGATTCTGAATATAATTGGCTGCTTAATAACCAACTCTTGGAAACAGCAGAAATTTTTAAGCAACAGGAGTCAGTAAAAGAAGCTCAATTTGCTGATTTAAAAGATAAATACCAAGCGATTAAACATTCAGATTTATCATTATCCAGTCCACTATATCCAATACTGCAAAACATTGACGCAAAAAATAATTTGAGTGGTTCAGAAATTAACTGGTTAGAACAGCAAGGATTTAGCGAAACAATTGCGATTGCTCAAGAGTTAGAACAAACACGAGAATTTACTGCCTTGAGAGCTAAGTATAAGGTCACTCATTATGATGATTTATCGCCTAAGAGTCACCTATATAAAGTTCTCAAAAAACTTGATTTCTCACATCACTTAGGTGAACAGGATATTAACTTCTTGAGAAAGCGTAAGCTGACTAAGACAATAGAAATTTATCACGATAAATACGCTAGTAATCTCAAGTTAAATATAGAATCAGGAAAAGCTCTAAATGAATTAGAAATTGAGTGGCTGAAAATTAATGGACGAGAAAATATAATTATTCTCGCCCAACAAAAGCACTTTGCAGCTTTGAAATCAAAATATGATGTTTTAGCTTATCAAGATAAATCACACACTAGTCTTTTATACACAATTTTGCAAAAACTTGAATTAAAAGAGCGACTTGAACCAACAGAGTTTGCTTGGCTACAAGAGACTAAAATTAAAGTGCCTCAACCAACAGCTAATTATTATAGCTGGCAAAAAGAGCCTAAGTATCAAGAGAAGAATTTAGTCTCTGGTAAAATTTGGATTGCTTACCACACAATTGAAGCAAATTTCTATGAGCAGGAGTTTAAGCGCACTGACAACAAATGGAACTTAGCAAATGCTAGTAGTCATTGGCGCAAAGCAGATAAACCAGAACAGGCATTGCAACTGACTAACAATTTAGAATTCGACAACATCAAAGAAAATAAACTCAAGTCAGCTTTGCTAACTAGCAGAGGTGGAGCCTTTCGAGATATTGAAAAATTAGATAAAGCAGAAAATTGCGCTCGTCAAGCTATTGAGTATCAGCCAAAAAGCCATCACCCTTACACCTTGATGGGAGCTATTTGTTTTGAACGGCATCAATATTCAGATGGTGAGTATTGGTTTCAAGAAGCAATCAAACGTGGGGCTAATCCTAGAGATATGGATTCTGAAATCAAGCGAGTAGTGAAAAATGCTAAGGATGAAAATAAGCGTCGGGAAGTAATAGAATATTTACTGAAAAAAGATTCACAACGATATGCTTGGGCTAAGTCTTATCTCAAAAAATCGTCAGACAATGGTAAGTAAACTGGTTTGCATCACCAAACTACCAACATGACCAGATTCATCCATGACCAATTTGCCAAAGACTACCTCGAACAATTACTCACTCCTTACGGTGAAGTCCAAGTACCTAGACGAGTCGCAGGAGAAGTTAGACAGATTGATGTTTATTTCATTCCCAAACCACAACCAAGAGACATCCCAGGAACATTCGGATTATTAGGTCAAATTGTAACTACCCCTTCTCTACTTGAACCCTTTCGTAACGCAGCCTCAGCTACAGAAATTTGCGATTGTCTCTTAAAATTATTAGAGGTGCGTGGCGATTTACAACGACAAGCAAATCGGAATAAAACTCGTATTCTAGAATCTGATTTACCAAAGTTATGGATTCTTACCCCTACAGCATCAGCGCAACTCTTATCAGGATTTGGTGCTAACCCAAAAGATGACTACCTGCCTGGAATATACTTCATGCCAGAATATTTGCGTACCGCGATAGTAACAATTCATCAGTTGCCATCTATCTCAGAAACCTTATGGCTGAGAATCATCGGTAGGGGAAACGTTCAAAAGCAAGCAATTGACGAACTAGAAGCACTTACTCCTGATAATACTTTCCGAAAAGCAGCGTTAGAATTGCTGTACAACTTGCAACAAAACTTACAAGTCACTCAAAATAAAGACGAGGAAGATAGGGAATTACTTATGCGATTAGCACCACTTTACCAACAAGACCGCGAACAGGCTAAACAACAAGGAATTCAGCAGGGAGAACGCTTAGTGGTAGAAAACTTGCTCAAAGTTCGGTTTGGTGAAATAGATAATGAGCTTCAAGCAATTATTGAACCTTTATTATTGTTACCGCCAGAAGAGTTTACGCCTTTACTGTTGCAGTTGTCTCGTGAAGAATTAATTCATCGGTTTTGCTAGTGTTTATCACATATCCTTAAATGAGTTTTTATTTTGTCATGCTAATTGCATTTATAATCGGTCTTTTTTGATGCTTAATATAGATAAATTACAATTTTCACCGATTATTCTTGCTAAGACCGTGATACATTTTTAGATTCCCGACTGATTAAATAAGTCGGGAATCTTGTTGTTAAGCTGTTGTAGCGATCGCTCAACAGTGTAAAATGTCTCATGTAGAGTTGGATTAAGCAGATAAGGGCGATCGCTGATGTATGATATGGCAACTTAATATGAATAATTAAACATGGATTTTCTGACAATTCTAGGATTAGCTGCCGCAACAATAACCACAATCTCTTTTTTGCCACAGATGTTTAAAACTTGGCAAACAAAATCAGCAAAAGATGTTTCTTTAGTGACGCTAATTACATTCATAACTGGTATCTTTTTGTGGTTAATTTATGGAATTTATCTACAATCTTTACCGATTATTCTTGCCAACAGCGTAACATTGGTTTTTAACTTAATTATTCTATGGCTTAAAATTAAATATAGATAAACTTGCATCTAATAAATACCTGTGACATCATCTGTATTTGACTCTGAACGCCTTCTATTTAAACCCACCACCCCAGATATCAACGCAATTCCCATAATCTTCGCCTTTCCCAACGAGTACAGCGTAGGTATAACTAGTCTCGGCTATCAGGTGGTGTGGGCTACTTTTGCAATGCGTGATGATGTGCAGGTGAGTCGCCTGTTTACCGATATTCACGAACAAATCCCTAGAAAGCCGGAAATTGTGGGATTTTCGATTTCGTGGGAACTGGATTATGTGAATATTCTAAATTTGCTGGAATCTTTAGAAATTCCTATTCGAGGAACCTCCCGTGATGATTCTCATCCGATAATTTTTGGTGGTGGCCCAGTTCTTACTGCTAACCCCGAACCTTTTGCAGATTTTTTTGATGTCATTTTACTGGGGGATGGCGAAATCTTGTTAGGGAATTTTATTGAGGCTTATAAAGAAGTCAGAAATGCCTCAAGACAAACTCAACTAAAAAGACTTGCACAAATACCAGGAATTTATGTACCCAGTTTATATGAGGTGGAATATCACACAAGAGATGGTGAAGTAAAGTCAATTAAACCAATTTTTCCTGAAATTCCCGCAGTGGTGCAAAAGCAAACTTACAGAGGAAATACCCTATCGGCATCGACTGTAGTCACTGAAAAAGCCGCATGGGAAAATATTTACATGGTGGAAGTGGTGAGAAGTTGTCCAGAAATGTGCCGCTTTTGTTTGGCGAGTTATCTCACACTGCCTTTTAGAACAGCGAGTCTGGAAGATTCATTAATTCCAGCGATCGCCAAAGGTTTAGAAGTCACAAATCGGCTAGGATTATTAGGGGCTTCAGTTACTCAACATCCAGAGTTTGAGGCGTTGCTAGATTATATTAGTCAGCCAAAATATGATGATGTCCGTCTCAGTATTGCCTCAGTGCGAACTAATACTGTAACAGTCCAGTTAGCAGAAACTTTGACGAAACGAGACACGCGATCGCTTACCATTGCTGTAGAGAGTGGTTCTGAAAAAATCCGGCAAATCGTCAACAAAAAGCTGCATAACGATGAAATTATACAAGCAGCCATAAATGCCAAAGCTGGCGGATTAAAAAGCTTGAAACTCTACGGAATGGCAGGAATTCCTGGTGAAGAAGCAGAAGATTTAGAGCAAACCGTGGCGATGATGCGTAATATCAAAAAAGCTGCGCCGGGATTGCGCTTAACATACGGATGCAGCACCTTTGTACCTAAAGCACACACACCCTTTCAATGGTTTGGGGTAAATCGCCAAGCCGAAAAGCGGTTGCAGTTTTTGCAAAAACAGCTAAAACCACAGGGGATAGAATTTCGCCCAGAAAGCTATAATTGGTCGATTATACAGGCTTTGTTATCGAGAGGCGATCGCAGACTCTCCCAACTTCTTGAACTTACTCGTGACTTTGGCGATTCCTTGGGTAGCTACAAACGTGCTTTCAAGCAACTCAAAGGACAAATCCCCGATTTAGATTTCTATGTCCACGCCGAATGGTCAACAGAACAAGTATTACCCTGGAGCCACTTGCAAGGGCCTCTGCCACAGTCTACACTACTAAAGCATTTGGCTGATGCTAAAAGTTATATCAATCCATCTCCAAAACAATTACAGCCATTGACTTTATAGCTGAAAACTTGATGCAAAACACAGCTGAGTATTACTGCGCCTATTGCGGCGAACCGAACTTAACTTTTATTGATTTGAGTGCTGGAGGACAGCAATCTTACGTTGAAGATTGTCAAGTTTGTTGTAACCCAAATATTTTGTATGTGCGGGTTGATGAAGATACCCTAGATATCGAAATTGATACCGAATCCGAAAGTTGAATTTTAGGTTTTTCTTTCCATGCTGCACTTTAAACATTCCTCAGTAATTAATGCCACACCAGAAGTAGTTTGGAAATTTCACGAAAGGCCAGATATTTTACAAATGTTAAATCCACCTTGGCAGCCAGTCCAAATAGTTCGTCGTGAGGGGGGTCTAAATGTGGGTGCTATCACCGAATTTCGCTTGTTTCTCGGCCCATTACCCTTAACTTGGTTAGCGCGTCATACTGAATGTGAAAAATATCGTCTGTTTACCGACGAACAAATATCTGGCCCTTTCGAGTATTGGGTACATCGACATGAATTTGAACCGGAAAATGGCAAAACTAGACTAACTGATGCTATCTCCTTCTCTATGCCTGGTGGAGGAACAGTTGAATTTATCAGTGGTTGGCTAGTGCAAGCGCAATTAGAAGCAATGTTTCGCTATCGGCACTACGTAACTAAACGTGAGTGTGAGTCATATTAAAGTAATTGTCATTCATTCGTCCAGAATCATTATCTTATAGTAAGTGGCTCCAGCACATTAGCTTATTAGGAGCCATACTATAAGTTTGAAAAATACTATTATTTGCTCTTTTTTAGTTTGGGCAATAACACTCAGGAGATATTCTAACTTTCGTTAGATTTTTTTGGCATTTGAAATAAAATTTTGCTAATTTCAAAGTATTTTCTTAAAATCTTGCAAATCCATTCTTTAGAGGTTGTTTGAAAAGTCTAATTTATTACTCACCGGGCGACTTCCAGTCGCCTAATACTTTTCAAATATTTTCTTAGACTTGTTTACGCTTTGATACCATAGATAGCTAATTATTTTACCATCTTTTCCCCAAGCTTCATCTGCTTAAAAAGCCCCCTATTAAAAACACTAGTTTTTATAATCACCAATGGTATCAGTACTATGACTTATGTAATCCAACCACCATACCAAAAACAGTTGTTGGTATGGCGGTTGAATGTGTAATAATAGTTAAAGTATCTTAATATTTCTAAACATCTTAAAGTGTTGGCACTATCCAATGCAAAACACTGACCACTAATAGAGTTTTCTGGCTGGTGGTTAGTGCTTTTTGTGGTGACTATATTTTAGGAATTTTTACCTGAATACTAGGCGGAGTGAAAGCGTGATTCAATTAGAACAACCACCCAGTCATCAAACAAAACTGACTCCAGTAGTGAAAAGTAAATCTCAGTTTAAAGGACTTTTCATTGCTATTGTCATTGTTAGTGCATGGGTTATTAGCTTGAGTTTATTACTTCCCCTTGACATCTCCAAGTTAAAACTTTGGATGCTATTGCCTAGCATAGCTTGGCAAACATTTTTATATACGGGATTATTTATTACATCTCATGATGCTATGCATGGGATAGTGTTTCCTCAAAACAGCAAAATTAATCATCTTATTGGGACATTAACCCTATCTCTTTATGGTCTTTTACCATATAAAAAATTATTAAAAAAGCATTGGTTACACCACCACAATCCAGCAACTCAAATAGATCCAGATTTTCATAATGGTAAATACAAAAACTTCTTTGCTTGGTATTTACATTTTATGAAAGGTTACTGGAGTTGGGGACAAATAATTGCTCTAAGCATTATTTATAACTTTGCAAAATATATACTCCATATACCCAGTGATAATTTAAATTACTTTTGGGTATTTCCTTCGCTTTTAAGTTCATTCCAATTATTTTATTTTGGTACTTTCCTCCCACATAGCGAACCAACGGGGGGCTATATTCAGCCTCATTGTGCCCAGACAATTAGCCGTCCAATTTGGTGGTCATTTATCACATGCTATCATTTCGGCTATCACGAGGAACATCACGAATATCCTCATGTTCCTTGGTGGCAGTTACCAGAAATTTACAAAGCAAAATAGTTCTTGTTTTTCTAATAAATAAATGGGCATGAATAAATAATTAAAGGTTTCAGCCCTTAAAATAAGTCTGGGGCTGCTTACTAAGAGCAAATTTATTCTGCTTATGCCAATTAATAATTCTCGTCTTGTCACTTATAGCCCTGCTTATACAATCGTTCCTACTTACGAGTGCTTTAATCGGTGTAGTTACTGCAATTTTCGCAGCGAACCAGGTAAAAGTCCCTGGATGAGTCTTTCAGATGCAGAAAGTATTTTAAAACCACTTCAAAACGAAAAAGTCTGCGAAATTCTCATACTGAGCGGTGAAGTACATCCCCATTCGCCAAAGCGTCAGGCGTGGTTTGAGCGGATTTATGATTTGTGTGAATTAGCGCTTTCAATGGGATTTTTACCTCATACAAACGCGGGCCCACTGAGTTTTGAAGAAATGCAAAAGCTCAAGCATGTGAATGTTTCGATGGGGCTGATGTTGGAACAGTTAACGCCAACATTGTTAAATAGTGTACATCGGCACGCACCGAGTAAATTACCAGAAGTTCGTTTACAGCAATTGCAATGGGCGGGAGAGTTGCAGATTCCCTTTACAACTGGGTTACTGTTGGGAATTGGGGAAACTTTAGATGATTGCTGGGAAACATTAACAGCTATATCTCAATTACATCAACGTTATCACCACATTCAAGAAGTTATTCTGCAACCTCATAGTCCAGGATATCAGCAAACTTTTGATGCACCACCTTTTGACCCTCATCAGTTACCAGAAGTAATTTTTAAGGCGCGTCAGATTTTACCGCCAGATATTACGATTCAAATTCCGCCCAATTTAGTTAAAGATGACCGATGGTTACTCGCTTGTATAGAAGCTGGTGCGCGAGATTTGGGCGGAATTGGGCCAAAAGATGAGGTGAATCCCGATTATCCTCATGTTCAGGAACAGGTATTAAGAAAAATTTTACAACCTGCGGGGTGGGAATTGATGCCGCGTTTACCGATTTATCCGCAATTTGATAGCTGGTTGTCGGGAGAATTACAAACAGCGGTGAAACGCTGGCGCAAGACTCTAACCCCAATTTCTCTTTTGTAAGAACAAGAAAGTATAGATTTTCCCATCTCGTAGTAGTTTTTTGCTGACGAGTATTTGAACTGGATGAATCCACCTCTGAACTCCGTTAACGAGTATTTGAACTGGATTCATCTACCTGAGTTCTGTATAATCTCGATTATTATGAGCATCGTTGCTATATTTTTTACCTATGCCTAATAATACTGACTTACTCGCAAACCTTTACAACGCCTTTAACCCCTTTGAACCCTTACCCGCAGGTGATCCCAAATATGTAGATTGTCAGGATGTGCGGGGAGATGCCGATATTTTGCAAGAGTTGGGAAATCGGATGCAACTGGCAAATACAAATACTTGCCAATTGTATTCTGGTCATCGGGGTGCGGGGAAGTCTACAGAATTACTCAGGTTAAAGAAGTATTTAGAAAATCGGAAATTTTATGTTGTCTATTTTGCGGCTGATGAAGAGGATATCGATTCTGAAGATGCCCAATATACAGATATTCTCCTCGCCTGTACCCGCCGTTTGCTCAAAGATTTAAAAGGAATTGCTAGTCCTCGCCCGATACTCGACTGGTTGAAAGATCGTTGGGTAGATTTAAAAGATTTGGCGCTGACTCCCATAGAATTTGAGAAGATGGCTGTAGAAGTGCAGCTTGCTCAATTCGCCAAGTTGACTGCAAATTTAAGGGCTGTTCCTGAATTACGCCAGAAGATTCGCCAAAAAATTGATCCTTACACCGTCACTTTAATTCAGGTGTTAAATGAGTTTCTGGTGGATGCAAAACAGCACTTACCTAATGGCTACAATAAACTGGCGGTAATTGTCGATAACTTAGATCGGATGGTGTTAGTCAAAGACGGCGATGGCCGCACCAACTATGAGGAAGTTTTTTTAGACCGCAGCGAACAACTCCAAGCTTTAGATTGCCATTTGATTTACACTGTCCCCATTTCAATGGTCTATTCTACCAGGGCAACAGACCTCAGAGACATCTACGGCGACCCCCAAATTTTGCCGATGATTATGGTAAACACTCTCAAAGGCGAAGTTTACCAGCCAGGACTCAAGAAAGTTAAAGAAGTAATTAACAAGCGAGTCCGGCAAATTGCACCGGAACTATCACTAGAAACAGAAATTTTCGACAGTCCCCAAACCTTAGACAGACTTTGTTTAATGAGTGGAGGTCATGTGAGGAATTTGCTATTGTTAACTCAAGATGCCATTGGACGCACTGAAGAGTTACCTGTTTCAGAAAAGGCAGTGCGACGAGCAATTACTCAAGCCAGAGATACTTATCGCCGCGCTGTGGAAAATCATCAATGGTGTCTGTTAGCGGAAGTGTCTTGTTCTAAGCGGATTATTAATGATGACTTGTATCGGAGTTTGATGTATAACCGTTGTCTTTTAGAATACCGCTATTTGGATGATGATGGAGAAATGCAGCGTTGGTATGATATTCATCCATTGATTCAAGGAATTCCAGAATTTAAAGAAGCCGTAGCGAAACTTTCATGAACCCAAATTTAAGTGATTGGGATGATGATTTACCCCCAGAACCAGAAGAAGCTTATCAAGACTTGCTTCGCGCACTGAAGCGTAAATCAGGATTTGGTTTGTTTTTTGTCCAATGTACACCTGTGGAAGCAGACCGTTTAATGGCCAAATTACCACAGGATATTCCCCAGAAGCATATAGAAGTTTTGCGCTTAGTTGAATCTTTTGATAATTTATATCAAAGAGTAGCTGAGTTTGTTCAAGATAAGCAAATTGATATTTTATTGATAAAAGGTCTGGAGTATTCTTTATACAAGTATGAGAAAAGAACTTTTGGGGAAATAACTGAAGGACAATTTAGCAATTTAACAAGTGTACCCCATATTTTAAATCATCTTAATCAACAGCGAGAACGGTTTCGAGATGATTTTAAATTCTGTTTTGTTTTCCTTTTGCATTCATTTTCAATAAACTATTTAATTCATCGTGCTCCAGATTTTTTTGATTGGCGTTCTGGAGTATTTGAATTACCAACAACACCAGAATTGTTAGATAAACAATCATCTCGCCTACTAGATGAGGCAGATTATTATGAATATTTGAAACTCAGCCCAGAAAAAAAGATAGAGAAAGTACTGGAAATTCAAGATATCCTAGCAGAGAAACATCAGACAGATAGCCAAAAAGCTAGTTTACTACGTGAACTTGGTAAGGTTTTACATTCTGCTGAGGAATTTGAAGCCGCGCTCGCATCCTTCGACAAAGCAGTTGAAATTAAACCTGACGAGTACTATGCTTGGAACGGTCGAGGGAGTGCGCTAGAGTATTTAGAACGCTATGAAGATGCGATATTATCCTATGACAAAGCACTCTCAATTAAACCTGATTACCACGAAGCTTGGAACAACCGGGGGAATGCACTACTTAATTTAGGACGTAATAAAGATGCGATATTATCCTATGACAAAGCACTCTCAATTAAACCTGATTACCACGAAGCTTGGAACATTCGGGGCTATGCGCTATATAATTTAGGACGCTTTGAAGAAGCGATCGCATCCTACGACCAAGCACTGAAATTTCAACCAGATTTACACGAAGCTTGGTACAATAAAGCTTGCTCTTATGCTCTCCAAGTTAATATTGAACAGGCACTAGAAAATTTACAAAAAGCAATTAATCTGAATCATGACGAATATCGAAAGATGGCAAAAACTGACTCAGATTTTGATGCTATCCGGGAAGATGAACGCTTTCAAGCTTTAATTGAATAACCGCTATAAATACTAAACTAATGTAGATATTCATGCAAGAGTTAATGTAGCGATCGCCTTCACACTTCCACTGAAAATATTCACTGAAATTAACAGCGATACCTATGAATGACAAATTAAAAAGTTAACCTATCTTGAAGAAAGAAAATCAAATGTCAGAAACAATCAACATTGAACAAGCTGTATTAGATAATCTCCGAATTCTCTCAAATGACAAGCAACAAGAAGTCCTAGATTTTGTTGAGTCTCTTGTAAAAAAAACAGTCAATCATCAGCAGTTAGACACTGAAGATTCAGATTCTAATATCTCATCAAATCTCCAACAGCAAAAACGACTATCTCTCCGAGAAATTGCCCGACTACCTGTAGCAGAACGTCACAAAATACTAGAACCTTTTATCGCCGCCATAGCCGAAGATTTTTTGAATGACCCAGAATTAACAGAGTTTGCCGTTCTGGATGGTGAAGACTGGGAAACCGAGAATGACTAATCCTAAAAAAGGTGAGATTTGGCTAGTGCAACTTGATCCCACTAGAGGACAAGAAATTCAGAAGACTCGCCCTGCTGTTGTAATTAGTTCTGATATATTTATTTCTATACCAATGCGAATTATTATTCCTGTGGCAACATGGCAACCTAAATTCCAAAATCGCCTTTTCATGATTCCTATCCAGCAAACTGATGAAAATGGCTTAGACTCAAACTCAGCAGGCAATATTTTGCAAGTTCGTAGTGTAACAACTGAGCGATTTGTCCGGTGCTTAGGAAAAGTTTCAACAGCCGTTATGCAAGAATTATTAGATGGTTTAATTATCTGTATTGATTATGCTCCTGAAAGCAACGACTGAAAAAGAGCATCTTGAGAAAATACAATTTAGATGTAGCGATCGCCTTCACACTTCTACTGAAAATATTCACTGAAATTAATAGCGATCGCTCAGGTGCAGACAAGCACCAGCAAAATAACCTCAAATCAATAATCCCCATGAACTAATTCATAACGCATCCCTCAAAAGAGAGAGATAGGAGCCTAAACCCTGTTGTAAAATAGACATATAAGGATTCGGGGGGCCATTTTACTGGTCATAAACGCCTATAGAAACTATTTTTGGAAATCTCCAAGGTCTGAAGTCCAGCCAGCTGAAGCAACTACAGCGGCTGTACCACCAGCGCATACCAGGCGATCGCATCACCACGCCTGAGTTTTCCCAGCGCATAGCAGCAATTAGCACAGAAGTCAATCAGCCTGTGTGCGCCTACATCAACCGTCGCGGACAAGTGATTCGCGTCGGGATAGGCACGCCGCGCCAAACACAAATACCACCGATGGAATTGCCCCGTTACGGTGCAGAACGACTCAGTGGTATTCGTTGTATTGCCACCCATCTCAAGCCAGAACCGCCCAACGAAGCGGCGCTCACAGCGATGGCACTACAACGCTTAGATGCCCTAGTTGTCTTAAATATTACCGGAACCGGATTTACACGGCGGGGAGGCGGTGCAACTGGATATGTCAAAGAAGCTTATCTAGCTCATCTGACACCCCAAGAGTCTCGCACCCTGATTACTAGTCCTGCTGCATTGAAGGTAGGGGAAAGCCAAATTCAATCCCCAAGTTGGAGTATATCGCCACCTCTGGACTTGGACGATCTGGCAGACCAGGATTTAGTAGACTTGGTAGAAAATCTGGAAGCGGAATTCCAGCGGGAATTTATCGCCCAGGAAGTAGATGCTGACCACGATCGCGTGCTGATTGTGGGGCTGATGACCAGTGAGATGACTCCCCTACAATTCCAGGACAACCTATTAGAATTGGCGCGTTTAGTTGATACCGCTGGCGGAGATGTATTACAAACAATACAACAAAAGCGATCGCGCATTCACCCCCAAACCGTAGTTGGCGAAGGTAAGGTGCAAGAAATTGCCCTAACTGCCCAAACACTAGGAGTCAACCTCGTTGTCTTCGACCGCGACCTCTCACCCTCCCAAGTCCGCAACTTAGAAATACAAATTGGGATTCGGGTAGTTGACCGCACCGAAGTGATTTTGGATATCTTTGCCCAACGCGCCCAGTCTCGTGCCGGTAAATTGCAAGTAGAATTAGCACAGCTAGAATATATGCAGCCGCGACTGGCTGGTAGAGGTCGCACCATGTCCCGATTGGGTGGTGGTATTGGGACTCGTGGTCCTGGTGAAACCAAACTGGAAACTGAACGCCGTGCCATTGGCCAGCGCATATCCCGACTGCAAAAAGAAGTAACCCAGTTACAGGCACATCGTTCGCGGTTACGGCAGCGACGGCAGCATCGAGAAGTTCCCTCAGTAGCTTTGGTTGGATATACCAACGCTGGTAAGTCTACTTTGCTCAATGCTCTCACTAACGCAGAAGTTTATACAGCCGACCAGCTATTTGCCACTCTCGATCCTACTACCCGCCGCCTGGTAATTCCTCATGGTGAAACAAATGAACATCAGGAAATTCTCATTACAGATACAGTAGGGTTCATACATGAACTGCCTGCATCGTTAATGGATGCCTTCCGCGCCACCTTGGAGGAAGTCACAGAAGCCGATGCCCTACTACATTTAGTAGATTTGTCTCACCCCGCTTGGTTGCGTCATATTCGCTCAGTCAGAGAAATACTGGCGCAAATGCCAATAACTCCTGGCCCGGCGCTGGTTGTTTTTAACAAGATCGATCAAGCCGATAGTGAGACACTAGCTTTAGCTAGAGAAGAGTTTCCCCTCGCGGTGTTTATTTCTGCGAGTCAGCGCTTGGGATTAGAAACCCTACGTCATCGCCTTGCCCAGTTGATTCAATATGCAGTTGACTGTGGTTAAAACTTGAGTAGCGAATTCAGTGTAAGTATTTTATATACTAGTGTCCTAGATTTTTAACTTTGGGGAAGGCGAAATCGCCTTCCCTTTTTCATTTAATCTTCATAAAATCTCGTATGATGTCTAGAAAATCATTAGCTTTTCTAGTGAAGCGAATTAACAATCTTCCAGATAAATTGATTGATTAAGAAAAAATACTGATAAATAGAAGCTTAATCAATCAAGCTGATTGTGTGTAGTTTAAAATCCCAAAAAAACTTAAGTGCAAATACTTAAAATATTCAATCAATTTGTTAAAAATATATTGCATATTCTCAATTTAAAGTTTTAGTTAACCTTGATTTATAAGGTAGACAAGCAACAGTTTCTTATGCCAATTTATACATGAGCTATTTTCATAAAAAAGTTATTTTGGGACATCTTAAATGTCTTAAATAGAAAGCAAAGGAGTTTAAAACAAATGTCTCAAAGATATTCCAAGAAAATAGTAGGTTATGCAGCCTACTGTATATCAGCATTAGCTGTAGTGACAGTTTCGCAGATGTCTAGAGCAGATGCAGCATCTTTGAGTTTTTCAGCCACAGGTACTAACCCAATATCAGGTGGAAGCAGTAATGCTCTTTCAGCAACAGCTGTCTTTGATAATTCAGTAGCAGGTCAGTTGAAATTGACCCTGACTAATACAGGCCCAGGTGCCTCAGTTCCTACAGATATTCTGACAGGACTCTTCTGGGATTATGCTGGCTCTCCCTTAAGCAACTTAACGTTATCTTCAGCCAAAGCTACAAGCTTAATTACAAATAGTGTAACTAGCACAGGTAATTTCGATCTTACTAAGGTTAATGGAAATAAAGTTGAATGGGGTTTTGCAAAGACTACCGCTAGCAGTGGACTTGGTGGTACTCCTAACGTAGCATCTAACAAAGTAACTCAACACTACGGTATTGGTACAGCGGGTTTTGGCATTAATCCAGGTTTTGGTCTTTCAGGTGGACAGCAAATGAATTACGGTATTATCACTGGTTACGATAGTGCCAATCCAGCAGTAAGTGGGGGGACTTTTGTTAAGAACTCTGCCACATTTACTTTTACAGGGCTACCTACTAACTTCGATCTAGCAAAGATTAGCAATCTTCGTTTTCAGTATGGTACTGGTTTAGATGAGCCTAGTACTTATTATATTGCTCCGCCACCTCCACCTAAAAGAGTACCTGAGCCTGGTGCAACAGTCGCTCTTGGTTTATTTGCTGTAGGTGCGCTGAGGGTTAGCAAGAAAAAGTCTCTAGTGTCAGCCTAAATGAGAATTTGAGTCCTAACTGAAAGTTGAGTTACGCCTTATAAGCAATTCTCACAATCAAATAAAAGCCACCCTTTTTTTTAAACAAATTAGTATAGAGATAATATCTTAGTCAAGAGTCCAGACTTTATCTCTTGGCTAATTTTTTTTGATATAAAGCTAGTTAGTGGCTTCTGAGGATGAAGACAAATCAGGATGGAGCCGCTACAGCCAGTGGCAAAGTTCTAAAATTAAGAAGTATTAAATCAAGTTGAGGACATCATGGCTGCAAAAGTAGAAATTTACACCTGGAGGACTTGCCCGTTTTGCATTCGTGCCAAAAGTTTACTGAAAAACAAGGGCGTTGAATTTACCGAATACAGCATTGATGGAGATGAAGCAGCCAGAAGTAAAATGGCTCAAAGAGCAAATGGACGCCGCTCTTTACCGCAAATTTTCATCAATGACGCTCATATTGGTGGTTGTGACGATATCCATGCTTTAGACAGTCAAGGCGAGCTAGATGAGCTACTAACTTCTAGCAATAGCGTTTAGATTGTAGAAGGTTTTGCGTTAGCGACAAGCCGCTGCAAATTACACGGCAGTCGCTACAACTCTGAAAAAACGATGTGCTTGTCTACTGGCTTTGATTCTCACAAAAGCAATATCTGTCCATAAGACTTTACCCTCCAGATTTTACTCAGCAGTACAGATGTACGTAAATTGGTAAGATCGTCAAGAGATAATAATTGAATAACTATTTAATTTCTTGGTGATTGAGGTACAAAGGGTGAAACTGGCTTTTATCATTGATCCCATCCATTTGCTTGATCCGTGTCATGATACCAGTGTTGCCCTGATGGAAGCAGCGCAAATTCTGGGACACGAAGTTTGGATAACTCAAGCAAATCTGCTGAGTGTGGTGGAGGGCAAAGCTTGGGCTGTACTACAGCGAGTCGAGCTTGTACCAGTCCAGTTGATAGACAGACGTTGGGTAGCGGCGAATCCTTGGTATAAGTTGAGCGATTCATACTTAACTTCTTTAGAGACAATGGATGCCGTATTTATGCGGACAGATCCACCTGTCAATGATTCCTACCTCTATGCGACTTATATTCTCGATTACATTGACCAAAATAAAACCCTGCTGATTAACAGTCCCAGTGGCATCCGAGGGGCAAATGAAAAAATGTATGCCCTCCAATTTACCAAAGCCATTCCAGAGACGATTGTCAGTGCTGATAAGCAGTTTATTCGCCAATTTGTCGAAGCAAAGGGGGCAACAGTTCTCAAGCCGCTGGGTAATAAAGCTGGGGAAGGAATTTTGTTTTTGCAATCAGGCGATCGCAATTTTAACTCTATTGTTGAACTCAGTACCCTCCAAGGTCGAGTACCAGTAATGGTACAAACCTATCTATCAGAGGCAAAAGAGGGAGATAAGCGAATTATCTTGCTCAATGGCGAACCCATTGGTGCGCTCAATCGCCTCTCTAGCGGAACTGATTTTCGCAATAATATGGCAACTGGTGGTACTGTCGCTCAAACTGAAATTACCCCAAGAGAATATGAAATCTGTACCCAATTAGCCGAACGCTTACGCCAAGACGGCTTAACTTTTGTGGGTATTGATGTTATCGGTGGCTACTTAACTGAAGTTAACGTCACTAGTCCTACCGGAATTCGTGAGATTGACCGACTAGATGGCACTCACCTTGGTCATCAGGTTATTCAATGGATTGAACAGACACTAGAAATCAAAAAATAATTTACGTTTATTTTTTGATTTTGTGTCCTGTTCCCAGGAAATAGACTTTCTTCGGATATTTCTGTGGGCGAATTGTCTACGCAACTTGCTTTCAGTAAATATATTTACTTGTACCGAATATAAGTTTAATGGATCGCGAGGGGTAGATGTAGTGATGTCTATGACTGGCTCTGACGCATCATAACTCAGCGGTAGCGTACCACTCCGTGGAAGCAAGCTCGTAGAGAGGTACGAGCCTCCGTAGGAACGTCTGATTATACAAACAACCCTTCTCCGAAAGGAGACGCTACGTAAACAGGCATCTTCCCTTGGGAGAAGACTCGCTATCGATGAAGCATTTGTAGTTGGGCAGGTCTTCCTGTTTTTTTGTGAAAAAAGCATAGCTGGACACGGAAGCCGCTCCTGCCCAAGTTCATTTTATAAAGTAGCGTTGAGAGTTTTTTCCAATTAGTAAAATTGGGGATGGCAATATATTGCTTACCCCCACCCTTGGTAAACCCCTGGTGGAACTGGCAGATTTTATACAGCGTTCAGCCTGAACTGAGACTGCTAAGTTAATCTAAAATCGTTCGACTGAGCGCTCACGACGAAATCTCAAATCCAAAATCTTTTAATTCTTTGGTGTACGTCGGTTTCTCAGAAAATCAGGTATGTCCAATCCAGGTTTTTCTTTTGGTTCTGGAGTTGGAGTTGGAGTCGGTGTTGGAGTTGGGGAGTTAACTGTAGGTTGTGGTGTTGTTGGTCGCTTCGAGGTATTAGGTGCTACCCGAACGTTAGCCACGCTTTGTTGTACCGCAGCTTGCACTTCACCTGTAAACCCGGTGGCAATTACAGTAATTCTCACTTCGCCTTGAAGTCTGTCATCAATTACAGCCCCAAAAATAATATTGGCGTTGGGATCAACTACTTCATAGATTGCTTCTGCGGCAGCATTTACTTCATGCAGTGTGAGATCAGTACCACCAGTAATATTAAAGACAACCCCTCTGGCACCTTCAATAGAACATTCTAGTAATGGTGAAGAAATAGCTGCGATCGCAGCTTCTCTAGCTCTAGATTTCCCAGAACTCACGCCAATTCCCATCAATGCCGATCCTGCATCTGCCATCACCGCTCGGACATCAGCAAAGTCAACGTTTACCAGACCGGGGATCGTGATGATATCAGAAATACCTTGTACCCCTTGACGGAGTACATCATCCGCGTAGCGAAAAGCTTCTTGCACAGGTGTTTGTTCGGGGATCACTTCCAGCAATTTATTATTGGGGATAATGATCAGTGTATCTACTCTACTTTTTAGTCCTTCAATACCTTGTTCTGCTTGGCTGGTGCGACGGCGACCCTCAAAAACAAATGGACGTGTAACCACACCAACAGTCAGAGCGCCCATTTCTTTTGCTACTTCTGCCACAATCGGGGCTGCACCTGTCCCAGTACCACCGCCCATACCAGCAGTGATAAATACTAGGTCTGCACCCTCCAAAGCCGTAGCAATTTCGTCCCGCGATTCTTCAGCTGCTTTTTGACCAATGGCAGGATTACCACCTGCTCCTAAACCCCGCGTTAGCTTCTGTCCAATTTGCAATCGACTGGGAGCGCCAGCTAAAGTAAGAGCTTGAGCATCAGTGTTAATCGACCAAAATTCTACCCCAGATACATCAGACTCGATCATGCGGTTAACAGCATTGCCACCACCACCACCGACACCAATCACTTTGATGTTGGCAACCCGACCAGGAACAATCTCACCAATTCGGCTATTTTCTGTAAAAATCTTCTTGTTGTCGTGATTTTGTCCAAAGTTCATCCCAGAATTATTAAAGGGGTTAGTTGAGTTAACTGCCA
This sequence comes from Nostoc sp. C052, assembly GCF_013393905.1. GTDB lineage: Bacteria > Cyanobacteriota > Cyanobacteriia > Cyanobacteriales > Nostocaceae > Nostoc. The sequence goes on from NZ_CP040272.1 coordinate 4,921,616, forward strand.
GAGAGAACCCAGGCTGTCCCGTAGATTGGGAATTTTTATAGTTAAGTCCTTGGTTATTATCAAGTGTCATTGGATTTGTGAAAGGGTAGATAAACGACTTTTTCAGGTGTTATTCACCTCAGAGTCAACTTTAGTTTGACAGTGCCACAATACTATGGCATTGTTCTTTATTGTTTTCACTACTGCCAAGCCTAACAGAATTGGCAACGCGAAAATTTGCTATGGGATAAGCTTTTAAGGCAGCCGATCGCACAGCCAATTCTAGAGAAGTATACCTATATTTATCTAAAAGTGACCTGTATAACTTCAACCAGACATTAATCTCTTGATTATTCTCAGCGGAGGGCATAACTTGTAAAGACATACTACAGGGTATTTTCTCTGCCTCAATAATAATATTGTTAATAGGTTTCACCATTGGGTATGATTGCAACTTTAGACACAAAATTTACCTTCTACTTACTTATTTTTAAGGCTAAACTAAGCAAGAATTTACTTGTCAGACTATACCTGATTAACTGTTGTTTGGGGGGTCTTAATGGACACTTTGTTGGAGCAGTAGTCTATCTGACGAGAACCCTCACTAGTGCAGTCAAACAATTTTGGATTTTAGATTTTGGATTTTGGATTGATCCTGAAATCCAAAATCCAAAATCCAAAATTGGCACGGTCAACAAATCAAGATTTTCTAAGAGGTTTCGTTACCCAATTAAGAATTACAGCATGGAGTAGTTCAAACTTATTACCCAGAAGCAATGCTTACGCAATTTTGGGCGGCATTTTTCGTGACAGATTAAAAGGGATTGGGTACTGAGGATTGGGTATTAAGAAAACTTTTCTCCAGTCCCCAATTCCTAGTACCCAGTACCCAGTTTCCAGTTCTCAATACCGTTCTCATCAGTGCCCTTTGAAAAGCAAGTCTGAATCTTAATGGAAAACTCAAGCATTTTTCTCTTTTCCGCACTGGGTTTGGTCAAAGAGTGTATGGGCAGAAGGCATTTTGTACGCCATAGACCATCATTAGATTGTCTGACATCTTGTACCCTACTATTAGATATTAGGGTAACAATTGAGGGTCTTTTACTCGCAATGGAGATTTTATGATTGATCTTCTCATTCTAATTAGAAGTTAATGCCGATTTTCGTGCGGTTTACTGGAAAACTGAAAATAATAAATATATTTATCAGCATAAAGCTTCTTAATTTACTAGGAGTTATCAATACATTAAACACATTAGATGTTTTTAGGGATTTTGGGAGTTAATTTCTGCTCTTTTTGGTTCATCTGTACTAATGGATATTCGGGATTTTTCAGATCAATATACTCTATTTGACCGGAATTGAATTTTGTTGCTAGAGGGCGCATTTGGGCGAGTACCTTAATTTGTTCAGACAATTGGGGGCCTGGAACGCCGAGATGCACATTTCCCAGTTCTGTTTTCAAAATTAAATTCGTTGGATTTTGGCAATTAATTTCCATTACTTTTACCGGACTCCGGCTCACAGCTTCATGGAGTTGAGTCCAGTAGGAGCAGTATTGTTTTGGCGAGCCAATGACTCTGAGATTGGGTAATTTCTTAGTGGGATTCAGTGATGTGTATTTTTCTAAAGGCATCCAGGCCCCACTGGCATCTAGTAAGCCGATTGTTACTTTGTTGTTGCCACGTGTTTGAGTCACTGCAACAGGCACTCGTTCTTGAATTTCGATGATTAATCCAGGAGGAAACAGGCGGCGTCTGACAATCGCTTGAGCAATAGTTGGTTGTTTTTTCAAAGAGTTAGCGATCGCTGACGGTTCAATGCGCCACAAAGACTGGGGGTAAGACAGCGCCAACAATGACTGAGTTGTTTGATCCGATAATAATTTATTGCCTGATTTCATCACTATTTGTTTGGGAGCCTTGAGCATCCACACTGGTTGGATTGCCACCCACAGCAATCCACCCGCCAAACCAGTAATGGCAAAGGTTCGCCAAATAGCCTGAATAATTTTCATTTGCCGCTGCCGACGCAATTTCTGACGACGCTGGGCTAGATCCGTGCGGGAAACTGATATTATGCCAGCCATTCACACCCCTTTCTGGTTGCAATCTAAATTCCTTGACACGCTCGTATCATTATTAATTTCAGTAAACACTGTTGGCATCTATTAACCGCTCTCCTCAAGACTTTTTTTATTTTTAGTAACACTTTACAGTAACGACACAAAGATTATGGCGCTAGTTATGAGTCCTATTAAAGTTTCCGGTGTCCATTTTTAACTGACTGTAGTCTTTTTGACAAGTTATTTTTGAAGATTTTCCCTGAAGTTTACAAAATATTAATTGAGATGTGTGGGATTTTGTTTCCTTGACAAATAGATTGTGAAGTGATACACAAGTATTCCTGAATCTCTGTGTCCCTTGCTATAATTCATACCAGTCATCCTCGTCAGTTATCCAAATTGAGAACCATGAAACTTTGTAGTTTTTTTTACTCACTTCCTAAGCCATACAGTTTTTTGGCCGGTCAAACAAAAGCGAGAGATTGTCAAAACCTCAATACCAGGTGTAAAAAGGACAGATATGCTTAAGGCTATTAGGGTCAATTAAATTTCTACCAGACTACTGACAGTAATCCTGCACAAGTGCTGTCCCTTGCAAGACACGACCAACTTGTGAATCAGTCCTATGCCTACATCTCGGATTGGATTACTTGTATAAAAAATACAACTAAAGCTGCATCTACATACACCTCTACATACATGAAAACGACGTTAAATTTGTCACGTTTTTATAAAGCATGTAACCCCAGTTACACGCTAAATATAAGTAACGTGCTAGATCGGCAGTATTACATAGATTTTGCTGATGTACGTGGTTGCAAGATTGTCGAAGAATTGCAACGGACTATCGTTCGGATTTCTCCTGATGAGCCAACCTGTCAGTTATTTACAGGTCATATTGGTTGCGGTAAGTCAACGGAATTGCAACGCCTCAAGACAGAACTAGAATTGGCGGGATTTCATGTGGTTTATTTTGAGTCCAGTCAAGACCTAGATATGGCGGATATAGATATCAGCGATATTCTGCTGAGTGTAGCCCGTCAAGTCAGTGCCAGTTTAGAAGGAATTAGTATCAAACTTAAACCTGGTTACTTTACCAATTTATTTAAAGAAGTAGGCGATTTTTTGCAAAGCCCCATAGAGCTTTCTGGACAAGCAGAGTTGTCTTTGGGTATTGCCAAAATTACCGCCAAAACCAAAGATAGCACCCAGATGCGGAATCAACTGAGGCAATATCTGGAACCACGTACCAATAGTATTTTGCAAGCGATTAACGAAGAAATTTTAGAAAAGGCTGTTGAACAGCTAAAACTAAGGGGTCAAAAAGGATTAGTAGTAATTGTAGATAATTTGGATCGAGTGGATATGCGCCCCTTAGCATCCGGGCGATCGCAACCAGAATATCTGTTCATCGATCGAGGCGAACAGCTGCGCCGACTTAAATGCCACCTAGTTTATACAATTCCCCTCACGTTAATCTTCTCCAATGAGTACGAGACACTGAAAAATCGCCTGGGGGGAGGGATTGCGCCAAAAGTGCTACCGATGGTATTAGTGCGGCAAAGAGATGGCAGTGACTACGAACCAGGGATGTCACTAGTGCGCCAGTTAGTTCTAGCAAGAGCTTTTCCAGAAGTTCCTTTGAATGAAAGGTCTCTATTAGTTACAGAATTATTCGATCACCCCCAAACTTTAGATCGTATATGTCGCGTTAGCGGTGGTCACATTCGTAACTTATTGGGTTTACTTTATAGCTGTCTGCAACGACAAGATCCGCCTTTTTCTAGGGAATGCTTAGAAGCCGTAATTAAGGACTATCGCGATGATCTGCTATTAGCTATTGATGAATCCCAGTGGGAATTATTGTTTGAAGTAGTGCAGCAACAGAGAGTTAAAGGTGAGTCTGACTATCAAAGCTTACTAAGAAGCATGTATCTGTTTGAATATCGCGATCCAGTAGGGCGCTGGTTTGGTATCAGTCCAGCCTTGGCAGAAACAGAAAAAGTTTTGGCTTGGCAACAAAAAAAGTAATAGTCATTAGTTATTAGTCATTAGTCATTAGTTATTTCCCAATGCCCCATTCCCCGTACCCAATGCCCTATTCACTATGTCCAATACTCAATACCCAATGCCTCATATCCAATGACTAATGACAAACAGCTACACGTCTACACCAAAGAAAATCAGCATACTTTGCAAAGACTGATTAGAGCGATCGCACTTTCCGAAGGTCAATTTGCCCTGATTTTGGTTCGATGTAACTATTGGCGATTACGTGAGCAAATGTTAGAGAATATTCGCTCCACCAGCCAGGACATTAATATCAGAGAAATTTTTCTCAATCCATCAACTACTTCTTTACACAGCACAATAGTCTCAGAACTATCTTTAGATAATCCTGCCGTCCTTACAGACTCTTTGCCATCGGCTGTGATGGTTTTTGGTATTGAGTCAACTACCGATCTGGAAAACTTACTTACAGGCATCAACCAAGCACGAGATATCTATGCTGCAACTTTTCCATTTCCAGTAGTGTTATGGCTACAAGATGAAGTGGCATCATTGCTTTCAAGACTAGCACCTGATTTTAAAAGTTGGGCTGCAACCACTATTAAATTTGAAATGGCCAAAGCAGATTTAATTGCTTTGATTCACCAAGAAGCAGAATCTCTCTTTGCCAAAGTCTTAGAAGCCGGTGCTGAAACATTTTTATCTAATGCCTTCCTAGATTTAGATCCTAAATCCCAACATCGCCACGAAATCGAATCAGCCCGTAATGATTTGCTACGTCTGTATGGCGTTCAATTAACACCAGGATTAGAAGCGAGTTTAGAATTTGTGTTGGGGCGAGATAAATACGCCAACGATCAAATTAATGGTGCTTTAGCCAATTATCAAAGAAGCCTCGCATTATGGCAGCAGGAAGCGAGGAGAGTTGCAGAGTGGGAGAGTAATTCTTCTTTGCCCCTTTCATCAACTCACCCTATTGCCTCGTCTTTACTTAAGCAAGCAATAGTGCTATTCCATCTGGGGCTTTGTTATCACCGAATGGCAGACTTATACCAGAATACCAGTAGCTATTGCGAACATGCTCTGTCGTGGTTTAAACAATGCTTAGACTTATTGGAAGAGGTACAAAGAGAAGACTTAGTTGCTAAATTTATTTTGCCTGCTTGTGAAATGCTGGAACGCTTAGAAGCCTGGGATGAGTTAAAAGAATTAGCTCAAAAATCATTACATCTACATAAAACCTATGGAACTCCTGCACAAGTTGCTCAAAATTATGGTTTTTTGGCAAATGTGGCGGCTTCTGAGTCCAATTGGGTACTGGCTCATGAATTAGCGAATACAGCACTTTCTATTTCTGAAGAAGCAACACAAGTTTCTCTGCGAGACGCTTTGCGAAGACGACGACAAGAAAGTTGGTATCTTCTCTTGCTAGCACGTACACAACGGCATCTAGGTGAGTCCGAGGAAGCTATTAATAACTTGGAATGGGCGAAGGTAGTTTGTGAACTACAACATCAGCCATTACTTTACTTAGAGATTTTAGAGGAACTGCGATCGCTTTACTTTTTTGAGCGTCATAACTACACAGAAGCTTTTAAGCTAAAGCAAGAAAAAATTAAAATAGAACATCAGTATGGCTTTCGGGCCTTCATCGGGGCAAGTCAATTACAGCCGCAACGCCCCAGAATTAACCCAGTCTTGGAACCTCATAAAATACCATTTATTCCTGAAGAAATTGCTCAAGAAATATCTGCGTCTGGACGGCAACAAGATGTTAATCGCCTAATTGAAAGAATTGCCCGTGCTGACTACAAACTCACAGTAATTTATGGACCCTCAGGTGTAGGAAAAAGTTCAATTCTCAAAGCTGGTTTAGTCCCAGCACTTAAAGGAAAAGTTATTGGTGAACGGATTCCTATCCCGATTGTTTTATCTGTTTATACTGATTGGATCGCAATCTTAATCAGCAGTATAAACCAAGCCCTAGCATACACAGGAATATCGCTTAGTCTTAACTCTACACCCACCATAATACTAGACAAAATTCGGTTAGCCTCTGAGCGTAATTATACTATAGTTATCATATTAGACCAGTTTGAAGAATTTTTCTTTGTTAGTAATCCTCCAACTCAACGAATAGAATTTTACAAATTTTTTAGCGAATGTTTAAATATTTCATTTGTAAAAATTATTCTTTCATTAAGAGAAGATTACTTACATCATTTATTAGAATTTGAACGTTTGAGCCATAAAAATAGTACTGGTTTGTATGATTTAGGCGTAATTAATAAAAATATTCTCGATAAAGATATTCGCTACTATTTAGGAAAATTTTCTAGCCAAGATGCCAAATCCATAATTCACAGTCTGACTCAGCGTTCACATTATGAACTGAGTGAAGAATTAATTAACCGATTAGTGCAGGATTTGACAGGAGAATTAGACGAAGTACATCCAATTGAATTACAAATAGTCGGCGCTCAACTACAAATAGAAAACATCACCACACTCGGACAATATAAGCTTTGCGGTGGCTCGACAAAATTAGTAGAACGCTGGCTTGGGGAAGTTATCAAAGACTGTGGTCAAGAGAATGAAGAGTTAAGTTGGAAATTATTATTTGAGTTAACTGATGAAAAGGGGACACGACCGTTAAAAACTAAAGCTGATTTGGCATCTGCATTAGTTAATAATCAGGATATAGATACAATATCAAGCTTTGACAAAGTTGGAGAACTGATTTTAGAAATATTAGTGGGTTCCGGCTTGGTGTTGCGAGTCAGAGAAGAATTAGGCGATCGCTACCAATTGGTTCACGATTATTTAGTTGAACCAATTCGCCAAAAAAACAACTATGGTATGCTCGCCGAATTAGAAAAAATCAAACTTGAAAAAACTAGAGCGGAAGTAGCCCAAAAACTTAGTCAAGAGCAACTGAATTTAGTATTGCAACGGCGACTGCGAGAAGCACGGATAGCAGGCGCAATCCTGGCAATCATGGGCGGAACAATCGCAGCATTATGGTGGCAAGCCGACTTACAAAAAAGAGCCGCAGTCCGCGAAACTCTACGGGCTGAACGCAGTGAAACCAACTTGAACATTAGTGCAATCACTGCTGCTAGCGAAGCTTTGTTTGCCTCTAATAAAGAATTTGATGCCCTATTGGAAAGTTTGCGGGCTTGGCGAGGACTTAAACAGGCGGATGGAGTGCAACCAGATACCCGAATGCGGGTGGTGACAGCCCTGCAACAGGCAGTTTATGGAGTAACAGAGGCTAACCGCTTGGATGGACACACTGATATTGTCTGGGGAGTAACTTTCAGCCCAGATGGTCAGTTGCTAGCATCAGGTAGCCGAGATCAAACGGTGAAAATTTGGCATCCTGATGGTACTTTACTCCAAACCCTCAAAGGTCACACTGATGCTGTTACCTGTGTAAGTTTCAGCCCTGACGGTCAAACCCTAGCATCTGCCAGCCTCGATAAAACAGTGCAAATCTGGCGTAAAAACCCGGTTACAGGTGAATTTGACCCCAAACCATATAAAACCCTCAAAGGACATGAAGATTGGGTTTATAGCGTTGATTTCAGTCCTGATGGCGAATTGTTAGCTACTGGCAGTAAAGATAAAACCGTAAAACTCTGGCGCAAGGACGGTAGCTTAGTAAAAATACTGAGAGGACATCAGGGGTGGGTTAACTGGGTAAACTTCAGTCCCGATGGTCAATTTATCGCCTCCACCAGCGACGACAAGACAGTGAAAATTTGGCGACGGGACGGTACCCTCGTCACAACTTTGCAGGGACATAAGCTAGGTGTGATTGTAGCTGTTTTCAGTCCAGACGGTAAAGTGTTGGCTTCAGCAGGTCGAGATAAGACAATAAAACTTTGGCAGCGGGAAAATAATAGCTCTACAAATGGTTTTGATTTTCGTCCTTACAAAACTTTACGGCAGCATAGCAGCACAGTATGGAGTTTGAGCTTTAGTTCTGATAGTAAAAAGCTAGCTTCCGCAGGCGAAGATAATACCATAAATCTCTGGAGTATCACTGGTACTTTACTCAAAACATTCAGAGGACATAGCGATGCTGTTGTTAGCATTGCTTTCAGTCCAAATAACAAATTGCTGGCTTCAGGAAGTTATGACAAAAGCGTAAAATTATGGAGTTTAGAGGCTCCAACGCCCTCTATTCTTCATGGGCATCAAAAGCGAGTTTTAAGCGTTGCTTGGAGTCCTGATGGTCAAATGCTAGCCTCTGGGAGTAGCGATCGCACTGTCAAACTTTGGCAACGATACACCAGTAATGGCGAGGTCAAAACCCGACTTTACAAAACTTTGGTAGGGCACACAAATAAAGTTCCTAGTGTCAGTTTTGACCCCAAAGGTAAAATGTTAGCTTCAGGAAGTTATGACAAAACTGTGAAACTTTGGCGGCTTGACGGTACTTTAATCATGACTCTCCACGGACATACTGATAGTGTGATGAGCGTCAGTTTCAGCCCAGATGGTCAGCTTTTGGCATCAGCTAGCAAAGATAAAACAGTGAAACTTTGGAACCGTGAGGGCAAGTTGCTCAAAACCTTAGTGGGGCATCAGGGTTGGATAAATAGCGTTAATTTCAGCCCTGATAGTCAAGTTTTAGCCTCAGCCAGTGACGATCAAACTGTGAAACTTTGGCAGCGCGATGGTACTTTGCTGAAAACTTTCTCGCCTCATGACAGTTGGGTATTGGGTGTCAGCTTTAGTCCTACTGATGAGTTACTGGCTTCTGCTAGCTGGGATAACACCGTGAAACTGTGGCAACGAGATGGCACGTTGTTAAAAACCTTATTAAAGGGGTACAGCGATAGCGTCAACGCCGTGACTTTCAGTCCCAATGGTGAATTCCTCGCCGCCGCCAGTTGGGATAGTACAGTGAAACTTTGGAGCCGTGATGGCAAATTAATTAAAAGTCTCAATGGGCATCGCGCTCCGGTGTTAAGTGTTAGCTTTAGCCCAGATGGTCAAACATTAGCATCGGCTAGTGATGACAACACCATAATTCTGTGGAATTTACACCTTGACGATCTACTGGTTCGTGGTTGCAACTGGGTGGGTGATTACCTGAAGCACAACCGCAACCTTGAGGAGCGCGATCGCCTTCTTTGTGATGGCATAACCCGTAAAAACCCTTTTTAATTGAGATTAAAGCCTCAATGAGCAACCGCTCTTGGTTTAGCGGTTGATGAGGCGATCAGAGTTATTAATTCAGAGCTAGAAATCAATTTCGAGCTAATTAGCTAAAGGAGCGATCGCTCTCTAAAACTTCGTGGCTTTTTTCTTCGGGAGTCTCTTGTGGCAAATTCACTAAAAAGGCCTGTAGTCTCATCCGCTCAATGTAAGGCCAGCCACCTTCAGACTCAATATCTTTCAGCAGTGAGTAGAGTTGCCGACGGTTAACAGGTAAACTCTCTTGAAAAATCCCATCCCGAATTTCTCGGTGTAATTGCTCTAATTGGCGCAGCAAAGCCAAAAGAGCTACAGTATCGCCTTGGCAATCTTGAACGGCATCATATACCACAGTTGCGATCGCTTGCACTTTAGCGGACAACTTCTCTGATTCAATATTTTTCTGATCGTTCATGCCACCCTTTCCGTGTAAATGAGGTCAACTCAAATTTACCGGAGATTTTTAATTTTCCCTAGTTTGTCCCCTCACTTGCCCGACTCAGGGGTGGATATAACTAGATTTGTATCTTTATTAGAAGCAATTGCGATCGCTCCTAAAAGAGCGTAACCCTCTCTAGCATTGCCTCCACAGTAGCTAGGTGCGATCGGGACGAGACTTTCTTGGATTTTGAGAACTTTGATTTTGAGTTAAAAAAAATCGTATGATCTGGCTGATTTACCCATCAAACAATGGGCTGTATGTAGTGGCGTCACATACATGATACAAAAAGACTTGGGCGACGCCGCTTTTGCCATCAGCAAAAGCAAAGTTGCGAAGCAAACTCCCCTGTTCGCACTCTTCGAGGTAAGCATTTATGCTGCTCTGTGTGAGGCTTACTCATCCAACCGCCCAACTCTAACAAATGCCACCAACAGTAAAACTGCTGGTTTTTTGCTCCTATAGTGACACACATCCAAAATGGATGCAGTGTGCTTAGTCTGGGGTTTTACACCCCAAGCTCAAGAGAGCGACACGTTTAACTACGTTTAGCAGAGAAAAGTTTGAGCAGCGGTTGACAACCTAAACACAAAGGACACTTGCTTCAACTCTCTTAATCAGAGCAAAGCTGTGTCTGAACAAAGGTAGCTTTTCGCAGAGTAGCGGCTTCTCATCAGAGATCAAAGCTTCGATGCAGTTTTACAACTTAGATATTAATTTTTGAGATTGAGGTTGACCATGAGGTATCGCGCTTTAATTGTTGCATTCTTGGCTTTGTGCCTGGGACTAATAACTGCTTGTAGTGATGCTCCTGCTAGTAGTAGTGGTAGAGATGTACTCACTTACGATCAAATTCGTGGCACTGGCTTGGCTAACAAATGCCCCCAACTAGCAGAAACAAGCCGTGGTTCCATTCCTATTGATTCTAGCCAGTCTTACGCTATCAAAGAACTTTGCTTGGAACCAACTAGCTTCTTCATCAAAGAAGAACCTGCTAACAAACGCCAAGAAGCAGAATTTGTTGCTGGCAAATTGTTGACCAGATACACTTCCACCATTGACCAGGTGCAAGGTAATCTCAAAGTCAACGCAGATAATAGCCTGACCTTCACCGAAACTGATGGTCTTGACTTCCAAGCCATTACTGTGCAGCTTCCTGGTGGTGAGCGAGTACCTTTCCTCTTCACCATCAAAAACTTGGTTGCTCAAAGCCAACCCAGTTTGACCAGTATTAACACCTCTACGGACTTTGAAGGCAGCTTCAAAGTTCCTTCCTATCGTGGTGCTGCTTTCCTAGATCCCAAAGGTCGTGGTGTCGTTAGTGGCTACGATAATGCCGTAGCACTCCCTGCTCAAGCAGATGATGAAGAACTTACCCGCACTAACGTCAAGCGTGCTGAAAATCTCAATGGCAAGATTTCTCTGCAAATCGCTAAAATAGACAGTTCTAGCGGTGAAATTGCTGGTACTTTCGAGAGCGAACAACCATCTGATACAGATTTAGGTGCTGGCGAACCTAAAGAAGTCAAGATTCGCGGTCTATTTTATGGCCGAGTTGAACCAACTCGTAGCTAAAACCTTGGAAGTCAGACAACTAACTGGCACTCAAAACGAAAATTCTGTAAGTATCAGACTTGATCGCAAAAGTTAACTTATTTACCCTCTATTTTCAGGAGGGTAGATAGGTTTTTTACAAAGACAGGTAAAAGTTCAAGCCAAGCAAATTTGTGGGCGAAATAGCCTTGGCTAATTGGGAAAATTTTGATCCCTCAATCTTGTGGGTCACTTGATTTATCCCTTTAACCTTTTTCCTTTGATTAAAAGACTATAAACTTAAGTACAAAAAAGGGTGATATGCCCTTTTTTTTGTAGTCTTGCGTAAATATACATAGTATTTTTTGAAATTATTAGTAGTTTTTAATTATTGGATAAATCCCAGTTAAATAGGCACGTAATTCTACTGTAAATCTAACTTTTGCTTATCAAACAAAAGTCAAACTCTTGTTGCTTTCTTTCCCTAAATTAACTTCATCATTAATTAATTCAAGTTAAGTACAATCTCGGTTTGATATTTAGTGATTAATTTTATATTTTATTCCTATGTAGTTCTAAAAAAGCTACAAGTCATACCAAAGATAAACAACCAACTAAATAGCGATTTCGCCCATTCAAATTTTGCTCGATTAGTTAAGTAAGCTATGGAATTTTGATAGAAAATCTTTATTATCTACCATAGTGCTTGCTAGCAAACATAGTGCGATATTGTCTTTGATGTCGTGCGATCGCAGCTGAATTTAAAAGTGAATAATTAGATTCTTTATTTGCTCAATAAACCCGGTGCTATGCCTACCACAGTCACCAATGAACTAAAGCACGAAATTTGGCAGTTGTTGCGAGAATATCAGCAATCTCCGTCAGAAAATGTTCGCAATCAACTGGTAAAACTCAATTTTGGACTTGTGAGAAAAGAAGCTCACTACTGGACAAATCAATGTCATGAAACCTACGATGATTTGCTCCAGGTTGGATGTTTGGGTTTAATCAGGGCTATTGAAAGATTTGAAATTTCTAAGGGACATGCCTTCAGTTCCTACGCTCTTCCTTATATTCGGGGTGAAATTCAACACTATCTCCGAGATAAAGGTGTCACCGTGCGAATTCCTCGGAGATGGTTAGCGCTGCAACAGCAAGCAATAGGTGTATCACGTTCTTGGCGTGAAAAACACAATCGTCAACCAAGCGACTCGGAATTAGCAGCAGCACTAGAAATTTCTCCAAATGAATGGCAAGAAATTAAATTAGCATGGATCAATCGCGCTCCCTTAAGTCTTGATGTGCCAATCCAAGACGGAGAAGAAGGTTCTACCTGCTTAGGAGAATTGGTTCCAGATCCTCACTATCGCAGCTTTCAACTGGCACAAGAAGACCAACTGCGTTTACAACAAGCATTGGTTCAGCTAGAAAAACGCACCCGCGATGTGTTGGAATGTGTATTTTTGCAAGATTTGACACAAAAACAAGTTGCGGAACATTTGGGGATCAGTGTAGTTACGGTTTCCCGTAGAGTCAAGAAAGGACTGGATTTGATGAAAGAGCTTATGGGTGTGGCAGAGGATTAACTACAAATAAAGTTAACCGCAGTTACCCTGGGTAGGCAGTGCTAAAAATAACCCTTGAAATGTAAAAAATTAGGTTATAAAGGGAAGATACTTTGCCTTGGATATAAATTTAAGGCATGTTGATTTCCAGTTTTAAATTTTCCAATGGCTTTTGAGAACAGCTCATGGGCAGAACTTCAAAAATTACAATTGCCGCTATTCTAACTTTGGCGATCGCTGGATGTGCTTCTGAAGATACACAACAACAAGCCATCAATCCTGCGCCAATTCCCAAAATAGCAAAAAAGTCGCCACCAGCGGCTCAATCCTTTAAGAATCCAGTGATACCTGCCAAACAGGTTTCACAAGTTAATCCTGCATCTGCTAGCTTGATTCAATCCACTAATGCTACAGAGAGGCTACGAGAATTTTCGGCATCAAAAGATCGGAGCGATCCTTTTGCACAACTTTTTGGGCAGACGACTCCCGGAATGTCTCAAACATCTGGAAAACCAGTTCCAGTGTTGCCTAAGCTACCTACTGCATTAGTAGTAAAACCCAAACTTCCAACACGCAACATAGCTTTAAATCCACAGAAATCTGTACCAAAAAAAGTCAATCCTATCTTGACTTCAGTCTTGCCTAAGGTTTTGCCTCAGGTTGTCGCCAACCCTACTTTAGTCTCTGTATTGCCACCGCCAGCACAACCTGAGTTAGCAAGGGCAGTGGTTGTGACTGGTGTAGTTCTAATTAGTAAGGAACCACAGGCAATTATCAAAGTACCTGATGAACCGACAAGTCGCTATGTCCAGGCGGGACAGCGATTAGCAAATGGCGTACTGATTAAACGTATTGAAATGAATCAGGGCTACAACCCCATCGTGATTTTGGAACAATTTGGTATTGAAGTTGCCAAAATGGTAGGGGAAGGGGCCGTAAACTCAGCGCCGTCAGCTGCATCTGCCACTGGCAATCCTGTTTCAGTGACACCGCCCCTCCCAAATTCTTTTAAAGTGGGAGCTTCATAAAGATGGGAACTAAGGAAAAAATTGAATTTGCTGGTTTGCCTTTGGCTGTTTATAGAGAGATAGCAGCACATTTACGTCAAGTCGAAGGTGTGGAAGTAGATTTAATTCCCCAATCATCCCAGCAGTTTGATTACAATCAAAGTCAAATTGATGGTTTGAGCCTCTCGTGGACAGCAAATTCTGGTTTAGAAAGTCGGCAACGAGTTAACCAGATTTTGGCTTACTATCAAAGTCGCTATATTAACCCTATTTGATTTTTTGATTTGTGAGAATTGCAACCCGCAGATCCCCGACTTCGTAAAAGTTGTCGGGGATATTGTTGTTCACAAATGATTCAGTAGGGTAATAGTGTCTTAGATTAGTTTTCATCCTCTTTCGGGGCGATGCGATCGGAAAGTGCTATCGTGCCGCTTCTTATGGCACATTCAACTGAAGCGATCGCCTTTCCCCCTATCTCACAGAACAGCGATCGCAGTAAGCATTATTTCACACTGATTCATCAAAAACACTGTCTAACGACCTCACAACACGCAGCAAGGTGAGGATTTTAACAAGCAACGTTATGATAATTAATGCATTAATTGAGCTTGGGTCTAATAATAAATAAGTTGGCACAAATAAACCTCAATAGTACGGAGACGATTAATCGCCTCTGGACAGCAGTCAAAAATATTGCTCTTGACTGTTATTTAGGTGCTGTGTCCAACTAAAATCAGCCGTTGTACAAATTTCCATAAGGATAATTGAAGTGACTAGGACTAATTCAGACTTTCTTACCTCCAGCGATCCAGCGATCGCGGGGTTAATCAATGACGAACTACAGCGTCAGCGAGACCACTTGGAGTTGATTGCTAGCGAAAACTTTACCTCCGCTGCTGTACTGGCAGCTCAAGGTACGGTACTGACAAATAAATATGCTGAGGGATTACCTGGTAAACGCTACTATGGCGGTTGTGAGTTTATCGACAAAATCGAGCAACTAGCGATCAATCGCGCTAAACAGATATTTGGTGCGGCTCATGCGAATGTGCAACCCCATTCTGGCGCACAAGCCAATTTTGCCGTGTTCCTCTCGCTGCTGGAACCAGGAGACAAAATTATGGGGATGGATTTGTCTCATGGGGGACATCTTACCCACGGTTCTCCTGTAAATTTCTCAGGTAAGTGGTTCCAAGTTAGCCACTACGGTGTTAGTCAACAAACAGAACAACTTGACTATGACCAAATTCGAGAGCTGGCGCTGAGGGAGCGTCCTAAGCTCTTGATTTGTGGTTATTCGGCTTATCCCCGTGTAATTGATTTTGAAAAGTTCCGTAGTATTGCTGATGAAATCGGCGCTTACTTACTTGCTGATATTGCTCACATTGCTGGTTTAGTTGCTAGTGGTCTTCATCCCGATCCCATTCCTCACTGTCATGTAGTAACAACAACTACACACAAGACTCTACGCGGTCCTAGAGGTGGTTTAATCTTGACTGGCGACGCAGAACTAGGTAAAAAGCTAGATAAATCTGTTTTCCCTGGCAGCCAAGGCGGGCCATTGGAACACGTCATTGCTGGTAAAGCAGTAGCTTTTGGAGAAGCCCTCAAGCCTGAGTTTAAAACTTATTCTGCCCAAGTTATTGAAAATGCTCGTGCTTTGGCCGAACAACTGCAAAACCGTGGTTTAAAATTAGTGTCTAATGGCACTGACAACCATTTAATATTAGTAGATTTACGGTCTGTAAATCTAACTGGCAAGCAGGCAGATAACCTAGTTAGTAGCGTAAATATTACTGCTAACAAGAATACTATTCCTTTTGATCCGCAATCACCATTTGTTACTAGTGGTCTGAGATTAGGTTCGCCAGCAATGACCACACGGGGGTTAGGAGTAGCAGAATTTACCGAGATTGCAAATATTATTAGCGATCGCCTGCTTTCTCCAGATTCCGAGGTAGTAACCCAAGATTGTAGACAAAGGGTAGCGGCATTGTGCGATCGCTTCCCCTTATATCCTCACCTGGAAATTCCTGTACCAGCATTAGCCTGAGATGATAGTTAGGAGTTAAGGGTTAAGAGTGATGAGTTTTGAACTCCTAACTCCTAACTCCTAACTCCTAACTCCTAACTCCTAACTATTCCTTCCAATGAGCGCAGAAATTATTTGTGTTGGTACTGAACTGCTGCTAGGAGATATCCTTAACGGCAATGCTCAATTTTTAGCGCAACAATTAGCGCAGCTAGGTATCCCCCACTACTATCAAACAGTGGTTGGGGATAATCCAGAACGGTTGAAGCAAGTTATAGAAATTGCTATTTCTAGAGCGCAAATTCTCATTTTCACTGGTGGACTTGGCCCGACACCAGATGATCTCACCTGCGAAACCATCGCCGATTTTTTTAAAGTCCCATTGATAGAACGCTCTGACATCATCGAAGACATAACCCAAAAATTCGCCCAACGTGGCCGGGTGATGTCACCAAGTAACCGCAAGCAAGCTTTGATTCCCCAAGGTGCAGAAATTCTCCCCAATCCTACTGGAACAGCACCCGGCATTATTTGGCAACCTCGTCCAGAAATTACGATTTTTACTTTTCCTGGTGTTCCCAGTGAAATGCATCCGATGTGGGAAGAAACAGCCGTGCCATTTCTCAAAAGTCAAGGTTGGGGTAAAGAAATTATTCACAGTCGGAGTTTAAAATTTTGGGGTATTGGTGAATCGGCTTTGGCGGAAAAAGTTGCTTCTTATTTGAACTTGCCAAATCCCACAGTCGCCCCTTATGCAGGTAAAGGGGAAGTAAGATTGCGAGTTTCTGCTAAAGCCACTTCTGAAGCAGCCGCAGAAGAACTAATTGCGCCCATTGAGAAACAACTTAAAGAAATTGCCGGACTGGATTTTTACGGCGTTAATAATGATACCCTTGCTTCCGTTGTCGGTGAGTTATTGCGGGCATCAAAAGAAACGCTGTCAGTGGCAGAATCTTGCACTGGTGGCGGTTTAGGGCAAATGTTGACCGATATTTCAGGCAGTTCTGATTACTTTTGGGGTGGAGTAATATCTTATGATAATTCGGTGAAGGTTAGGTTACTGGGGGTTAACCAGGAAGATTTAGATAAATTTGGGGCAGTAAGCGCGATCGTTGCAGAGCAAATGGCAGTTGGAGTTAAAACCCGCCTTGCAACCACTTGGGGATTGAGTATTACTGGAATTGCTGGCCCAAATGGAGGGACAGATACTAAGCCAGTGGGTTTAGTTTACGTTGGTTTAGCTGGGCCAAAGGATGAAGTAGCAAGTTTTGAGTATCAGTTTGGTGCAGCGCGAGGTCGAACTTTAATTCGTTATGTGAGCGCGAATGCAGCGTTGGATAATCTGCGGCGGAAGTTGTTGAGTAGGTAGGAAGTCTATTACGTTTGTCATACAACTTGTATGACAATCGAACCTATTGAAAATCTAATGTTATGTTAAAAAACTCAATTACGAATTACGAATTATGCAGCTATGAGCAAAATTCCCATCCTCCAGCCAAATAACTCGTACACTTTCAGAAACTATTTTGAGATGTCATTCGAGCCAGAAGATATACTGGCTGAATTTGGCTATTCTTTAAAACGTTCCTCTCTGAATCTATAAAAGTCCAGTATTGAATTAGACAGACTCGCAAATCTCAAATCTAGGATTGAGGAGAGTTTGCCATATATTAGTTTGACTAGTGAGGCAGCTCGCAGAGAGTTACTAATTGCCCCCATTTTATTGGATGTTGTTCATTACACTCACGCCCAACTTAGAATCGAATATCCTCTTATAGTTACAGAACAATTAAAAGGTTCCCTTGACTATTATCTTCATGCAGACCATAAACTCTTAGTTGTAGAAGCTAAAAATGCTGATTTGGCAAGGGGTTTTACCCGGCTTGCTGTAGAACTGATTGCTATTGATGCATGGACTGATTCTCAAGAGGCAAATTTACAAGGGGCTGTTTCTACAGGGGATATTTGGCAATTTGGTCTATTAAATCGAGAAAATAGGGAAATAACTCAAGACCTAAATTTATATCGTGTTCCTGCTGACATAGACGACTTGCTTAGGATTTTGGTGGCGATACTGAGCTAATGATGAAACACTATCACATTAATATTTTTTATAGTGAAGAAGATAAGGGCTATATTGCTGATATTCCTGATTTGAAATACTGTTCAGCATTTGGTTTAACTGAAGAAGAAGCGCTTCGTGAAGTCTTGCAAGCAAAAGAAGCATGGTTAGATGCGGCTAAAATGGAGGAAAAACCAATTCCTAAACCGAGATATCGATCGGCAATTTACTAGATAGCCTTATCATTATGAGAAAGGCGATCGCACTTTTGTGTAGAGGTTGCGATCGCCCTATTTCACATACATGGAGAAGACCAAACTTTAACAGCCATATCTGCTAATAATTCTGCTCTTTTATTGATTTCTGTTTCGTTCCATTGTTTCAGATGTTGCAACCCCCGATTCAGACGTAGAGGACTATCTGCGAATCCACCATCTTTTTTATCCCGCTTCTCTATAAACGGGCGATCGCTCAACTCAGGGTTATATCCAGTTAGAGTTAGATTGCCAATAGTGTGTAGATACTTGGCTCTAATTTCTTTCCATTGTTCTCCCAAATCTGCCTGCCATTCTAAAGAAAGATTAGGGTTTTGTGGCATGATATGCTCAATAGTATATTTTTCAACATGGACTAACTCTTTCCGCTCATAATTTTCTAGTTTACGAAGTAGATAGTTGCAACCGCGAAAGTTGTAAATATCCTTAACTACCAACTCTCGACGAAACTCTTCATCACCTGGAAATCTTTTATAACTCTTTTTACTACTCAAAGCAATCTGTAAACTTTCTAAGTAGTTTTCTCGGTCAACTTCTCGGCTTAAAGTTGCAAAACTCTTGTTCATAGAGCTAGTAGAAATGCCACAGATACTCCGCCGAAATACATAGCTTTCCACAAGCCTTAGAATGTTTATAAATTCTTGTCGTGCTATTTTATTTTTATCGTAATCATCATAAAGTTCTATTAAAAATGGATAGGCAACATCTACTCTAAGAGTGTTAATATCTGTAATTAATTGCTTAATTTCTTGGTCTGTTTCCTCAGCAAAAACTAACTTTACAAAATATTTAGAGTAATGGTAAACGTCCGCTACTATGTCTTTGATTAAAGTATCTTTTTTACTTTGTACATAAATCTTAAAGCTACTGTAGACATCTCTAATATTAGGGATAGTTCCTGATTTAGATTTGATGGTCAGATAATCACGAATGAAGCGGTCAAATAACTCAGAATTTCCGGTTTTGTCAAAACTCCTCTCCATTGGATGCCAATAAAGATTGTAAATTTCGTTCTGTTCCTCTGGTTGACGTTTCATCAGTACATAGTTCCGAATCTTGTCTGCTTCCGAAAGCTCAAGTCCTGTGGAATTTAGACTTTCAAATATTAATTGTGGATCGTCACGATCGCGCTCTAGAGAAATTTCTACAATCATTAATTTGCATATACCTCGGTACAGGTTATTGAGGTCAATGTCTAATTTACGAATTTGAGTCTCAAAATATCGGTAGTTATCAACAAGTTGCTGAGATTTATCCTCAGGTATTTCTGTATCTCCTAGAAGCCGAATTAGAGTTTCTCTATCCTTCTGATTTAAAAGTAACTTGTATCGTTCACTACCCTTTGCATGTCTATTAAAAAGATAAAAATCCTCTAGTGCTTCAGAACTAATATCAATTTCTTCATTGCTTGCTTTAATAGCTTTACTTAAAACAGAAAGTAGTAATGAAAGGGTTGTCAAACGTTGTTGACCATCAATAACTAATAATTTAGGTATTACTGCTGTTAAATACACAGTATCTACCATGTAAACTAATGAGCCAATGAAATGCCCTGAAATCTCATTGTCATTAGCAGCACGTAAAATATCATTCCATAGCTGCTGGCATTGAGTAAGTGTCCAACTATAAGGACGCTGATAGATAGGGATAATTAATTGCTTGTTACCTTCTAAAAAGTTGAGAAAGTTGGTTTGAGTAGCTTTCATGGTTTTAGTATCTTATTGGGAAATTGTGGCTATGAAAGCTTCAGCACAAACCGCTCTTAGGTAATCAGCTAGGCTAGATTTAGCTGTGTCATAGTTAGCAGTAGTGAGAAGCTGTCTCATGTCTTAATTCAAGTATTCCCACCAATAAGTTATTGATAACTTTTCTTGCAGAAATTCTATATGAATGTCAACATCTGATTCATATTTCCTCACTAGAAGTGTTATACTTCTGCTGCATTTCCCGTTTACATTCCTAAACAGAAAGTGTTTGACCCGTGTTTACGTTCTTCAGCATTGATATAAAGAGTAATATTTAATACATTACCTCGTGAACCATCAGCCATCTAACTCCTATCCATCAGCACAATTAATCACGGGATCGCTTGCTGTATTCTTCACAGTTTGTTACAAAAGTACAAAGAACTTCTAGAGACCAAAAACCACATGTTCGGCGGACTTACTGGTTTACAAGATCCTAAAGGCACAGATTGGGGAGAGCGGATGCTCAACACAGTCGCCAGCCAAACGATTCGCCACTTGTTTACGCAAAGCGAGTCAGTAGAAGTCTCTGTGCGCTGCTACCCCTCCAGCAAACTGTTGCAAGGCAGCATCGATAGCTTCAAAATGAGCGGTCGTGGCTTGGTGATTCGCAAAGATTTCGCAGTAGAGGAGATGTCTTTTGAAACTGATGCGGTGGCTATTGACTTCGGCTCGGTTTTAAGTGGCAAACTCAGCCTTAAGCAACCGACTCAAGCGATCGCTCAAGTCATATTATCAGAAGCAGGCATCAACCAAGCCTTTAACGCGGAACTGGTGAAAAAGCGCCTGCTTAACCTCACCGTACCATCACTAACGGCATTATCTGGCGGCGAACCAGTCTCCTTTACGGATGTTCAGATACAGCTATTGCCAGAAAACCGGTTGCAGCTTGTAGCAAAAGCAGATTTAAACAATGGTGAACTTGTACCTCTGAGCATGATCCTAGCTATAAGCATTGAAAGGCGGCGGCGAGTTTCTTTCAAAGATCCGAAAATTCAGCTTGACCAAGTACCAGAAGCACAACGGGAAATCTCACAAACCTTGAGTGTGGCACTGGTAGAAATTTTAGATAATATGGTTGATCTTGATCGCTTTGACCTCGATGGAGTAAAAATGCGGCTCAACCGATTAGAAACTGAAGGTCAAAAACTTATTTTCAGTGGATATGCTGAAATTGAACGTATTCCACATAGCAGTTGATATAATTTTGTCACGCAAAAAAGTAAAGTTTTTCTGAGCGGCTTTGCGTGAAGCTTTATACAAATTAAATACCGCCTAGATCATTCTAGACGGTACTGTAAATCTTTAAATTTTGAACGGAGTTAGAAGTTCTTGATTATTCCTAACTCCTAAATCTTTATCTTCCCACGCCTACATATTGGAATCCAGCGCGTATAAGTGTTTCAGGGTCGAGGAAGTTACGACCATCAATGATAACGGGATGAGCCATCAATTTTGCCATCTTCACATAGTCAAGAGTGCTAAACTGCTGCCATTCCGTGACCAGTACCAAAGCATCGCAGCCATCAGCTAATCTTTCGGCATCGGTTTCTACTAACACACCAGAAAGCCCATGACGCAGACCTGTTTGGGAAACAATGGGGTCGTAGGCTTTGACTTTAGCTCCCAGTCTATTTAGCTGCTCAATTAGGTTGAGTGCTGGGGCGTCGCGCAAGTCGTCGGTATCTGGTTTGAAGGTTAGTCCTAGTAGTCCGACTGTTTTGCCTTTGAGAATTTTTAGAACTTGCTGGAGTTTTTCTAAAGCAATCAACCGCTGACGTTCGTTGACACTGACAGCAGCTTTGAGTAATTGGGCTTCATAGCCATAATCATCAGCAGTGTGAATCAGAGCAGAGACATCTTTGGGGAAGCATGAACCACCCCAACCAATACCAGCTTGTAAAAACTTGTTGCCAATGCGGGAATCTAAACCAATACCCTTAGCTACTTGGGTAACATCAGCACCGACGCGATCGCAAATATTAGCGACTTCGTTAATAAAACTAATTTTAGTGGCTAAAAAGGCATTAGCGGCGTATTTAATCATCTCCGCCGAACTGAGGTCTGTTGCCAAAATTGGCACAGGGGGTAAAGATTGATCGGCAGCAAACTTACGTTCGACAATTGGGGCGTACAATTGTTGCATCAAGGCTACTGCCCTTTGACTATTGCCCCCTAGTACAATGCGATCGGGGTTGAAGGTGTCGTAAACTGCCGAACCTTCGCGTAAAAACTCTGGATTGCTGACTACATCAAACTCGGCTACAAATTCAGGTAATTTCTCATCACTCGGCACTCCACCTGCGGGTATCAGTGTTTTCTGCCGCTCTGCAACACCATCTAGAACAAGCATCCGCACCCAATCACCTGAGCCAATGGGTACTGTAGATTTATTCACTATGACTTTATAACCACCGTTGAGATTTTCTCCAATCCCACGGGCTACAGCTTCGACATAACGAGTATCACTTTCACCTGTGGGTAAAGGTGGTGTTCCCACAGCAATAAACAGAATTTCGCCGTGGGAAACTCCAGCAGCAAGATCGCTAGTAAAATGAATCTTCTCTGTTTGAATGGCAGACTGCATAATTTCTGAGAGTCCCGGCTCAAAAATTGGGGACTGCCCAGACTTCATTAACTTAACTTTTTCTTCGTTGTTATCTACGCAAATTACATCATGCCCAATATGAGCCAAACAAGCACCTGTAACCAAACCAACGTAACCAGTACCAATCACGCAAACACGCATTTTTTAACTCCTCACTTTTTTGGGCTTAGTCTTCAACAAGAAGTTCTTAATTTGACACTTACACAAATGGCAGTAAACTCAGCCACTAAGCATATTAGTTATCGGGGATGAGCCTATATGAAAAATCAGAGTGACACGAGATGCCACTCAGCTGATTGAATTATTGACATCGCTTTGAATGCGATCGCGAAAATCTTCTATTGTCAGTTTTAACCCGTCTTGCAGAGGAATGGTAGGTTCCCAATTTAACCAAGTTTTTGCCTTTGTGATATCAGGCTGGCGACGCCGGGGATCATCCGAAGGTAGTGCCTCGAACTTAATCTCCGCGTCTGGATTGATCATATTTTGCACGGTTTGTGCTAATTGTAAAATCGTGTATTCACCAGGATTGCCCAAGTTAACTGGGCCAATGTAGTCGCTATTCATGAGGCGGATGAATCCTTCTACCAAATCGGAAACGTAGCAGAAACTACGAGTTTGCGAACCATCACCGTATACGGTTAAAGGATTACCACGCAAGGCTTGAACGATAAAGTTGCTTACTACCCGACCATCGTTTTCTAACATTCTTGGCCCGTAGGTGTTGAATATCCGCACAACTCGAATATCAACTTTATTTTGCCTGTAGTAATCAAATGCTAAAGTCTCAGCAATTCTTTTACCTTCGTCGTAGCATGAACGTATCCCAATGGGATTGACGCTACCTCTATACTCTTCTGTCTGGGGATGGACTTCTGGATCTCCGTATACTTCACTAGTTGAGGCTAAGAAAAACCTGGCTTTTACACGTTTTGCCAGCCCCAACATATTCAGTGTTCCTATTACGTTAGTTTTAACGGTTTTAACTGGGTTGTACTGGTAATGTACCGGTGAAGCTGGACAAGCTAAATGATAAATTTGATCCACTTCTAACCGAATTGGTTCGGTTATGTCGTGGCGAATTAGTTCAAAGTACGGGTGACCTAACCATTTAAGAATGTTGCGTTTGTGACCAGTGTAAAAATTATCCAAGCATATTAATTCATGCCCAGCAGCCATTAGTCGGTCGATGAGATGGGAACCAATAAACCCAGCACCGCCCGTTACCAAAATTCTCATAGTTTCCCAGTTACTTACAAATATTTTCAGTAGCTATTGCACTTACTTTTAGATTACCCAGCTTGGGTACAAAAATACAAAACAAAAAAAAAGAACAAGGTTCAATCAAAAAGTGTTGTTGAACCTACCTAGTTTTTGCGAATGTAATTTTGTGATATTTTTACCTATTTCCTGAAGAATTTAATTAGCAAAGTAACAAACATTGTTAGAAAATTGTTGTTTTTTTACCTGAGCTTTATCAAATCTTCAACAAAAATAAAGTCTTTTTAAGATTAGTGAGATTTTTAGTTGGATAAAAGTTAGTCGGGAGTGGGTTGACACCCCAAGTCACTCAAGTAGACTGAACTATAGCTGATATTATACAGCAGATGTAATGCTGGTAGCTGTATTAGAAGTAATTACATTAGTTTGAGTACGTTGCGGTTCTCCAAGCATGACTATGGAGCAGGTGAGTTGTCTGGCTAACTGGGTTGTGACATCGCTAATGGCTAACCCTCCAGGACTGGTACGATTACGTATAAAAGGTAAAACTACTAAATCATATAATCGTGCTGCCTGCAAAATTGCTTGGGCAACATTTTCGTGAGCGATGATTTGAATTTCTGGGGTATTGGCCAAAGCCAATTTAGATACTAATAGGGAAAGGTGCGATCGCCTCCAAGCGATTTTACTGGAACTAGTGCGGCGATCGCACACATTCAGCACAGTAATATGGCTCTGATTTGCCTCTGCTAGCATCTGGGCAAATTGTACGGGCTGTAATGTTGGCGCTGTTAAATTTTCTATAGGTACTAGAATACGCTGAATTTTTTTCGGTGATTCTACTAGACGTGTCACCGCGACTGGACAATGGGATGCCCAAAGCACGCCATCAATCACATTTCCAAATAAACGCGCTCGTAACCCAGTCCGTTTACCCCAACCCATAACAATTAAATTAGCCTTTTGTTCGCGAGCCGCTCTGCTAATTCCTTGAGCAAAGGCATCATCAATTCGCAGTACTGGTTCTGCGGCTACACCCAAAGCTCGACTTTGTGCGGTGGCTTTGGTCAATAACCACTCACTCCGTTGTAGATATGTTTCTAACTGCGGTGCATCCATCTGAGCAGCAGCATTAGCGATCGCTAGCGGTATAATTTTCCCCTGAGACTGACGCGCTAATAACGCTGCCATTTCAATTAAATACTGCTGAGTATGAGGATTATATACAGGTACAACTATAGTAAAAGCACTGTCTGTCTCTGGTGCGTTCTGATCGGGTAGGGGTGGTGTTGGATCTTCGGCTGGTGAAGAATTTAAACCAACAGCTATTCGACTGGTCAGCAACGGCCCCAAGGTTGATGTCACAAGCATTAAAACAATGACACTGTGTAATACTGCTAGTGGCAGCAATCCAGCCCGATATCCCACTAACGTCGCTGCTAAGGTTGTACCAACTTGGGGAATTGATAGCGACCACATCGTTAGTATTTCTTGCCACTTGTAGCGGTAAAGCAGTTTTGTTAACAAAGCTGCAATCAATTTGCTGACAATCAAACTAACTATCATTAACAGCGTTAACTTGAGTGTGTCTAGGTTGTTCCCAAAAGCGGGTAGATCGATCAGTAACCCAAGGTCAACAAAGAAAATGGGAATGAACAGCACACTGCCAATAAATACTACCTTTTCTTTGACTGGGCCTGCACCCACAGCTTCATTCACCGCTAAACCTGCTAAAAAGGCACCAACAATTTTTTCTACCCCAATTAATTGAGCGCCCACAGCTGCTAGAAACACAGAAAGCAACACAAACAAAAACTTGTTTCCTTCATCGTCTCCAGACCGCTTGAAAAATTCTTTGCCGGCCCAATCAAAGCCGGTCACAACGGCCACAGAGTAAATAGTTAACCAACCCGACAAGGTGAGTAGTTTAGCAAAGCTAAATGTCCCAGCATGAGCGATCGCTACAGTCAGGGCTAATATCAGCACTGCGCCAATATCTGTAAAAATTGTCGCTCCAATGGTGACAGTAACAGCTTCGTTGTTTACCACTCCCAAACGGCTGATTATCGGATATGCCAAAAGGGTATAGGAAGCGAATAAAGAGCCAATTAAAATTGAAGTGTTCCAGCCATAGCCGAAAACTAGCCCTAGTGAAGTTCCCATTACCAGAGGTACACTGAAAGTCAAGCTAGCAAAACCCAAGGCGCGACCTTTTCTTTGGCGGAACTTTTCGAGATCGATTTCTAGCCCTGCGACAAACAGCAAATAAATTAACCCAATGTCTGATAGTAGGTTAATCATTGGTGAGTCAGGCTGAAATAGATTCCAGCCTGAGGGCCCAAGTACTAGCCCTGAGAAAACCAAACCCACTAATCCTGGTAATCTTAGTCGTTCAAACATGATGGGTATAACTAAGATAACCACCAACAAAATAGCAAAGGGAACAATGGGTTCCTTGCCAAGAACTTGGGAGGTTGGTTCCAGAACAAGAACTTGTGATAAGAGTTCCATAGATAGGAATTGAAGGGGCTATGGTAAAACTGCGATTACCTTGGGGCGATCGCCTGAGCGATATAAATGGAGAAGCCACCTGACGAGAAATCGAAAATCTTAACTTACACTAACTAGGTAATTGTCTCAGAATTAACTACCTACGGGTGGATTTGACTCAAAATGAACCGCAAGCGATCGTAGTCGTCTTTAAGTAGCACACTTAAGCTACGTCCAGCTTTAATTAACCATTCTCGGTCAGCTTTGCGTAACTGGTATACATCTCGAATCGCAGCTGCGGTTAAAGACTCTATAGGCGCACCATTGATGCAAAGTAGTGTCCGTAAAAAATCTAGTTCTTCAGTAAATTTAATGATAGCTTCTGGTTCACATCGATAAACAGCTTGATGAATTTGCGGGGGACGAGGTGGAAGATACTGATATACTCTTTGGTTATAACTTTGATTTTGCGAAGATAGTTCAAATCCCACGATCGCAGCCCGAAATTCTGTGCGGAGCATAGCAAATATTTGGGGTTGTTCCTCCCGTAAGTCTTGCAAGGACAACCCCAACGCCCTCGCCCGATGTACGGAATCTATGGGCATAGTTGTGGCATAATACACTACGGCATAAATTTGATTGCCAGATTCTTCATCCACAGAACAGACCCAACTACCAAAGGGTGGCATAGAGGGAAAGCTTAAATCTTCCGGTTCCAAACACTGAGCTAAAAATTCCGTACTAGTAGTTTCAATCACCTCCGCAATGTGGTTGGGATGGCGATCGCCAGTGGCAAACTGTGGTAAAGGGAGGCGCATAACAGTGCTGAGTTAGGAGTTAAGAGTTATGAGTTAGGAGTTGAGGAATCATAACTCCTAACTCCTAACTTCTAACTCCTAACTAATTTTATTTGGCTTTTTTACGTCCGGCTGTGGTTTCTACGAGTTCCAATTCACTCAGACGGAAGGTAACTAATTTATCCCAGTTACCACCTTCAAATAATACAGCTACTTTGCCATCACTCAGCCGTTGCACGAGTCCTTCGTAGCGATAATAGGTATCTGCGGGATTGTTGACGCGAACAGTTGCTCCAGGCAGAATCATGTTTTTAGCCTCGCTTGTTTCCTTTTAATAGCTTAATACTTGTTAATAGTCATTGGTCATTGGTTCTTACAAATGACCAATGACGAATCAATAATACTTCTGCCTTTGTCGAAAATTTGCTACCGATTCTACTATTCCTAAGGAAATGAAGTTAGTCAGCATAGCAGAACGCCCATAACTCATCCAAGGTAGGGGAATTCCTGCTACAGGCGCTAAACCAACAGTCATGCCAACGTTGACAATCACCTGAAAGACAATCATCGACAAAACGCCAATAGCCAACAAGGAACCAAAGTTGTCTTTGGCTGTTTGGGCAATATGCAGTAGACGCCAGCAAATTAAACAGAAAACAAATAATACTACCAAACAACCAATAAAACCGAATTCTTCGCCCACTGCGGAGAAAATAAAGTCTGTATGCTGTTCAGGGACGAAATTTAGTTGCGTCATTGGACCTTTGAACAAACCCCATCCCCAAACTTCACCAGCACCAATAGCAATACGAGATTGAATTAGGTGATACCCAGCACCAAGAGGATCGTGATCGGGGTCCATAAATACAGTTAACCGATTTTTTTGATACGGTTTCAAAATATGGTTCCAAGCGAAAACACCTAATTCGCCACCCAGTATATTAAGAGTCCACGCACTGATCGCGCCAAAACCAAATCGACGCCAGGGAAGAGTTTGCCAGCCCACAATCGCCATGGCCACTGACCAAATTAGCCCTAATGGGCCAAAAGATAGTTCTTTGAGTAAAACTACTGGCTCTGCAAATGGCCAAGATATACTAAACAAAATGGCGGCAACCACTGGAGAAATCATCAGAATTAACCAACCGGGGTTAGCATTTGCCCAATAAAGCATTCCTAAAACGATCGCACCAAATACCATTGATGTTGCTAAATCTGGCTGTAAAAATACTAATCCCCAAGGTATGGCGGTGATTGCTAGAACACGGAAAACACCTTCCAGACTAGAAGCAGTGTTCCTGTGTAACAACGCTGCTAAGGTGATGATCATGCCGACTTTGGCAAATTCTGAGGGTTGCACGTTAAAGCCAGCGAAACTAATCCACCGCTGCGCCCCTTTGGCGCTAGTACCAGCAATCATCACGGCAATTAAACTGAAGTTCGTTAGTGAGTATGTTACCCAGTGCCACTGCATCAAGAGTTCGTAACGGATACGAGATAAAAACAGGGCTATAAGCACACCGATACCAGCTACCAACCAGTGCCACCACCAGTCAGTTACCGGCTGCTTCAGTTCCGTACTGAGAATCATAGTGCCGCCAAAAATACTGATAGCTATAGGCAAGCAAAATAGTAGCCAATCTACAGACTGCCAGGGTTTAACCCAAGACTTCCAGCGAATTTTGGGGAGCGATCTTTTTAACAACATTGTGTCAGTTTAGACTTTGATTGTTGGGGATTGGGGATTGGGGACTGGGGCTTGGAGATTGAGGACTGGGGATTGGAGATTGATTATTTCTCCCTCATCCTCCCCTGCTCCCTGCCCCCTGCTCCTCTGCTTCCTCATACCCCATGCCCAATCCCTAGTATTCCCAAGCTATAGCCCAGGAAGTAGATAGAAATTAAAATTAATTTATGTCAAAGCGGCAACTGATACTTTACCAGCAATGGTAAGAGCGATCGCTGTTAATGCTTTTGCCGAAGCTGAATCTGGCTCACCGACAACTATTGGTACACCACTGTCACCACCAACTCGTGTGGAAATCTCTAGTGGTACGCACCCTAACAATGGCACTCCCAATTCTGTGGCTGTTTTGGAGCCACCACCGGAACCAAAGATGTCATATTGCTTATCTGGTTGATCGGGGGGGATAAAATAGCTCATATTTTCCACAATCCCTAATACCGGGACATTCATCTGCTGGAACATTCGCAATCCCTTGCGAGAATCTAACAGGGCTACGTTTTGCGGCGTGGTGACAATTACTGCCCCTGCCATCGGCACTGCTTGAGTTAAAGTTAACTGAGCATCTCCGGTTCCCGGTGGCATATCTACAATTAAATAATCCAGTTCTCCCCATTCAACTTGATAGAGAAACTGGCGGATTACACCATTGAGCATAGGCCCTCGCCAAATTACTGGTTGATCTCGGTCAATCAAAAACCCCATCGAAACTAATTTGACGCCGTGATTAAAAGCAGGTTCCAGAATGTCACCTGTTTCAGTAGAACGCACAACGATTTGGGCATCAGATAGACCCAGCATGGTGGGGTCATTAGGGCCATAGATATCAGCATCTAGCAAACCAACTTTCGCCCCAGTTTGAGCTAGAGCTACTGCAACATTAACCGCCACCGTACTTTTACCAACGCCACCTTTGCCGCTGGAAACAGCAATGATATTTTTCACCCCAGAAATGCCAGTGCGGTCAGGTAAACTTTTTTGCTGCGGTGTTTCTGCCGTCACTTCTATGCTGACATCTGTAACGCCTGGGAGTTTTTTGACAGCTTTCTGACAGTCTTCGACAATAAATTCACGTAAAGGACAGGCAGGGGTGGTTAACACTAAAGTGAAACTAACCTTACCACCGTCAATTGTGACGTTGCGAATCATGTTTAGTTCTACCAAACTTTTACGGAGTTCTGGGTCTTCTACTGGTCGCAAAACTTCTAAGACAGACTGGGAATCGAGGACATCGTACATAAAAATTCAAAATTCAAAATGAATAAATACAATTGTGGGGAACGTCTTAGCTATTAACTGGATGCTTTCTTAAGTAAGGTCAGCTTAGTGTTATCACTGTCACTGCCGTAATAAAACTTAGCAAATAGCATTATTACCTAATTAGGATCTTAACTTTCTTTGGGCATTGGGCATGAAGAAGAGACAAGGGAGACAAGGAAGAGACTATTCAATAATTCCCCCTTGTACCCCTTGTCCTCCTTGTCCCCCTTGTCCCCCTTGTCCCTTACCCCTTATCCCCAGAGGTGAACCACCTTCCCCACTCCCTAAAAATCAAAACAACTGTCATTAAGGGATTTTTTCTTACCAGATACCGCTGGTAATGCTGTCTTTTCTACAGCCTCGACTAAAGACCGTGCAACGCGGTCTGCGTAAGGACGGGATAAAGACCAAATCAAGGGCGATAACCAACCCCGTAGCGTTACAGAATAAGATAAACAAGTACCACAAACCGTTGACTCTACTTGGTAAGTTACCCGTTCTTCTATTCCCGGAATCGCCATCACTCGGATACTCAGCATCTCTTTAGGATTGACGCGTTCTACAAAAATTCTGATGGGAATTGGCGAAAAGCGTGTTACAGCTTGAAAAATTAATCCTGGTTTGGGTACTAATCCGTGGGGTACATTAGTACTCTTAAGTTGTGGATGCCAGGAAACATCTGTTAAGTCAACCACTTTTTGCCACAGTTCATCTACAGAAGCAGAACTAATCTCTCGATATGTCCACACCAGAGAAGCGCAAAAACGACGACGTTTGCGGTGGATGAATTTGGATAACCAACCTTGCATTTTCCTAATCCTCCTCCCTAGACACTTTCTGGTAACTCTGGTATGGTGTGCAACTACGATTAACCCCTAAATTAACGTGAGTTTGACAGACCTCTCCCTGCCTTGAACTAAAGTTCAAGTCTGTCCCTCTCCGAGTCGGAGAGGGACAGGTTTTGCGTAGTAAAACCTTCTTAGAGGTCTTTTGGGTGAACATGATATGAGCAGTCGAACTCACGTTAAATTAAAACTTTCTCAAAAATGTCCTAAACATAGCAAGCCTTGATTTGGTACAGACCCTAACAGGTAAGATAGTGAAACCCTTGATACCTCAAGCTTAAGACTAAAATTTAGTCTTTATATCAAAATATTCCAATTAAGAATTTCAAAAAAAACTAATTCAATATACAAGCCTATACGCATTTGAGGGAAAATAACTCTAGTGATGCCCATCAATCGTATAAATGCTTAACCAGTAAGAAAAAAGCGGGTTGGGCAAATAGAGGTAGATTGTTGGCGCGTGTTTCCCCCAAATTTTAAAATGAAAAATTTGTGGCTTTCTGGAAATTGTAATTTAGGTTCGGGAATCTATGTTGACCAACTCGCAAACACCAACTGTAGAATCAGTATCATCCAAGTCTTTGCCCGCAGCTGACGCTCAAATTAGGGTCAGTCAGTTTATGAAACAACTGCAAGACGAAATTACTGAATCATTAGCAAAACTAGATGGTGTAGCTAAGTTTCATGAAGATAGTTGGGAACGCCCAGAAGGAGGGGGAGGGCGATCGCGCGTGCTGCGAGATGGTGCAATATTTGAACAAGCAGGTGTAAACTTTTCTGAAGTTTGGGGTTCCCATTTGCCAGCCTCAATTTTAGCCCAACGCCCGGAAGCAGCAGGGCATGGCTTTTATGCAACAGGCACTTCAATGGTGTTACATCCTCATAATCCTTACGTGCCAACAGTTCATCTAAATTATCGCTACTTTGAAGCGGGGCCAGTCTGGTGGTTTGGTGGCGGTTTAGACTTGACACCTTATTACCCCTTTGCTGAAGATGCGACACATTTACACAAGACATTAAAGCAGGCTTGCGACCAGCACCACCCAGAGTATTATCCGGTGTTTAAGAAGTGGTGTGATGAATATTTCTACCTCAAGCATCGTGACGAGACAAGGGGTGTAGGTGGTCTGTTTTTTGATTACCAAGATGGCCAGGGTGCTTTATATCGCGGGCCAAATCCCAATGGGGAAGCGGCTATTTATAGCAACGAGGTAGGAACACCAGCAACCCGCAATTGGGAAGATTTGTTTAGCTTTGTACAAGGCTGTGGCAGAGCATTTTTACCCGCTTATGTACCAATTGTAGAACGACGACATGGGATGGAGTATGGCGATCGCCAACGGAATTTTCAACTCTACCGCCGGGGAAGGTATGTAGAATTTAACTTGGTTTATGACCGAGGCACCATTTTTGGTCTGCAAACCAATGGACGCACCGAATCAATTCTTATGTCTCTACCACCCTTAGTCCGTTGGGAATATGGCTATCAACCGGAACCAAATTCCCCCGAAGCCGAGTTGTATGAAACCTTCTTGAAACCTCAAGATTGGATCAATTGGAAATAATGGGGAATAGGGAATAGGGAGTTATGATAATTATCCTGATCTTCTCCCAGTTTCCAGTCCCCAATCCTCATTACCCCTTATCCCCAGAGGGGTCCCACCTTCCCCAATCCCCAATCCCTACTTCCCACTATTTTCCTGAGTTAAACTACTAGAGTTAAGCACTTAGCAGAAAAAGGTGACAATTTTAGCTATAGCTTGTTAATCTCAAGTGACAGCATTAGAAAATTCTGCGAGTAGTTAATCTTAAGAGAAATGTCACGGGGAGGACTTTAGTGATTCATATAGACCAAAAAACTTATACAACCCAAGACGGAAACACCGTTATTATCCTGACACCAGCAGGCCGTCTTGATATTACCACTGCTTGGCAATTTCGCCTGAAGTTACAGGAGTGTATTTCCAAACTCAGTCGCCATGTAGTTGTAAATCTGGCTCAGGTAAATTTTATTGATAGTTCTGGTCTTACGTCTTTGGTGGCTGGAATGCGTGATGCTGATAAAGTCAAGGGCAGTTTCCGCATCTGCAATGTACATCCAGAAGCCAAACTTGTGTTTGAAGTGACGATGATGGATACTGTTTTTGAAATTTTTGAAACAGAAGATGAAGCTTTAGAAGGTGTACCTCGTAGCATTGCCAGCTAAAAAAGAGTTAGGAGTTAGAAGTTAAGAGTGAGGAATTAATTTATAACTCATAACTTATAATTCATAACTTTATCTTATTTAATACTGAGTTCGCTTGGTGTAGCGATAAGGTCCCATAATCGCTCCCCAAGTTGCTTTGCCGGTGGCTGGATCAATTCCTTTGTCGTAGCTGTAAAATTCTGTTGCTGTCGCTGCAAAACCCAAGGAAACATAAACGCTATTACCAAGATAAGTAAAGCTGCAACGTGTCTCTGGTGGTGGTGTAGCGGTAAACTTGTAGCGATCGCCAGCTAGTTTTTCTTGAGTAACTCTTAGGATACAACCTGGTAGTAAATCTAATTGTTCTGGTGTCAGTGTGTTTAGTAGAGCAGGGTTATCACCTGCGCCTCTTAATGCACCTGGATCTTGAGGCATATAATATTGTACTTCCACGGTTGTGTCAGAGTTTCTCCCCTGACGCAACCGGATAATTCGCTGGCGATAGGGTTGATCTAGGGTAATAACGTTAGCCTGTTCGGCAAACAAGGTAATGCTATCTTCTGTGAAGATATTAACTTGTCTTTGCCACAGACGTAGATGGACATACCAAACTGGTTCTGCTATAGCTTGTTCCCGATTATCAAATTCACCAGTTAGGTACTCACCTAAAGCAATTAACTGTGGCGAGAAATTCATAAATGCAATAAATAAATCATTAAGGATAATAATTTTTGGGAGAAAAGGTCTTATGTCCTGTGGGTACTAGCTTAAAAAATACTTCTGATGTGTATATATTGTAAATGAAACCGTCACTCGCTAAAAGCTCAACTTGGCAAAGTAGCCTTTAAGCGACAAAATAAAGATACGTCGCCCTTAACATTTCTTTTTTCTTTGTGAATAACGTCCGTACAGTCTCCGATACAAAGCGAACTTTCTACAATCTTCACACCCGTCCGATTAACACTATTTATCGTCGGGTAGTAGAAGAATTGATGGTGGAAATGCATCTGCTGTCAGTAAATATCGATTTTAGCTACAATCCAATTTATGCCTTGGGTGTCGTCACTACTTTTGACCGTTTCATGGAAGGCTATCAACCAGAACGGGATCAAGAATCAATTTTTAATGCCTTATGTCAGGCTATAGAAAAAGATCCGCAACAATATCGGCAGGATGCCCAAAGACTGCAAGCTGTAGCTAAAGGTTTGCCAGTTAAAGATTTAATTGGCTGGCTGGCCCAAACTACTTACTTAGATAGAGATACTGACTTGCAAGCACAACTGCAAGCGATCGCCAACAATCCTAACTTTAAATACAACCGTTTGTTTGCAATTGGTGTATTTTCATTATTAGAACAGTCCGATCCCGCATTGGTTAAAGACGAAAAGCAACTTACTGAGGCGCTAAAAGCGATCGCAGCCGGTCTGCACCTTTCCGATGACAAACTCAACAAGGATTTGGAATTATACCGTTCTAACCTAGACAAAATGGCGCAAGCACTGATAGTGATGGCAGATATGCTCTCAGCCGATCGCAAAAAGCGCGAGCAACGTAAACAACAATCAACTACCCCAGTTGCTCCCCCAAGTTCCAACGAATAGTTAAGAGATAGGAGTGAGGAGTAGTTAATAGTTATTAACTCCTAACTCTTAACTCATCACTCCTAACTCTTAAATTTAGACACCCAATATTTTGTAGATTAAGCTGTTAATTATAGTCAGTGCAAATGCTCCAATAACAGCACTCCAAATGCCGTAACGCAAGCGAAAGCCTTCGACTAACCAAGCAGCAATACTAAAACAAACCACAGCAATCATAAATGTGAAAATGCTGGATAATAAGTCTAAGGTAAGTAAATTTGGTACTGCAAAAACGAGGCTTAAAATCGGTCTGACTATTGCCGTCACGATACCAAGCACTGCGGCAGAAAGGAAGGCTTTACCTGGAGTGTCAATTTCGACTCCCAGAGGCAATTTGCTAATTATCAACAAGCTGATAGCTGTTACTACCCAAACAATTAAAAGCGTCACAATATTCATGCCACAACCCCTGAAACGTGAATGGCAATTGGTGATAAATTACTTCACTTTATCTGTGGAAAAATCTTTAAAGCTCAACCAATTATTTATAAATTAGCAGTAATTTTTTCTCTAGCCGAATTTTATTTCAGATATCTTTAGGTTTGGAAAAGAGATTGAAGAGAAATGGGGAGTGGGGAGTGGGGAGCAGGGAGAAGAATTATTCCCCTCCGCCCCCGCACCCTGCACCTCTGCCTCTTTTCAATGCCCCATATCCCTAGATCATCTTTTAAGAGGAGGTTGGGTTTGTTTGGGTGCTACAGGCGCTTGAGATGCTGGTGGGTTTGAAAGACCAGGATTGATCGGACTGATGCCTTGTCCAGTTGGAGGCTGACTTATGCTAGGAAAGGGCACAGAATTAGGTGCTGAGGGAAATTTAGGGGTAATATTCCCTTCAGGATTGATACCTGGAAGTGGTGCTGCACCAGGATTGATTGGGAAAGAGGGGACAGTAGGCTGGTTAAGTGAGTTTATGGGTGGTTGAGATGGGCCAGGGATAATTCCCAAAGAAACGCGATCGCCCCCTACTTGCCGCAGTAAGTCCAATGTCTCAATTACATCATTGTAAGTTGCTGTCCGTGAAGCATTCAGCACAACAATAGCATTGGGATTTTGTTGGAGATACTGTTTTAAACTCTGTCTCAAATCTTCCTGTTTTACAGGTTGCTTTTCTATGTAAGTATTACCAACAGCATCAATAGTCACAATCACACTTCCAGTCTGTGATGTTATTCCAGATACGCTACTAGGGCTGGCTTTAGGTAAATCAACATTGATTGCCTGTTGCCTGGTAAATTGTAATGCCGCTAACAAAAAAAACGTCAGAATACAAAAAACTACATCAATTAAAGGGATGATTTGAATTTGGACTTCTTCAATTGGAGTATGTAGATTAACTTTCATGTCTTACTCTAAAATCTGGTTCGGGGGTTGAATTTTTGACTATTAATTAGCTGTATTCGGGGGTTCAGGAGGTTCAGGAAGCCTAGTTTTTTCTGGCTTGCGGGGTGGAGTGAAATTTTCCCGAATAATTGCTGGTGTCCGATTGCTAAAATCAGGTGGGGACTGGCGATAGAGCAATTCCATCTCATTTCCTGCCTTCCGAAAAACTTTGACTTGGTTGACTACAAAACTTTGAAATAGGCGGTAAAATACCAAAGCAATAATCGCAACTATTAGGCCACTTGCCGTACTAATTAAGGATTCACCAATACCAGTAGTCACCCCAGCAGTAGATTCAGTTCCCAAATCGCCAATTCTAATTGAGCGCAGAGAGTGGATTAAACCCAAAACTGTACCCAACAGTCCTAGCAGTGGCGCTAGGGCAATCACAGCTTCTAAAAGTTTTTCGCCCCGCCGCATCCCAGCTAATTCGTCTTCTGCTGTAGCCTCCAGTGCGAGTCGAAAGGTTTCCG
Organism: Nostoc sp. C052; assembly: GCF_013393905.1. Lineage (GTDB taxonomy): Bacteria > Cyanobacteriota > Cyanobacteriia > Cyanobacteriales > Nostocaceae > Nostoc. The sequence goes on from NZ_CP040272.1 coordinate 4,958,179, forward strand.
CATCGTTTTTTGTTAAGCGTAGAGGGGCATAGAGAAAACGCCCGACAGGCTGATCGCTTGCTTGTTTCGCGATGTCCGCAGCTAATTCCCAGTTATCTTGGGCAGCATCCAGGATGCGATCGACTATTTGCTTTTCTTGAGTCAAAATTCGCAGCCAGAACCACAAACGCTCAAAAATCACACTCACAGCCAGAATCGATAGAACAAGCATTGGCCACATCGCTGGGCCGCCCTTATAAAACAAATCTAAAATATCCACTGTCTAAGTTTCCTCCCTCCATGACTAAAGCAAATGTGCTAAGGCATTTTAATTCTAGAGATTAATGCAAAATGAGGGACTTCCAAAATATAAATTTCTCAAAAACCTCAAAAAACAGGCGTATTTGACTGCAACTACTATACAAACTTGATGCTGGGTAAGCAATTGAATGATAGGCTGATAATTTTTGGCGTACTTTTGTTAGACTTCCTTGTAACCTGGATTTCACCACAAAATATTTTCACGTAAAGGAGAGCAAATTTTGGCAGCAGTCCGAGTCCGCCAGCATGTTAATCCACTTGGTAAAAAGTATCAAACACCAGCAAGTCCCCAAGACTTGGAAAAAATTTATGTAAAGCCAAATCAACCACTACATTTAGATATTGGCTGCGCTAAAGGAGTATTTTTATTGAATATGGCCAAGATAGAACCCAATTGGAATTATCTAGGCTTAGAAATTCGGGAACCGCTGGTGGTGGAGGCGAATAAGTTACGTTCTGAGTTAGGTTTAACAAACCTGCACTATCTATTTTGCAATGTGAACAACTCATTGCACTCACTTTTATCTTGCCTTCCTTCAGGAAGTTTACAACGGGTTACAATTCAATTTCCCGATCCTTGGTTTAAAACCCGCCATGCGAAACGTCGTGTAGTCCAACCAGAACTAGTAGCAGATTTAGCTAAGTATCTTGCGGTTGGGGGGTTGGTATTTCTGCAATCAGATATGGAATTTGTCGCTGTGGAAATGCGCGATCGCTTTGCAGAAAATCCAGCTTTTGAGAAAATTGGTACAGGAGAATGGTTGCCTGAGAACCCCCTACCAGTGCCCACAGAAAGGGAAATAGGCACGCAAAAAAAGGGTGAACCTGTTTATCGGGCTTTGTTTGTCAGGCGAGATGATGGTAATAGTGCGATCGCCTAGCACGATAAATGACAAATATAGCTTTTTAACTTGACATTTTAGATAGTTTATGTATTTTAAATCTGAATATAGACATTAGATATACTCTGTCAGTTGACAATATTTTCGGGACAGAAATATTTTAGTTAATGTTCAAAATTACCTCAAATATCAAATTTGAATTGATATGCGATAGTTTACAGCTTGAGTAACTGATATATGGCTCTACACAACAATAGACATTACTCAAAAATCATCGTTTTTTCGTGACATAAAAGTTTTATTTCTGTCTAATTTAGAGTTCTTAATATATAAAGCGATTAGCTTCTTTTTTCCTAATATAGAGGACATATTAGGCAATTACACTACTTAGTATAATTGCCTGACAAATAATCAATGGTCAATAATTCAGAGGAAAATCAACATGGAAGCTAAAGAAAGAAAATATAACATTCAAATCGAAATTAACGATTTGATTGATGATGCTGTGAAAAATGCTGTGACACGTCGGCACGAAGCTTTGAATTCCGAAGAATCTTTGTTATTGATATCTGACGAAGAAGCAAAAAGCGTTGCAGGTGGAGAATCAAAATCGCTTCCCATAATCCTTGGTAAGATTTTTATTCCTCCTATTACTATAGGACTCGTCGCAGTTGACCCTTTACTTTCATAAAGATTCTCTCCACTGGAAGCTCAATTGATGAAAGATATTGCTGTGGATAAAACTACACTTTGCCCCAGTGCTAGAGCAGAATCAGAGGATAGTGTGGTTTTCGGAATTATCAGTGGAACAGTAGCAGAACCGCGTGTAACTTATCTTAAACAGCCCTTACCTATCACCGATGAACTGATAGCAAAAGCTAGTCCAATTACACCTGCTGAAATTTTTCGGACGGCGGCAGCTTGTGCGACTAAAGATTGTCAGCATTTTGATGGAAAAGATTGCCGTTTAGCAACGCGAATTGTAGAAAAGTTACCGTCAGTAGCACAAGAACTACCCCCCTGTTCCATCCGCCGAGATTGTCGGTGGTGGCAGCAAGAAGGGAAAGCAGCTTGTATGCGTTGTCCACAAGTAATTACAGATAACTACAATCCATCTGAAGTAGCAATTCAAGTGTCAAAACTAGCTAACTGTTAAGTAACTTCAGGAGTAGAAGATTATGTCTTTAGAAGATGTTAAAGGTTTTTACGAAAAGCTAGCAAATGATGAAGCTTTCCGCAATCAAATTCAAGGCGTTAATAGCAAAGAAGAATGTAGTCAAATAGTTAAAGCTGCTGGCTACAATTTTACTCTAGAAGAGTATGAAGAATATACCACTCAATTGTTAGAGTCTGCCAATGGTGAAGGTGAACTCAAAGATTTAAGTGAAAAAGAACTGGCAGCAGTTTTTGGTGGATTAACTGGAAAGCCCAAAATTCAACCATTATATGGAGTTGTATGGCCACCCTACCAACTGATGTATGGAGTTATTCGGATAGATGACATAGTTTAGTGAACCTGTGTTGCTACTAGAACAGATTAAATTTCAAGGGACGGATGAGGATCTGTCCCCTTTCATGAATTCAAAATAAAATCGAAATAACAGATAACAAAAGAATGTATAACATTCAAAAATTTATTTAGTTTAGTTCATCGAGTCCAGGAGAATTTTATGTCACTAGAACATGTCAAAGCTTTCTATGAGCAGCTAGCAAATGATGAAACTTTCCGTAATCAAATTCAAGGCGTTAATAGTAAAGAAGAATGTAGCCAAATAGTTAAAGCTGCTGGCTACAATTTCACTCTAGAAGAGTATGAAGAATATACTAATCAATTGTTAGAGTCTGCTGATAGTGAAGATGAACTCAAGGATTTAAGTGAAAAAGAACTGGCAGCAGTTTTTGGTGGATTAACTGGGTGGAGAAATTCAATTTTAATATATGGAGCGCCAGGTGGTCTCTGGAATTTTTGGTATTTATGAAAAACCCTTTGAATGCTACCGAGTTTTAACCACAAAATCAGACTTCTAAGAATATCTAGGGATTTATTCATCCCTTTCTATAAAAATTAATTGAGGGTATTCTAATGACTTATCGCCGAATTAGTTATGCAGTTTGGGAAATTACACTCAAGTGTAATCTAGCCTGTCAACACTGCGGTTCACGCGCTGGTCATACAAGGACAAATGAACTTTCCACAGCAGAAGCCCTTGATTTAGTCAAACAAATGGCCGAAGTGGGAATTACAGAAGTTACCATAATTGGTGGTGAAGCTTTTCTCCGTCCTGACTGGCTAGAGATTGCCCAAGCAATTACCAAAGCTGGGATGTTATGTGGTATGACCACAGGGGGTTATGGTATCACCTTAGACACAGCCCGTCGGATGAAAGAAGCCGGTATTGGCGTGGTTTCTGTGTCGGTTGATGGCTTAGAAGCGACTCACGATCGCCTGCGGGGCAAACAAGGCTCGTGGCAATGGGCATTTAAGACTATGAGCCATCTCAAAGAAGCAGGTATCCCCTTTGGCTGCAATACGCAAATCAATCGTTTGTCTGCACCAGAATTTCCTCAAATTTACGGTCATCTCCGTGATGCTGGTGTCTTCGCTTGGCAAATTCAGTTGACTGTACCAATGGGCAATGCTGCCGATAATACTGATATTTTATTGCAACCTTACGAACTATTGGATCTATACCCAATGATTGCTCGTGTTGCCGAACGCGCCAAGCGAGAAGGCGTGCAGGTGCAGCCGGGGAATAACATCGGCTACTACGGGCCCTATGAAAGACTGCTGCGGGGTGGAGACGCTTGGTCATTTTGGCAGGGGTGTAGCGCTGGACTGTCTGCTTTAGGCATTGAAGCCGATGGTGCGATCAAAGGTTGTCCCTCACTACCTACCACGGCATACACTGGCGGCAACATCCGCGACTATTCACTGCGGACAATTATTGAAGAAACCGAAGAACTACGGTTTAACTTAGGGGCTGATACTCCCAAAGGAACATCACACCTATGGGGTTTTTGCAAGACTTGTGAATTTGCCGAACTCTGTCGGGGTGGTTGCAGTTGGACTGCTCACGTTTTCTTTGATAAAAGAGGCAATAATCCTTATTGTCATCATCGCGCCCTGACTCAGGAAAAAGGCGGTATTCGGGAGCGAGTATTTCTTCAACGTCATGCGGACGGAAACCCCTTTGATAATGGGGAGTTTGGGCTACTTGAGGAACCGATAAATGCTCCTTGGCCAGAAAACGATCCGCTTCATTTTACTAGCGATCGCATTCAATGGCCAGAAGGTTGGGAAGAAGATCCAGAGTTAACGACATCTTTGGTTGTTTTGAGTTGAAAGCTAATTCAGAAATTTAACTCTTTATGAAGAATATATCCACTGATTATGTACCTCTAGCTGATAGTTCAAAATCATCTGTTGGACAATCCTCGGCTGATTTAAATTCTCAAGCAACTCTTTTACCTCGTTCGGCTTGGAATAGTCAAGTAGCTTATTTGCGAGCTATTTTTAAAGCCAAGAAAGCTTTAGACTTGATCGAGAAGAATGCAGGTGTTTTGAGAAGTTAGGAGAAATGGAAGAAGAATTCAGAATGAATATCTTGATTCTGTTAGCGCTAGCGGGGCGTTTAGCTCATTCTGACTCCTGAGTTCTGAATTCTTCTTATAAATAAGTTTTTCTATCCCCTTAGGCTTATTAATTTTTCATGTTCCTGATAGTGGGGTATAAATATCTGTATAATCGCTGTTTAAATATGGATATTGCAAATCTATATTTAGTTGAGAGAATTGGTTGATTATAGCATTCAGCTTTTCTTCAGGCGATCGCTGATTTTTTATTTTAGCTTCGAGTAAGCCATTAGCAACAATTTGACAACGGTTTGTTCCAAAGCTTTCGTAGTGATCAAACTTAATATCTGGCTCTTCTGCCAACCCAAGACCAGGAGCTAAATATTTTGTAAATAGTGGGATGTTGTTGCGAAAATAGTCTTGGTTAACTAGATAAATATTTTGCAGAATAGAATGCACTAACGGGTAGTCATCCCTCTTAATATAAAGAACACCTGCATCATATCTTTCATAGCCAGAGTAACTGTAAGAAGCTTTAAATGAAAAGAATATTTCATTTTCATTTAACTGTTGTGTTAAAGACTTCATTATCTGGACAGCGCCTTCTGAAATTATATTAAAATAAATTCGCACTATTGTATATTTATTCTCTATAACATCTATAGGTATAATACCTGTGTTACCTACTGCAATATAAAATCCTTCTTGTAGACAGTTTTTAGGCATTTTTATAGAAACCACTTCACCGACATTTACTGATGTTTGCGAAGCCATCAAGTGAAGCTCAGGATTAATATGTACAGTTAACTTACCCTTGGTAACTGCTACGCTACCATCCACCTCCATCTTTCTTACCAGCCAACCAGGATCAAAATATCCTTGCCCTTGGTTGCTTTCATGTAATTGTTGAAAAAGTCCTACATCGATACCAATCAAACTATCATTTTTTAAATTCTGTTGATTCACTGAATCTTCAAAATCCGCTTTCAACTTAAGAGATTTGAGTAGTGACCCATTATAGTAAATACCGTACAAAAAGCTTCTTAAATGTCTGGCTATATGCTTTTGTTGCACTTCTAGAGGTAGTTTATGAAAGCGATTTTTAATCTCTAGCGAAGTTTCCCAAAGCTGATAGTCTGGATGACGGACACACAATTCATCATCGAACTCAATATTATTGGTTATATCTTCCAATTTCTCTTGTAAATCTTTTGAGACACCCGATAATAAATGATGTATACATTGACTATTGATCATTTTCTTTATCTCTAATTAAACATCCGAGCAATTTTTAAGAATTAACTATTAGACTAGTCAATTCTTTCTCTTGTATACCAAATATACTAACGAGAGAAATTTCAGGACGACAAAGCAAGGATTTTGCAACTTGAAGAGCGTAAATATCACTATTTACTAACAGCTTGTGATATTCAATTTTTGCTTGTGTTTGAATAATAATAGCTATGCCTATAAACTGGAGTAGCTTCTTAAAAAAATTAGGAAAATGTTGTAAAATTTCGGGGAAATTATTTAAATAAGATTGAATAATAATTACAATAGATGGGCGGATGTCTTCTAGTGTAACTTCAGCTGATTTTATTGATTCTTCCATCTCCATCGAAGGATCTACCACCATACTTGATAGCCATATCAGTATGTAATTAGCTATTAAATTTCCTAAATCAAAGATAGGATCTCCCCAACTACTTCTCTCCCAATCTATTATTTTGACAGTAGATTGCTCTTGTGCTTCAGTGAATGACTTTACTTTTTCCCATTCTTGATGAACTAGAATATTAGCGATATTAAGGTCATTATGTACAATACAACACGCTTGCCAGGAACTAATTGCCTCTAATGTTGCTTGCTCAAGACTATCAAAACGTTGATAAAGGCTAATAAATTTGATGTAGTCTGGAGAGGTCATACTCAAAATTTCAGGCGTAATCCGACCTTGTAATAAACTAAAAGCCGCACCTGTACTCTGCCAAAAACTACCTTTTTGAGTTACATAAATATAAGCATCTTCATCGTTGAATGTAGCACGATGGATTTGACCTAGTATTGAACCTATCCAAGCAGGAATAGTAACTGGGAATATTTTCTTAGACTCTAAAATACCAGTATGTAACTCTAGATAATTATCCAAGTATCTATAAATTGCAATTAAATTATCTTCATCATAGGCAAGCATCTCTCTGACAAAGATTTTCAGATAGTTTAACTTAGGAAGCTCATTGATGACTTTTTGAAACTGCCATTCATTAAAAATTTCTTGAGAGAAAGTTCCTGAAAGCGTAGGACGTTCTTGCTTAACTATAAATTTATGTCCATTTTGCAGCGTGACTACAATACTAAAGTTTTTAGTATTAAGTTTTCCTAATTCTAGCTTTAGATTTAATAAATCTTGTTGAGAAAAAATACCTGATTGTTCGAGGTATTTACTAACATTTTTGTGACTCAATGAAAACATCATAGCTGAACAATTATTACTTTTTGGTAACTTATACTAATTGCCAGCAATTATTACTACTTCACTACTACAAGAAATAGAAGTAGAATTAATTGCAATTCAATAAGATAAAATGAATTTCGTCTTCTCACGTTAAAAATCGATAAACAAGAAGAGAAACTAAAGCTCCTATCAGTCCAAAACGGATGAAAGTAGCTGAAGTGGTAGTTATTGTATTTAAATTTGGTAATGTAATCTCACTAATAGCAATGAGTAGCATTGTAGCTGCTATAACGTATTCTTGTTCTACAATTAGTGCTATCCCAACTATTGCAATTAAGTATGGTGTAATATTCATTGAGGAGCCTCATTGATTAGATTTACTTGCTGTATTACTCTTACAAAAAGGCCAGGGCTATAAATATATTTCCTGACCTTTTTCTATTGTCAATTAAAAGAACATCTGCTGGTTAGTGAGTTAATTTATAAACTAATACGCCAAAACCAGCACCCGCTCCAAAAATAACAAGAGCAGTGAGAATAGCAGCACCAGGTGTGACACCACCAATTGCATCACGAAGTTCATTATCAACCAACTCATCTAAGTAGCTTTCTCTGTCAAGAAAAAGACTATATTCAGGATTGAGATCGTTAATAGTAATTGCCATCTGTATCTCCTAGTTTTTTAACTTATGACAAAACTTCTTTTATCTGGAAGCGAAGTAACCAGCAGTAGCACCAGCCGCAAAAGTTCCGAGAGCAAAACCAGTACCAAAGCTAACTCCCCACACGCTGACACTACCAAGCGCGGCAGCGGTAAATGTGATCACAGGAGTTATTCCTCCGACTGCTGCAACTAATTCACGATCTTCTAGGTCACTGAAAAAGTTTTCAGAATCCATGAATAAGTCTGCACCTGCTAAATGCAATTCGTTGATTTTGATAGATGCCATGATTAATTACTCCACAAGTTTTGTTAGAGGTTCATTAAACTAGCTAAGTACTTATTTATCTTAGCCTTCATTATAAATATCAATAAATATATTGATTTTACAAGTAAATTACACTATATTTCGGGACTTAAATGATTCAGTATTTTCATTGGCAATTTATGTGTAAAACTGCCTAATTTAGCTATTTTCACTAAATTAAGACTATTGCTACCTTTGATAATAGCTTTCTCTATAAAGTCAGTAAAATCGATTTTTGATATTCACCTAAAAAAAAGGACATAAATAATTCACTATAATTCTATATTTTTGCAAAATTTAGATACTCTCCTTACATTTGCCCTCTTGTATAAAATAATTGTTCGGCTTTTAACTCTACTCATCTAATAGTAAAATCTACTTCAACTAGCTCAGTTTGTATTTTTAGCCATGCAGAAAATAACTCCAGAATAATGGTAGAGCGTAGTTTATTATCCAGTTCTAGTTGAATAATTTCCTCCACGAAAACTAGGTGTACTCCCTTAGAAGTAAAAATTGGTTTAAGAAGCTGTGGCGGTTTAGCAGCAAAAATAGCAGCAGAAATTTCCGGCTTCAAATCTTTGCGGTTTATTACTCCTTGATATCCACATTTTCTGCGTAATTCGGTATCCTTAGTATATTTGTGGACAACATCATAGAAACTCATTTCACCTTCTTTAATCGCATAGAAAAGTTCTAGTGCTAAATCCTCATCATCTAGAATAACTTCATACATGACGACACCAACATAATCTAGTTGGTTTTCATAAAAATAGGGTTCAACCTTATCGGCAAATAGATGTTCTACTAACTTTCCAGAAATCAGGGTGATGTAAGCGATTTCCTCAAAATCATCTATAGATAAACCATGTTTTTCTAACCATTCCCAGGTATGAGCAGCACTATTAAGCTTATTAGTTAACCGTATTTGGTCTGCTGCTTTCTGAAGTTCCTCAACTTCTACTTTTATCCCAGCTTTTTCAGCCGCCGCTATAATCACCTTACGGCGAATAATTTGCTCAACTATCTCAGGAATTTGACAAGATAACTTAACTTGATGAAGTATATCTTCGTTGGTAATGGTAATAGGTTGTGACATGATATTTATCCTAAATTTGGTTAACAAAATAAAATATGAGATCGTGACTTATTAGCTGGATGTAGAGACATTACATACAACATCTCTACATTCTCAATTCCCATGTCCTTTAGATGTAGGGAAGGAGATTAAGTTTTCTACAATTTCACCCCACCTTGTTGCAACTGCTTAAATGGATCGAGCAGAAAATCTATAATCCGACGCTGACGCACAATTACCTCAGCTGTTGCCGTATCCCCAGGATGCAAGGCAATACACTTATTGGCCGAGGGAATACAATTTTGGTTTAGTGCAACTTCCAAGTCATAAGCTGCTATCTTTCCATTAGGTGTTTCTACCTCTATGGTAGTAGGAGAAATCTCTAATAATTTTCCTTCCACCACCCCATAATCTTGAAACGGATAAGCATCAAACTTTAACTTGACTGGCAATCCTCTTCGCAAAAAACCACTCTCTGTTGTCGCTATTTGTGCCCGAATTATTAGCGGCGAACCTTGGGGCGAAATCTCTGCAATCATTGTTCCAGGCTGTACGACAGATCCAGCCCGTTGTATGGGTAACTGAAACACTCTACCATTTACGGTAGCTCTTAACTCTCGTTGCCCTAACTGAAACTTTAACGAGACAATCTGACTCTTACTTTGAGCAATTTCTGACTTAAGCGTAGTAATTTCTGTCTCTAAACTCTTCTGTTGTTCGTCAATTTTTAGCAGAGATAGCTTGCTGGAGCGAGTCAAAGTCTGATAACTTCTTTCCTGTTCTTTCAATCGCAACTGTGCTTGTTCAATATCTGCATTTGCTTGCCTAATAGTCCGCTCATAGCTACTCTGCTGTTCTACCAAACGTAGTTTAGCCTGCTGAATATCTGACCTATTTTGTTCGTATAACTGTTGTTTGTCTTTAGCTATATCTTGCTTATCCACAACATTAATTTCTGGAACAACCCCTGACTGCCAAAGACTGCGATAGCGTTCAACTTCCCGCTCCGTACTCGCTAAACTACTGCCTACTAATTTATTAGCTGTTTGACTATGCTCAAGAGTTTGTCGTGCCTGATTTACTTGAGCTAATTTTTCGTCTTTTTGTAAGTCATAAGAATTCCTCAGAGCATTCATATTCTGTCTAGCTTGATCAATTTGAGACTGTTTCTCTAACTCTTGAGATTGATTTTGTTGCTGTTGTGTTGTCAACGATACAACTAACTGACTTTTAGATGAATTTAACTGAGAAAGTCGATTTAATTGCCCCTCCAATTTATCTTGTGCCTGCCGCAATTCTACCTTAGCTAATTCTGATTCCAATACCAATAAAGTCTGCCCAACTTTCACCGAATCACCCTCTTTGACCCGAATTTCGGCAACAGTGCCAGCCACCGCAGCATCTAGCCTAACTGTCTTTCCCTTCGGCTCAAGTCGCCCTCTTGCCGAACCAGTTTCATCCACCTTTGATAGCATTGCCCAAGGTAAAATAATCGATACAAATACTATCAAAAAATACAGCAATCCCCTTGTCCAAACCTGGGGTAAGCTATCAAGTAAATCCTTGGTTGCGTTAGCCCAATCATCAGTTGATCTGGCGGGTGTTTGCTCCCTGAAAAATTCCTTGTGCTGTTCTACCTCATGGATTTGGGTTTGAACCTTTCCATTCAATGTGTTTGGCATGATTTTTCCTGATATCAATTTGGGATTTTAGGAGTGGGGAGACAAGAAAAACTTCCTCTTTGTCCTCTGGTTTCACCCCGCAACATCCAATTGCTGATGATTGAGGTAAAAATAATGTCCCCGCTTGGCCATCAACTCTTGATGAGTCCCCCTCTCAATCAACACGCCTCTATCTAGCACCAAAATCAAATCTGCATTCCGCACAGTTGAAAGGCGATGAGCGATTATTAAGGTGGTTCTGCCCTTCAGAATTGTGTTTAAATTTGTCTGAATAATCCTTTCTGACTCTGCATCCAGATGGGAAGTCGCCTCATCCAAAATTAACAGCTTGGGATTGCCTAACAACGCCTTAGCGATCGCAATTCTTTGTCGCTGTCCTCCAGACAACATCCCTCCTCCTTCACCAATTTGGGTTTCATAACCCATAGGTAACTTTTTAATAAACTCATCAGCACCCGCCAATCGTGCCGCCTCAATAATTTCTACCAAAGTTGCCCCAGGATGTGCCAAGCTAATATTTTCCCGAATCGTTCCGCCAAATAAAAAGGTATCTTGATCAACTACCCCAACTTGTTCGCGTAGAGAACGCAAGGAAAGACTGGTAATATCGTGACCATCAATCAATACTTTGCCATCTGTGGGGGGATATAACCCCAAAACCAGTTTAGAAATCGTGGTTTTCCCCGAACCACTCCGTCCCACTAGGGCAACCATTTGACCGCTGTGTATTTCAAAACTAAGATTTTCTAAAACATTGATATCGCTTTCAGGGTGATAGCGAAAGGTCACTTTATCAAAGCGAATGTTACCTTGAATAGGTGGTAAAGATTGCCGTGCCTGGTGCTGCAAATCCTCTTCTGGTTCCGTATCCAACACATCATTAATGCGTTCCACCGCAATCACCACTTCTTGCAATTGATTCCACAAAATTGTTAATCGTTGGAAGGGTGTAATAATATTTCCTAACAACATATTAAATGCTACCAATTGCCCAATGGTTAGCTGGTTGTGAATCACTTGGTACGCTCCAAACCACAGCAAGATGGTAGTTACCACTGCTTCAATTGTGTTGCTGAATATTTGCAGGCGATTGCTAATAACTTGCCCGGAAAAGTTAGTTTTTATTTCCTTACTTAATAACTCTTCCCAATGCCAACGCACTGTCTGTTCTACTGCTGTAGATTTAACTGTTCGCACACCAGAAAGGGCTTCAATCAGATAGCTACTTTCATTAGCAATAGCATTAAAGATTTCCCTGGAAATCTTTTGTAAAAAAGGTGTGGCAATCAATGCCAGCAGGAAATAAGGCGGTACAATCACCAATACTAGCAACGCCATTTTCCAACTGTACCAAAACATCAATCCTAAATAGATAAAGACAGTGACTAAATCCAACAAGATGGACAACGCCTCGCCAGAGAGAAAGCGTTGAATTTTACGGTTTTCCTGTACGCGAGAGATAATATCCCCTACATAACGAGACTCAAAGTAACTTAAGGGTAGCCGCAGGGTATGGCGAATAAATCCCACAATCAGGGCTAAATCCACCTTATTCGCTGTGTGATCTAACAGATATTGCCGCAACCCCGTCATCGCTACACGGAATAAACTGAAAATTAGTAATCCTAACCCTACTGCCGTTAAGGTTAGTTCAGAACGCTGCACTACCACTCGGTCTAATATTAACTGGGTAAATAGGGGAGTAACGAGTCCGAAAATCTGGATAAATAAGGAAGCGACAAATACTTCCAACATTACTAAAGAGTGGGGCTTCATCAACTCAAAGAATTGCCAAAAGGGGGTTGTAGCCTCCTTGGCATCCTTTAACCAGGCTGTGGGTTGCAGCAGCAGTGTATAGCCTGTCCAGTTAGCTTTAAATTCTTGGTGGCTGAGGGTGCGTTGACCAATGCTAGGATCTGCCACAATCACCTGTTTAGGAGTGATTTCATAGACAACGATATAGTGCTTACCCTCCCAGTGAGCGATCGCAGGTAATTTTTGCTTTGCCAATTGATCGAGACTCGCTTTCACCGGTCGCGTGGCAAACCCAATACTTTCCGCCGCCGCCGATAACCCCCGCAGTGACGAGCCATTGCGGTCAACATTGGCGATATCCCGCAGGCGATTTACACTAAAGTTTTTCCCCCAATAGCGAGACACCATCACTAAACAAGCTGCACCGCAATCCGATCCACTCTGTTGGGCAAAAAACGGATAACGCCGAATCACACGTTGTAATAAATGCCCAACTCGCTGCGTGGAGTTGGGAAAATAGGCTTTGTTAATCTTTTTCTCGCGCGGCTCTACTGCTGGCGTTGACAAAATCTTCGTTTCATAAGGCAGTTTTGAATCAGATGAGAGGTTCTCTGAATCTACTTGTTGGGGATTACGAGATAGTGCTTTAGCCCATAAATGCTCGCGAATTTGTGGGTATTTAGCCATCAGTGGCCACAACACTTCTTCAGGAATGAAGCATAATTGCAAGTTTACTGAAGCCCTCGCAGCATAAGGTCTAAAGTCACCCTCCTTAAACAAGGTAAATTCCCCAAATGAGTCTCCTACCTCCAAAGTAGCGATTAATTCATCGGCGCTATCCAGCAACCTGACTTTGCCTGCGATCGCAATATATATACCAGCTTTAGCATCAGTTCCTTGCCAGAATTTACCGACTTTTGGGTTGATAAATTTAACTTGTTGAAGACAGTGTTGAAATTCCTCTGTCGAAAGAGAATAGCCCAGAGTATTGTTGAACTGTTGCAGAGAAACTAACCGAGCAGATATATCTTGCGCCATAAACGTCTAAATCTTTTCCTAATTTTGCAAAGTTAATAGGTAAAAATTCGGAATTATCAGGAATAGCTGCCGATTTTAGGTCACTAATCAAGATTTTGGAACTTGTAGTCTGCTCATTACTGCTTTGTTCAGCATTGCTGGGTTTTGGTAGTGTGGATAATCCCATCTGTTTGAGCAGTCGCTTGAGATGGCGATCGCTTACCTCAATCCCAAATTCCTTTGCTAGATGTTTTGCAAGCCAGTTTGCTGTCCAGCGTCGAAAAGCATACCCATAATCGCGAGGACTGTTGTTAACTAATTGCTTCAAACGCTCTAAATACTCATCATTCACAGCCTTGGGGCGACCAATGGGGCAATCTTGCCATTGGTGCGCCATCCCAGCCCTGGCTATGTGTGTCCAATGTCTTACTGTTGCTGCACAACATCCCAATATTTGACAGATATCTGTTTGAGTTTTCCCTTCATCTGCCAACAACATAATTTCAATTCGTTGGCGGTAAGATTCAGGTAAATTATTGTGCAAACTTTGTAGTAGCAGTTTCCGCTGAAACGGTGTTAAACACTTACCACCAGATGCACTTAAGTACTGGGTTTCAGGTTTCGCTTGGCAGTTGGACATATACGTAGAATTTGCTAGTTTTATAGATCCACAAATGCCCCGTGCTTGATGCATTAATTTATCAAGCATTTCCACATGAGTGTTTACACGTGCAGATTATTACACTAATAGCGCACATTATTTTATGTATTTTTTATTATGGATATACCAAGCTACAAACCATCTTTTTAAATTCCGAAGATTAAGCGCTGTATAAGTTTTGATGAAATATTGGCTAAATATGTTAATTAAGTACTATTACTATATTTTTGATTTTTAAGTATTAAAAAATAAATGATTGTAAGTAAGTTTTATCAAGTAGCGCTATTAAAAATTTCCCTGAAAGTTTTTACAGGGAGGCAAAAAATTCTCTATGCAGGGATCTGAACACTCAAAAATAATTCTCTGAGTGACAGTTGATTACATACCTTTAAATGTATAAAGTATCACTTTAATCACCATTTGCCTAAATATTGAGATTTTAACCAAAAGGAGGTGACGATAAATGTTATGATTATTAACCCAAATTGGCGATTGACTACAATTTACTCCCCGTGTGTATCTACGCACTTTGTGGCGATCGCTGCCTCTTTAATTAAATCCAAGAGTTAAACCACATTCTGAGCTTATAACCCTCAGGGGAGAGGGGTAAACCCAAATAAATAGGCATCCAGAAAATAAAAGCAGCCAGAATAATAAAAGTAATGGTGACACCTAGCACTCGGAGTTGTTGATAATAGCTGCGAAGACACTGATCTACAAACCAAGCGATCGCGAAAAATACAAACACCACTGCACACATATAGTGGTAGATAAAAGCGCACCTCGTCACCCTCACCCAAGGTAATAAGTTAGCAGCATAATTGATAACTAGATACAAGGCAATCCAAGTATCAACACTAAGAGTTGCAGGCACAGAAAAACGCTTTTCCTTCACCCAAGGAATTACAATTTGTGACACTAGCATTCCTATTAAAAACAACATGGCAGCAACACCAAACCACCACAAAAATGGATTGCCCATTGCATGGACATCATAAATAACTTGTCCAGCACCAGCAGGCAAAGGTGGCCCCATTACAGGTAATGGTTCGCTGATACTTTCAGCCGTTTGATAATAATATGCCATTGGTCGAGTCATCAAAGGCCATTTATACCAAGCAGCACAGTAAGGATGCACATCTGAACTATTACCACCTAAATGCAAATGAAATTTCAAAATTTGCTCATGTACTGCAATAAATCCATAAGTTTTATCTAGTTGAAGGTGGGGAATCCAGATGATGCTGTATATAAAAGCTGGAATTATTCCTAGATAAAATAACATCTGGAAAATATTTAGCTGAGTCAACTTTTGTAGTGGTGGCTCAGATGATAGAGATGGTGAAAATGGTGGAGAGTAAGTACTAACTCCTGAATTCTGGCTCCTGAATTCTGACTCCTGAATTCTGGCTCCTGAATTCTGACTCCTGAATTCTGACTCCTGAATTCTGACTCCTGCCTCCTCCAATGAGGGGGATGTAAACAAGAGTTTGGGGTTAAAAAAAGAATGCATCAAATGAATTACCCAAGCTGCTATCCAAATGAGATAAGCACCTGACAGGAACCATAAACCATTCCATTTAGTACCAACTGATGCACCAAAAGCAATGCCAGCAAAAGCTAGCCAAAAAGAACGCCGCCGATTTTGGTTATCTAATGCCAATAATAAAAACCAGTGACCTAATAAACCAAAGATGACGATATAAATATTACTTAAAGCATAGCGAGATTCAACTAGAAAGATGCCATCACAAGCTGTGAACAATCCTGCAATTATTGCAAATGTACGGCGATAACTTAATTGATAAGCGATCGCACCAACAACTACAGGAATAAATGAGCCTGTGAGGGCATTTAACCACCGATAAGTCCAAGGCGATCGCAATGAACCTGTCAGCCCATTAACGGTATCGTGCCAAAAAGGAATGTGACTACCAATCCAAATGCCGATACCAATAATATATTGACTCAGTGGCGGATGAGCATTAAAAAATGGTGTCCGCGTGAGATAATCATTACCGAATTTAGCAAAGTAAACTTCATCAAATACCAGAGTGTTAAATCGCTCCAGTCCCCAAAACCGTAAAGCAAGTGAGAGAAGAAATACACTCACCATCCCAATTCGGAACCATTTTTTAGTCATTAGTCATTAGTCATTTGTCATTTGTCATTGGGCATTGGGCATTGGTTATTCCCCCTCTATTTTTACAGGTGTATTTAGTTTGAACAGGAGTAGTTTAATACCGTAATACTTGTTTGTCTGTCCCACTGGTTTCATACCCAATCGTTCGGTTACACGGATTGAAGCATGATTTTCTGGCTTCACTACAGCATAAATCACTGGCAAGTTCAAAACACTAAATCCGTAGTTGAGCATAGCTTGTCCTGCTTCTGTTGCATAGCCTTTACCCCAAGAAGCTCGCCTCAAGTGCCAGCCTACCTCATAATCTTGAGTGGGTAAACCATCTTTGTCGGGCAATTGTTTAAGAAGGATAGTTCCCACAATTGTTGTAGTTTCCTTTTCGACAATTGCCCAAGAACCAGTACCATTGTTGCGTTGGTGCATTCGCTCGATACCTTCAATCAAGCGCTGACGTTGTGACTCAATGCTTGTGACGTGAGAAGATTTACCGAGAAAGTGTGTAACTTCAGGATCGCTGTAAATTGCAAATGCTTGTTCGGCATCGCGTTCGGGTATCCAACTGCGAATAATCAAGCGTTCGGTTTCCAAAAGATTTGTCATCTGGCTTATTAGGGCATTTTTGACGTTCTCGTGTTAGCGGTCTCTAACTGACATACATTACTCAAATTACGAATTATTAGTACCCTCGACTTTGGCCACTTCTAGCATTGTCTTTAAAACTGAATCTGGATTCAGACTAATTGAGTCAATTCCTTGTTCAACCAAAAACTGGGCAAATTCTGGATAGTCGCTGGGTGCTTGTCCACAAATACCGATTTTGCGGTTATGTTTTTTCGCAGCTTTTATAGCCATTCTCACCATTTCCTTGACTGCTGGACTGCGTTCATCAAACAATCTCGCTACCAACGCCGAATCTCTGTCTATCCCCAATGTCAGCTGAGTTAAATCATTAGAACCAATCGAGAAGCCATCAAATACGTCAGCAAATTCCTCAGCCAGAATAACATTACTGGGCAACTCACACATCACATAAACTTGCAAGCCGTTAACATCTTGCTTTAAACCATTTTTTGCCATCTCTGCCAAAACCAAACGCCCCTCATCGGGAGTGCGACAAAAGGGGATCATCGGAATAACATTTGTCAAACCCATTTCTTCCCGCACCCGTTTGATAGCATGACACTCTAGGGCAAAAGCTTCTCTGTAGCCTTCATCGTAGTAACGCGCTGCACCTCGCCAACCCAGCATGGGATTTTCTTCATTGGGTTCAAACTGTCGTCCACCTAACAAGTTGGCATATTCATTACTTTTGAAATCGGATGTTCTGACAATCACAGGTTTGGGATAAAATGCTGCCGCAATTCTACCTATACCTTGGGCTAATTTATCGACAAAATATTGAGTTTTATCGTCATAAAGTGAGGTAATGTTAGCAATTTTAGCTTTCACAAATTCATCTTTTAACAATTCATAATGAATCAACGCCATTGGATGAATTTGAATTTGGTTAGCGATGATAAATTCTGTCCGCGCTAAACCTACGCCATCATTAGGAATTGCCGATAAACTTAATGCTTCTTGGGGATTACCCACATTCATTAAAATTTGAGTGCGGGTGCGGGGTAAGTTCTCTAAAGGGACTTCTTCAACTTCAAAAGGTAATAAGCCTGCATAAACTTTTCCTTCTTCCCCTTCAGCGCAAGAAATTGTTACCTCTTGACCAGGTTTTAAGATTTCTGTAGCATTACCGCATCCCACGATCGCAGGTACACCCAATTCTCGCGCAATAATTGCGGCGTGGCAAGTTCGTCCACCAGAATTGGTGACAATTGCACTGGCGCGTTTCATAATTGGTTCCCAATCGGGGTCAGTTCTCTCTGTCACCAAAACTTCCCCAACTTGGAACTGGTCGAGTTTCTGAACATCTAAAATTAGGCGTGCTTTTCCTTGACTAATCGCTTCCCCAATTGCACTTCCCGTAACAAGAGGGATTGGGGATTGGGAAGTTTTTTCCCCATTCCCTATTCCCCATTCCTTATTTCCTAATAACAACCGATAACTCCGCAGCACGTTTCCTGTCTTCTGTGACTGGACGGTTTCGGGACGCGCTTGCACAATAAAAAGTTGATTAGTAATTCCATCTTTTGCCCACTCGATATCCATTGGGGTGGAAATGCCGTGGACTTGGGAATAATGATCTTCAATTAAACACGCCCAATTTGCTAGCTGTAAAATCTCTTCATCACTTAGGGCAAATTTACCTCTTTCGCTGACCGAAACTGAAACATTTTTCGTAAATTTTGAGCCGTCATCATAAATCATTTTCAGTTCTTTACTGCCCAATTTTTTATCGATAATTGGACGAAAACCAGCTTTTAAAGTTGGTTTAAAAACATAATATTCATCGGGATTTACAGACCCCTGGACAACATTTTCACCTAAACCATAGGCGGCTGTAATTAGTGCTGCATCTTTAAATCCGGTTTCTGTATCAATGGAGAACATTACCCCAGAGGTTGCTAAGTCAGAACGCACCATTTTTTGTACGCCAACGGCAAGGGCAATGCTAAAGTGGTCAAATCCCTTGGCGTGACGATAAGAAATAGCGCGATCGGTAAATATGGAAGCAAAGCATTTATGACAAGCTGCTAAAACCCCTTCAGCACCGACAACGTTGAGGTAGGTTTCCTGCTGTCCGGCAAAACTAGCGTCGGGGAGGTCTTCAGCGGTGGCACTGGAACGGACTGCCACATCTGTCTCTGTGTGGTATTGTTCACAGAGGCGATGGTATGCTGTGGCGATCGCCTCTCGCAATTCTACCGGAAATGGGGTGTGGATTAATAGCGATCGCGCTTTTTTTCCCCGTTCTCGCAAATTTTTGACATCCTCAACATCTAAATCTGCAAAGAGTTTGCGTAGCTTTGCTTCTAACCCTGCTGATTGAATGAAGTAACGATAAGCGTAAGCAGTAGTGGCGAATCCAGTAGGAACGTTAATGCCTTTGGGGGTTAGCTGTTGAATCATTTCCCCCAGTGAGGCATTTTTACCACCAACTAGAGGGATGTCAGCAATGCCAACTTCATCAAACCACAAGATAAGCGATCGCTCTTGGGCAGATAGAGATAAAGTACTTGTAGATACTGTAGCCATAAATATTACCTTTTAAGTTTATACTCAACTTGTAAGTGCATAACTCGTACTATATTTTTCCCATATTCAATTTTAGATTTTTGATTCTGTCGCGTGGTTTGATATTTAGCAATGAAATACAAGGCTATAAGCAATAAAAATTAACAATTATTCAGTTTAATAACTTTATCAAAATACTGGATGTAACACACGATGGCGCAACTAGAGCGACTCTTGAAAATGGCAGAAGATGAGCTAACTGAATACAGTACTGATGCCCGAAAAATGGAAAAACTACGTCGTAAAATAGGTTTAACAGTGTCGGTAATAGAACAGCAACAAGTCAAAGAGGCATTACTCGCTACTATGAAATCTAATGTAATTACCCAAGTTGTGGAAGAACAAAGACAAGTAGTAGCTTTACCATTTTGGGGAATTGCTGGATTGGGTTTGTTATTAGGAATTTCTTTAAATCAACCCATCTGCTTATTAGCGTCTATAGTTGGGACTGTATTAGCTTACAGAATTCAGAAATGGGGTTGGAAATTGCAGGCAAACCGTTTATTATTACAAACTTTGGAAGATATTGAAACGCGTATTGCCCAACCCATTAAGTAATAAACTCGATGCACTTTACAGATAAACTATCCAGGTATATCTGTATTTTAATATACCTAGAATTTACTAGCTACTTGATTTCCACCTCGTAATTATTTAACAATTCCTTTGGGATCACCATAGCAAAAAAAATTAGATATTGGATTGATAGCAAGCGCCACAGAGATTAGGACGCTTAATTTTCAGTAACACTGAGTAAATCGTTACAAATAAACTGAACTTTGTAAGTAATCAAAAATACTTGATGCAGAATTATCAGCCCCTTTCCACAGAGGCAGGAAAAAAGATAATTAATATAGTTATGTTTATTTATACCCACCTATCTAAATATTCCTAAAGATAGATGTATATTTTCTTACCAATTAAGCAATACTCTAAGAACGGGTAAGTAACTGTTGAATAACTGTTTGAAAACATGAAACAATGAGGAGATAGCTCAGACGGTAAAGAAAAAAAGCAGATAGATAATTAGCGACATGAAGCAATCTAAAAGCACGAGAAAGCGGGGACTTGTCCTGACGATCGCTGGGTTGAAGCGTTTACAAGCGGCGATTCTAACTATGGAAAAGGTACAAAACAACGGACATCGCTTCACTCTAGAAGATTTAGGTGATCGCATGAATGTTTCTACCAAAACTCTAAACCGATTATGGTCGTTGAATACAGGCGTGGATCAAAAAACCCTGAAATTGTGTTTCAGTGCCTTTAACCTAGAGTTACACAGGGAAGACTATGCGATCGTCAGAGAACCAAATCATACCGAAAGCTATCAAGCTTTTTCACGGAGTTTGGATACATTAAATACAAAAGAAAACGAGATATCCCAGTTTTTATCCTTAGGCACTTTTGCTACTCAGCACTATGACCAACTAGAAAATCTTTGGTCATACCCAGATGGCCCCGTAGCTCTAGATTCCCCGTTCTATGTTGAACGTCCCCCCATTGAGGAACTAGTTTATCGAGAAGTAATTCAACCTGGCTGTGTAATTCGGATTAGAGCGCCAAGAGAGATGGGAAAAAGTTCTCTTGTGCTAAGGTTGTTAGCCTTTGCCCAGATGCAAGGTTATCGCTCGGTAAAGGTCAATTGCAACCAAATAGATTCCAGCTGTCTGACAAACTTAAACAAGCTTTTGCGTTCTCTGTGCTGGCAAATTGCCACAGAATTGGGCATTGATCCGAAGCTAGATGACAAATGGGATGAGGAAATAGGCTGTAAGTTGAGTTGCAGTTTATATTTGCAATCTTATTTGCTCAAGCAGAGTCACAGTCCAGTGGTTCTAGTATTAAATGAGGTTGATCGCTTTTTTGAATATCCTGAAATTGCTCAGGAGTTCTTTGGTTTGTTGCGTTCTTGGTATGAAGAAGCACGACAAGATAACAACTTGCAGAAACTAAGGCTAGTGGTGGTTTATTCCACAGAAGTATATGTTTCTTTGGATATCAACCGCTCTCCATTTAATATTGGACTACCGATACATCTACCAGAATTTACTAAGCAGCAAGTAAAATATTTAGCCCAACGGCACGGGCTAGATTGGAACTCTAATAAGGAAGTTACTCAACTGATGTCTCTAGTTGGGGGACATCCTGCACTGATTCGGATTGCTCTGTATTATCTATGCTGTCAAGGAATCACCTTAGAAGAACTGATACAAGATGCGATCGCTAATGGCGGTATCTATCGTTATCATTTATGGCGACACTGGGCAATCTTACAAGAAAATCCCAGTTTGGTAAAGGCATATATTGAGGTTGTGAACACAAAGCAAAATATTTCCCTGAACCCCATTGACGCTCATAAGCTCGAAAGCTTAGGGTTGATTGCTTATGAAGGCGATCGCATCCTACCGCGTTGCGAACTCTACCGTGCTTACTTTAAAAAACAACTAGGCGTTGCTGAGTTTGAATATAAATCATTACAAAAACGTGCTTGAGAAACTATCAGATACTCTTTCTCTCGCACCTCCCGCACCCCTTATCTACGGGACGCTAAAAGTAGTAAGCTACGCACCATCGTACATAATTGAAAGAGAAGTCTGAGCGGAGGAAACCACCACTCAAACTTCTCTTGAACATGAGTTCTTAATTTTAAAAGTATTCAGCAAGCCCTAATTAATTTTCTATATCACCCAATCGTACAGAATTCATACTGTTAGCGGTAGCGGGGCGTTTAGCCCATTCTGAATTCTTCTTATAAACAATTAGCTAACTGACCAATAAAGCTGATAATCCTCAATATAAAATGTTCCATTATTACAAGACATTTTAAACAAGAAGTAATAATCTCCTGGCTCCCAAATACTAAATTCTTGCTCTTGTTCTTGAACATTAGCTATCGAACCACTGTTAGGGATGCTCATGCTGGCAATTTGTATTCCGTTATGCGCTCTCATCAGAAAAACTTCCAGCATACAAAAACACTGTAAATCAGCTAAATAACGAATTTTAAAACGAATTTTTCCACCATTCCGTAAGGTCTTTTGAATAGAAAAATTTTCAGTTTGAATAGGATTGCCAGACAGATTAATGTCTTTACCTTGTGTTAATATATAGTTTTGCCTTTGATTAAGCGAACTCATAGTTTTTTATCCTATAAAAGAATAGAATTGATTGAAATAATTGCATTTTTGAAAAAGATTTGTTACCGTCACGTTTGTATTTTCTCGCCATCAGTAAGAAAATGCAATGACAGATAGGACAGTTAAGAAGACAGTTAATGTCATCTCGCTATCTTGCGGGATAGAGTTTCCCGTCGCTTGCAATAAATTATCCTATCTTGTGGGGTAGACATCTTGTCCGCCCTTGGCTACAGGCGCTCGTATGGCCCACCCCATAAGCAGTAATTGAGTATTTTTTTATTTGGAAGTCCCTAAGAACGTCTACGCAATCTATAAAAACAAAGATTGAACAGTCAGATCCTTGAGGGTGATGGTGAAGTTACGCTGCTCTGCTGTTGCAATGAATGAGATAATTGCTTCACAAACTACAGCAACGGTTAATATCACCAGGTTTCGTGCTAAGGGATAATCACAGACATCATCATTCACCTCAGAAGGAACGCGATAAACGTCATTCCAAATCACTTCGGCATAATCAGCCGATAGTCCAGTATGAAGACAAGGAATGCCTTTTTGATCGGCATAATCTTTCACTGCTTGACGTGCCAAGCTGTTGTCAAAGACATCAATAATTAGCTGGCTGTTTTGGAGTAGTTGAGTTGTATTTGCTGATGTCAACTCCTTTGTTTTGGCATCAACTTTAGTACCAATTGCTCGATATAAATTGTTCGCCAATATTTTTGCCTTAAATGCTCCCACATCAGAACGGTAGTAAGGCTGAGTTGAAAGATTCCGCTCCTCAATGCGATCGCGATCGATCACTGTCAGTTTATCAAAACCAGACCGAGCTAAGTTTTCAGCAATGTTAGCTCCTAATGCTCCAGCCCCACAAATTGTTATCGGATAATTTTTCAGCTTTGCCATCACAGCATTGCTGCGGTAAAGCTGTTCGTGAAAAAAGATACTCATAACATTTTGGATTTTAGATTTTGGATTTTGGATTGCGACAGAAGTCAGTGTTGAGTTTTTAGACGTTCAATTTATTGGTAAGCTGTTGGACATTTAACTTGCATATTACCTAGCATTAAAACTCTTGTGTAGTGGGCATCTTGCCCGCCCTAGTTATGCAAATTAAAAGTACATTAGCTTATCACCACTCTTGTTGTTCCATCACACCTACTAAGGATTGCAAGTCAAAATCGCGATCGCGTCCACTCAGACAAATGCCAGAACTGACAACAGTCAAATCAGTTTTAGCGATCGCACTACTATGGCGAACACCATCAGCCGTTGTCCAATCGACTGTCCAGTAATCGCCGCGATCGTGGAACTGAGTTAAGCTACCACCGCCGATCTGCAATGCCTTTCTCAATCGCTTTTCATCCTGTTGGGGTTGACTAAAACCCTCAATGCGCCGACTTGCTAATTCATACACTGTGCGGATTTCTGGAGTGATGCCCTTAAACTGTAATTCCTCAGTAGGAGTCAGTTGCTTGAGGGCAGATTGCAGAGTTTCAGAAATTGCCGGATCGGTACGGCGATCAACTTCCTCAAACCAGCATGACTGTCCATTCCACCGGGCAATAATTTGCTCAAAGGTAACACCCTCGGTTACTAGATGCACTGCGATCGGCTTAACTACCTTTAACCGTTGACGCATATCTGCTTCATTCACAGGGTATGCTAACCAAGTTTGTCCCCGCAGTTGATGTGCTAACCGCAGTCGTATTTGGGGAAAGTGTTGCAAGTATTCTGCAATCTGGGGTAAATCTGCTTCTTCTACAACCGTTGCTGTCTTCTGATCCACAGCCTGAAATATTCCCCAACCCTCAAATTTACTAGGCTTGGGCGTAAAGGTGCAGATCATCCCGGCTACCAGTGTGCGAACCCGTCCACCTTTGACACAGGGCGCAAGGAATTGAGTGGTATATAACTGTGCTTCTGCGATCGCAATTTGGTTGATTAGCTTAAATATGTTAGTCATAACTAATACCAATTTTAAAAAATAAGGCTGCCAATGCAACCCTAAAAACCGTGATGAAATCTCACTTTCTTAATTACGAATTAATATAATTCTGCGTGCAAGTTGGTGGAGCATTGCGTGTTCTCAGTTACTAGAGGGACTCCGCTGGTGAGTTGTTACACACTCTTTAAAAGATGGCTACTTTTAAGCCTACCTCCCAGGTTCTTTGCACTCCCCGTTCACACACGCCCACTGTATTTGACAGTGTACCGTTCCTCTCGTACTAGTATGTAGGCTCCAAGAGTTGGGGCACGCAGGATATTAGTATAATACAATATACTACATAAAATTGGAAGATATGAAAAGAGATATTTTGGAGTAGAGCGATCGCTAAATCTTATCAGCAGTGCTTAAAGTTTAGTTAGTGTCAAACAATTATTCTTAAGGACAAATATAAAAGAACCATTATTAATCATTCCAGGTGATCTAATTTGCCATACACAGGTATAATACATTATCTCTGAATCAGCATGTTCTTTTGGAATAGCAAGCTTAATGGGTGTATCTGTAATTCTAAATTTAGTTCCCTTGAATATAGGCATTTTTGCGGGAATAGCCCAGTTTTGACTAAGCTGTGTAACAGCTATTTTTTGATCGTCCTCGGAACTAAGAAAGACATTATCTGTCATCTTTAAACCGGCAAAGTTAGATAATTTTAGAGCAGAATCTATAAAGACATCCATCACAGCATATGATGCAGCTTCTTCTGCTCTATTCTCTACAGTAATACTCATATCGATTTCTTCAGAGAATGGCTGGTCTTGAGAAAACTCAATTGGGACAGGCTCTTTACCAGCAAGAGAAAAATTAAAGTGTAAATCAGGTGTTGTTGCTCTACGGAGAATATCTCTGATTTCATAATCCTCCATTGCAACCGACTCAAAATTGAAACGTTTGTAATATCTCTTGTCGGCGGCTTGATGAGGTGCTCTTGTTGTAGCTTGAGGAATTGAAACTACATACAATACATGACCTGGGTTAGTAGTAACCAGTTCTATTTGTTTAATGATAAGCTCGTTGATACGAGGATGAATGTTTGAATTTATAGTCTGTTCTAATCTCTCTTTGGATAAGGCATTAGGATCAAATCCTGTATCAATTTCACTAGGGATATGGCCATTTTCTTTTATACCGTAAATAATTCTGCCTCCAGCAGAGTTAGCAAAAGCTGAGACATCTTTGCTAAGTTCTATTTTCTTTTTATCAGTAAGTGGAAAGATTGCAGGACATTCCTTATAATCAAGTTCAAGGCTTTCCTGAACTCTATCCTTAATCATAGAGAGAATAGTTTCTTCAGACCATTCTTTGAGTGGTGTCGTCATCGTTATCTTAAAAGCTCATAATTCAATGGAGAGCATTGCTTATCATTTATATTGACAAGCAATGCCATATTCTAACCTCACTTATCTTCTCTTACAGGCAACGGCAGATCCAGAATCTCCATCAGCAAATCCAGACGAGAGGGGCGCGTCAGGAGTGGGACGATGTTCGGCAAACTGTAGTAGTCACCCGCAAAAGTGAACGTATCTACAGGTGCTTGCTGCTGCTTCAGTTGAGTCTCCACCCAGTTGTAATGAGTACCCACACGGACAATCACCACATTAGGCATTATCGCCAACTCCCGGCAGTAGTTCTTGTAAACTTCACCAAAGTAAGGAGCAGCATTTTCGCCCTCATCCGTCACCAGAATGATCTGGTCAACCACCTGCTTTTTGCGTCGCATTGCTTCCAATGCACAGCCGATGCTAGTACCACCGCCTGCATTGATGTGCTGGAAGGCACGCTCCCAGTCGGTCAACTCCTTGCCTTTTGCTGTAACAGCGTAAGGAATGGTATCGAAAGCATAGACAAACAGTTCTGCCTGAGTGATACCAGAGATTAGGGCAGCTAGTTGCTTACCCGTCGCGATCGCATTTTCCATTGAACCAGACTTATCCACCAGTAAAGCAGTTGGACGTGCGATCACACCACGCCGTTTCACTTGCTCGTTTGTCACCTTTTCCAGTTGGGCAACGGTGTCTGCGTCAAAATCTCCTGCGTCTGCGGCAATCTGTGCTTTGAATGCTGAGACACGCCCACTCTTGGACGCTTCTTCCAGCTTAGAGTCAATCAGTTTCTTGACTTGTGGGTGATCCATTGCACCTCTAGTCTGGAGAGACTTGAGGTTGTTGATCGCTTCTTGAGGAGACATGCTGTTGATTAACGCCACCAATACAACTGGTGTAAGTTGCTTGATTGCACCAATTGCGATCGTGTAAGGAATTTTGAACTCCACAATTAGCCGTGCCTGTTCTGCCGCACTTTCAGCCTTAGCAAGCTGCTTCAGCACATTTGCTAAGGAACCCTCTGGAGGAGTATCGCCAAACAGAATCGCATTTGCC
The DNA here is from genome assembly GCF_013393905.1 of Nostoc sp. C052. Lineage (GTDB taxonomy): Bacteria > Cyanobacteriota > Cyanobacteriia > Cyanobacteriales > Nostocaceae > Nostoc. Next base: position 4,985,359 of record NZ_CP040272.1, read on the forward strand.
CGCTCATTTGGCTTGATGTGCAGCGAAGCATACAAATGCTTCATTGCTTTACGACCTCGTAGCGCAGCGCGATCGAATAGAGCCGGATTGCTCTCCCGCACCTTTAAATAACGCCGCACCGCAGTGCGAGCCGAACGAGGCAATTTATTCTGCTGTTGCTTCATGAAGTCAACTACACGAGCTACCTGATAGGGTGGAAACTCTTGCAGCATAATAAATCCAGCATCTCGGTGTTCAATCAAATTGCTGGTTAACAAATGAGCAACAAACACTTCTTTGTGGTCGCGGACATCACCATGACGCTGATACCAAACTGCCAGGTGTCCGTAAAAGATGGGATCGAGTTCAATAATTAACTGATGAATTTCTGCGACTTGCTCAAGTTTACGGTGAGGGGTTGTCAGCAAACTGTTGAGCATTTCCAAACGCAGGTCACGTTCTGCGGTATTCATTATGAACCTCCTCTAAGAATTTTGGATTTTAGATTTTGGATTTTGGATTGCAACCTAAAATCCAAAATTGCAGGAGGCAGATGTTGCACGCGGGGCGATAAAGTCACCGCGCAAGTTGTGGAAGCATTGGATATAACTTATGCAGAGTTATGTAAGCTTCCGCGATCGGGGCGCGGCAACAACTGCCAATAACTATGTAGCAGTCCTGATTAGTATGTGAAATTCTCTGTCTTTTTCTTCACCTTTGTGTCCTTTGCGGTTCGTTTAAAAAAATTTTTTCACCTAACCAGGAAGATACAAAAAAAGAGCGGAAGAGAAGTTCTCATCAATCATTAATGAAATAAGATCACCTCATGCAAGTCGAAAAAGCTGTTGATTCACACACGGGATTTGAACCCGTAGTTGCTTGAGCCTTATTCAAGTGCCTTACCATTCGGCTAGTATGTAAGCTTTTTCAGTTAGGGCACGAAGTGAAAATTTTAGGTTTTAGAAAGTTGATTTAAAATAAATCGAATTTCTTTCTTATTACACTGCTGTTTCTTAGCAGCGTAAATCATTCGACCTGTATATGCCACAGAACGATGAATCATACCTTTGACAGCATCCATCACATAATGAGTGGGTGGCGATGGCAAATCTTCAAAGGTAATGAAATACCAAATATCATTTAGCTTCTGATATTGATGATAATTATCAATGATGACAATATCAGTTTGTTCCTGCTTTTGTTCCTGCTTTTGTTTCTGCTTTCGAGGTATTCTCTCGGCTGCACAAAGAATTCCCGTTTCAGGATGGATATAGAAGCGATCGCGATGGTTTGTATCTAGCTGACTTCGATATCCTCGATAAGACTTGCTATAAAAACTACCATCAATTATTTCTACATACCTTTCAACATAGTCCCACACATGATCGATAACATGCCGTCCGGCCATAGTGTTGGGATCTAATCGTTGACATAGTTGGCTGTAAACGTCATTCCAAGGCTGTCCGACTTGCGATCGCAAAAACCGACGCAGAGGGCCGAGATGATCTGAAAGATATTTGGATTTATTTATTGGTTTAATCAGGTAGGGATTCAACAACCCATCCTGAATTGCGTCCTGAGTGATTTTGTATAATTGCTTCTTAAAGCCAGTCACTTTTTTGAGGCTAATTCTTCTCCCACCGCGAGGACGCTCAATCACAATCTCGCTCAAACGATGTTCGCTCATATCTCACGTTGTTTAAATGCAGTTGTACTAATTGAGTTGTGATTAAACATGAGTTGGCTAACATCATTGAACTCACCTCTGTATTGAGTAAGGGTTATAGATTAATACAATTTCAATAATTTAAATTCCGCACAAGTTAGCAAAGCAGTTTTCACAATTGCCTATACCAATTTGGCTACGCTCCCATTAACGGGAGCGGCAGGAATCGAACCTGCAATCTGTTACCAGATAGTGTTTGTAGGCTTTACAAGTTAGGGCGCGGAATTAAGTCTTAAATCATTTCCGTACAAGTTCAAGAAGCTTTTTACAGCTACGGCCGCTCTTACCAAATATTGGCAGTGGGCACGCACACTAAATCTGCGAGAGACTTAGAAATCATGCTTCGCTTATTCGATCGCTCGAATTTTACTACCTTAGGGCCGTTATCAATGTGTATGTATGCTTCTTCTGTCGGGGCACGGAAAGACTAAATACTTTAACCATAGACAGCTTCAGGGCGGATAATCAAATCACCACTGGGACGGCGATCGATTATATAAGCAGAAAGGCGATCGCTATTCACATCTAAATGGCGAGCAACCCGCTCTTTCACTGCCACATCATTCATCCCTGCTGCAATTCCTAGTTGTGTCTCTGGGAGATCAACAGAACGTCCTTCAAATCGAATATGAACCATTGCAATCACCTCTTTTTAATCACGAATTTGTATTAGTGGATCTGATCGGGATTGAACCGATACCCTCCCTGTGAGAGTTACACTCACACCTCGCGCAAGTCGAAAAAGCTGTAGTGACACACGCAGGAATCGCACCTGCAACTTATCGTTTTAGAGACGATAGCTCTACTATTGAGCTAGTATGTAAGCTTTTTCTGTCAGGGCACAAGTGACATCCGGGATCTCTACCATTAGAGCTACAGACCCAAGTTTGAATAACATCGATGTACTCAACTTCAATTGAAGTCGTGTCTAGTGGTCTATCCCATTAATTTTGTTGGGCTGCTAGATTCCCGACTTCTTCAAGAAGTCGGGGATCTGAAACCACTAACCTCTCAAAACTTTTGGGACATACCTAGTGGAGCCGTCGGGAATCGAACCCGAATCCTGCAACCGTCCGTTTGTTGGTTTCGGAGCAGTCGAACCCCAATCGCGGCCCCAAAAGTAGGCACTACCGAAAGAAGTTGCGAAACTAATCCCCAAAAAGTAGCATCTATGCAATTGTCACAGTTCCAAGAGGTTTTAGTTTTGCCTTTGAGGAGGCTTTGATGTTCATATTACATTTGTAATACAAGACTTACATAATGTCAAGAGGATACTACAACTTTTTTAGCAAAGAGTTTTAATGCCAGGTAATATGCAAGTTAAAATTTTAGAGGACGATTTCAAGTCACGTCTCGACAGTTTGCTTGGTTTTCCTGAGGGCAGAGTTTATATGGAGCCACATTTTTTCGATCTATATGTTCAGTTCATTAAGTTTTTTAATGTAGCAGCACAAGAGGGCGATATAGTACTTTTATCACTAGATTAGCGAGAAAGATTTTAATCTGACTATATCTAACGAATTTGATTTAGGTAAAAATTTATAGCATTGATAGAACAATTAAGATTTGGGGAGTGCTAGAATCAACTAATAACTGTAGTGACCAGCAAATACTGGTAGCTTATCTAAAAAAACTTAGTTTATACTCGTTCGCAACTTCTTATGCACCTGCGCTAGATACCACATATAATCATCAATTTTGTAATTATCAGCAGCTTTAATTATATAATCCTGAGCTAAATCAATATTATTGTGAGCTTCGTAATATAATCCCAAGTAAAGATGACTGTAAAAATTTCCCTTTATCCCTTCTGATTCACCAACAGTTAAAACATCATCTGGCGTACAATTTCCCAAATACAAATCATATACGCGCTGCATAATACGTCGAGGGTCATTTTTTACAGTTAGTAAAGAATTACGTGCCTCTTCAACACCTAAAGAACGAGCTATGCAGAGATATCGCCATACTGTTTCTTCTACATCTTGAGCATTCACTGTCAAATCTATTTCAAACTGTTCAGCGCCTTCAGCAAATCTTTCTGCATAATAATACGATAATCCCCGTTGCCAGAGGTAAGGTTTGATACGGTTATCCAATTGCTCCGCCAGATCAAAATCTTGAATAGATTCATCAATCTTGGCTAGTTGAAAGTTAATCATACCTCGGCGAACGTAAGCATTAGGATTTTTCGGCTGATTGCGAATGGTTTCGTTCCAGCGCTGGAGTTGATTTTCCAGAGAATTTGAAAAAAACATAGGTTTGCTAGCTAGTATGCATTAAATAGAATATTTTCAGGCTTGGGGAGAACTCGTCAACCCCTAAAATGAGTCAAGTTTTGTCATACTAAATTCTTGACGTTATATTTCTACTTTTCTATGACCAGTGTAATTGAGTTTCCTTGGCAGCAAGAGGCTATTATTCTCCACAGTCAATATCTAATAAATAGTTTTCAGCATTGGACAGGAAATTGTTTGCTAGATGCCAATGCTTCTGAATTTGAAACAGCAAAGGCGTTATTTGAAGCACCTTTTGTCTTAGTGTCTCACGGCACTGAGTCAGATCCAATTTTCAACTATGGTAATCGCCAAGCGTTGGAACTATGGGAACTTTCTTGGGAAGAATTTACCAGAATGCCTTCTCGAAAATCGGCTGAAGAGGTTGTACAGGAAGAACGCGATCGCCTATTATCAGAAGCAGCAACTAAAGGCTTTATCAATAATTATTCTGGTATCCGCACTTCTAGCACTGGTAAACGCTTTTACATAGAAGATACCATCCTATGGAACATCTTAGATGAACAAAATCAGCACTGTGGTCAAGCTGCTTTTTTCTCTAACTGGAAATTTATCGCATGAAACCTACTGTTTCAGGGGGAAGTCCTACAATAAATCTTAAATATAAAACTGAGATCCATCCATGAGGTAGAAGAAACTACTTGCAAGATTCAGTATTGTAGGATTGCTGTCTTAAAATCAGGAAAAAACGCTCGTGGTTCCAATTAGCGATAATAATCCGACAAAAATCACACCTTATGTAACTTATGGGCTGATTGCTGCCAATGTCCTCGCTTTTCTTTATGAAGCAAGTCTTCCCCCCCAAGCATTAAATGGATTTTTACACCTTGCGGCTGTAGTTCCACGAGAACTGACTTTAAGCTTTGGTGGTATCTCCTTACATCAACCAGTACCAGAGTGGGCAACTTTGATTACTTCCCAATTTTTGCATGGGGGATTGTTGCACTTAGGCGGCAATATGTTGTTTCTCTGGATTTTTGGTAACAATGTTGAAGATAAGTTAGGTCATGCTAAATATTTGCTGTTTTATTTATCTTGCGGTGTTTTGGCATCCTTAACCCAGTGGTTCTTCGCTCAAGATTCTAGCATTCCATCTTTAGGTGCGAGTGGTGCGATCGCAGGTATTCTTGGTGCATACATTCTCCGCTTTCCCAACGCTGAAGTTCTCGGCGTCGTCCCTTTAGGGTTTTTCTTCCCGACTTTCCGCGTCCCGGCATATTTCTTTTTAGGATTCTGGTTTCTCGAACAAGCCTTCTACGGACTTGCTAGCCTTGAAACACGTACCAACATCGGTATGGAAAGCGGCGGTATTGCCTACTGGGCCCATGCAGGCGGATTTATATTTGGGGCAATTCTCGGCCCACTGTTGGGTTTATTTAGCGATAAATCACAGGAAGAATCTTGGTATAAGTAATTTTTCATAGGATTGTAGTGGCTCTTAATTATACTGATTGATTTAATAGATGAAATTGTCTAACGTTCGCAACCCCTAGCCTGACAAGCTATATTGCAGTTAGTTAATAATTTAGGAAAAACACCTGTGTTTCCCCTCTACGACGAAAATCCGACGCGAATCACCCCGTATTTCACCTACGGGTTAATTGGCATGAATATTATAGTTTTTATTCACGAGGTGAGCCTGTCAAATGCACAATTGAGTGAGTTTTTGAGCCAGTATGCGGTAGTACCTCAAGAGTTAACCACCAATTTGAATGGAGAGTGGATAACATTATTTACGTCGCAATTCTTACACGGCGGTTGGTGGCACTTAATCTCAAATATGGTATTTCTCTGGGTTTTTGGCAACAATATTGAAGATCGTTTAGGTCATACCAAATATCTGATTTTTTATTTGGCGTGTGGTGCTTTAGCTGCCTTGTGCCAATGGTTTATTGGCATGAATTCTCAGATTCCTTCCTTGGGGGCAAGTGGGGCAATTTCTGGGGTTTTAGGTGCGTATATTATCCGCTTTCCCCACACTAAAGTTGTTACCTTAATATTTTTGGGGTTTTTCATCACCACAATTAGGGTGCCAGCACTAGTAATAATTGGACTTTTTATTGTGCAAAATGTCATATCCGGTCTTGCTACCCTGCAAACAGCCGCTAACATGACTGTGGAAACTGGTGGAGTTGCTTATTGGGCGCACATTGGTGGTTTTGCTTTTGGGATAATTCTCGCTCCCCTATTTGGCTTGTTTCGACGCGACTAAATACAGCATTTCCGAAAATTCGTAGCGAAACAATTACTACTTTTCAATTCTCTGCGTTAAAATTTCCACATTTGGCAACTATTAGTTTTTGTTGGCACTCACCGAAACTTCTTCAGATTCTTCTACTTCTTCTACCTCCGATGTAAATGTTGATGATTTTACAACTTCTTCAGGTACAGAAACGATGATATCAGCACCATTGATAATTGCTCCCAATAACCCTAGTTCAGATTCAACCAATTGATCGATAGCTTCACCTAGCATATTCTCTTGTGTATAGTGTGGTCGTGCCACTAGTACGATCCCATCGCTGTAAGGTTGGATTAACAAAGGGTCATTGGATATGCTGAGGGGACTCGTATCTAAAATAACTAAATCAAAACGTTCGCGGACATCTTCCATCAACCGCCGCATTTCGCTTGATTCAAGAATCGCAGCAGATTGCCGCACCGGGCCAGGACTGGGAAGAATGTATAAATTTTCTACATCAGGAACTAAACGGATACATTCACTCAAATTAGCGTAATAACGCAGGGGTTCAATACCGGCTTCAGGGTCAGGAATTACTTTCAGGGATGCACTACGGGAAGGCGATCGCAAATCTGTTTCGATAATTAAGGTTCTTTTACCAGCACGGGCTGAAGCAACACCCAAGTTATAAGCACTTGCCGTTTTGCCCTCTAGGCTACTGGTGCTAGTAATCAAAACTACCTTTAAGGTTTTACCACCAATCCGGCGCAGATTACTACGGAATTTTTCATAAAATTCTAAATAAGGAGAGTCGGCGGAAAGCACTACTGGCACAGAGTCTTGATCCAAATCATCAACTGGCATTAAAGGCAATTCTCCCAACACTGCCACTTCCCGTTGCTTGAGGCTCTGGCGGATATCCTCTCTGGTTTTGAAAGTTCCTTCCAACGCTCCTAGCAAAAATATCACCCCGCCACCAACCACCACGCCCAAGAAACCACCCACAGCAAGAGTAATAGGTACACTCTTCGGAGGTTTAACATCGACCGTGACTGTAGGGCGTCTGGCAATGCTGAGACTACTAGTAGTTTCTGCCTCTGCGGTTTTAGCATCGGTTAGCTTCACCTGCATTTGATCGTAGATAGCTTTTTTCAGGGCAACTTCCTGTTCTAAACGCGATCGCTCTAATTGCTTATTGGGTATCAGAGAATACTCTTGTCGTAGTCGCGCTTCTTGGCGGATTTCTTGAGATAGTTGTTGTTGCAGCGTCTCCCGTTGGGTTTGCAAAGACACCATTTGGTTTGCCAATTGCTGGCGGGCTGGATCTAAGCTACTTTGGGTACGAATACCTGCAACACTACCCTGAAGCGGAGCCGCCGCCCCATCACCACCTAACACCTCTGCCGCACGTTGTTGCAGCAATTCCTCAGCAGCTTGTTTCTGACGCATCAACTGAACCATTGTCGGGTGTTCCGGTCGCAAATCTTTTCTGAGTACAGCGATTTGCGACTCACTTTGATAAATTTGCGCTCGCAAGTTACCAATAATTGGATCGGCACTCAAAGCCGAAGAAACATAAGCCTGTCCGACTGTTAAGCCTAATTTATTTTGTAAACTGCGAACTTGACCATCAACCCCAGAAATAGTTAATTGAATTTGCCGTTGGAGATTTTGGCTGGCAGTTATAGCGCTTAACAAACTACCATTCTCTGCTGCTAATATTGCTGTTCGCTCGATGCGATCGTACTGTTCCAACTTCTTCTCAGCAATTTGCAACTCCCGTTTAGTTGGTGGTGTGCGATCGTTAATTTTTTCAATAATTGCTTGTAATCGCCCAGTATTGATATCACTGCTCAACTTGATCATTGCTTGCATCAATTCTGTCAAGACCTGTATACCTCGTTTGGGATCAGTATCTACATATTTCAATTCCAAAATACTAGATTCCAATTCTCCACTCCTGGGGTTTTTTTTCGGAATAGAAAGTACGACACTGGCACCGAGCTTTGCCGGTTTGACACCGACTTTTTCTGCCACTGCTGCAACTATCTGGTTTGAGAGTAAAACTTCCTGACTCAATTCCTTTCCTTGCTGTTGGATCTCAGTACCAGTTGCAGAGAAAGAAACTGGTGGGCCACTATAGGTAAGTGCGGCAGATGCTATATAGCTAGCAGGTGGCTCTGGTTGCATAGCGACCACAGTTGACCCAGCAACAACTAAAGCAAAACTAGCTAATCCAATCCACTTGTACTTATCAAAAGCAATAAGATAGCGCTTAACAATTGGTGGGGTCATGGTCGCTTCGCTCCAATTAAAAATTAAAAATTAAAAATTAAAAATTAGGAAGCACCAAACTAAAGATAGTGGCTTTGATCCAAGGATGCTATCAACTTCCTACTGTATATCTTGGTTGATATCTTTAATATTTTTCCATTACCGAATTCAAAGACAAGTTGCAGATGTGACTTCCTCCACTTGAAACTATGTCCAGATTGTATTCTTCTTTTATAGTCCCTAATTTGACCCACCACCGCCGAAGTTGTCAAAAAATCGGAGAAACGATTGAACATTGAAGAAAGGTTGAGTAATGGTAGTCAATAAATTAGTAATTCTACCAATGAGGTTCCGACCAACAACAATAACATCATTATCTTGAAGTGCCACATTTTGAGAAGCATCACCGCCTAGAGCTTTTTTGGCATCAAGTTTTTGGGTAACAGCTTTACCTTGTTCGGGATCAAAGCGAACCAAAGCGATATCGCGGAGGTTAGCGGTGTCGAGATTTACTCCTCCCAAAGCATCTACAAATGTACTACCGTTAGGCAGCGCTTGAGTGGAAATACCTCCCGCAGCGTAATTTAAAACCCGGACTCTAATCTGTGGCACAGCCAAGGATGAACGTGCTACCAAATTGCGGTCATAACCGTTATCATTACCAATTTCACGACGAGGTACGAGTATGGCATCTCCGTCTTGTAAACGTAAATTCGGAATTGAACCGCCATTTTGCAGTGCTGCATATAAATCAATAGTTTGTGAAATCACAGAACCATCCATTAACTTGCGGCGTACTTGCACTTGTCGTAGGTCTGCATTCAAGGTTGAACCACCAGATATTAGCAAGGCATCAGCAACGCGAGGTGTTGTTGAATTAATCGGATAAATTCCTGGTCGAAATATTTCCCCGCTAATGGTAACTTGAACTGGTCGCGTCCCTAGCAAGGATACTACTACAATTGGATCTGGGAAAAAGCGACTCAAACCCAAGCGAATTTTTTCTTGAGCTTCTTCCAAGGTTAAACCTTGCAATGACACCGTTCCTACTTGCGGCACGACAATATTGCCTTCTGGACTAATTACAGCTTGAAAATTTAAGTCTTGACGCTGCGTTGCTAAGGCTAAAACTATTACTGGATCAACCACATAACGATTTAAACCCAAGCGAATTTTTTCTTGAGCTTCCTGCAAAGTTAAACCTTGTAAGAAAACTGTTCCCAGTAACGGCACTACAATATTACCTTCTGGGTTGATTAAAGCTTGAAAGCTCAAATCTGGAAAGCGCTGAACCGAAACGCTAATTCCATCACCTATACCTAAGCGGTATGGGCCAGGGGGACGCTGAAGCACAACCCCAATCCCATCTCCTGGCCCCAAGAGGTAGCGGCTGAGTTGTGGGGAAATTTCTTCATTTGCACCTGGGGGTACAGCCTCAGTACCAGGCACCGGCGAGGGAGGTTGCCCTGGTGATTGCCCTGGTGATTGTCCTTGAGGTGGAAAAGGCTGGGCAACAACCAGTTGGATAGGTGTTGTTAAGAAAACTCCTACTTGAAGACTGACAAAACACAGGGCGCTGAATCCACGCATATAATAACTGGGATCTATGAACATCGTTGTAGAAAATACTGATATAGAAATTAGTCGCGCCGAGTCGTTATTTTACTCTAAAAATGTCTTAGATGTCTCTTTTCTCTGCAAGCATTTACCAAGGAAAAGAGAAAATTTTTACTAAATTTTATTTTCAACTTCATCTTTTAGGAGAGTTTCAGCTTGAGAGCAATTTCATCGAGATACTTTTGATGAATCTCTGCACAAAGGCATCTTTAACAGACTCTACAAAGGGCCTGCCATTAATGTAGCTTGCACTGTTTCCCCAATAGACTGGGCTAAAGACCAAGATGTTTCTACCTGACCCAAAGGTTCCATTGGAATTAAAATACTGACGCCCACCCAAGGAGTGCGTTGCTTACGCCACTGTGCTAATTGATCTGCTACAAACCAGTGAAAAGGTGATGGATTTCCGCCGTCTGGCATGGCGTACCATTGCAAGACAGCAAAAGTTTGTTGTGGCGTGGAGGCGCGAAAGAACCTAGCTTCTACTTGAGTTTTGACATTAGAAGCTAACTTGGCAGGTGGTTTCACAGTAAATTCAGCAGAACGAGATTGAGCTACATCCCATTTTCCCCAACGCGATCTTCCCCAGCCGTTAACGTCTGTCCACTCTACCTCTGGTTGATCCATAGGCCCGTTTTGCGGTAACAAAAGTAGAATTGCCTGGGATTGGGAGCCTTCTTTTTTAATTATCTGTAAAGACCATTGATGTTCGCCAATTTGTTGTTGTGCTTGTTCAATGGTTTGCCAACCAGGAAGGGTTAACCCAGTCTTGTGGATCTGTTTTAATTGTCTGAGGGTAGTAACAGGAGGTGGCTGTTTCCATTGCCAGTGTCCTGTCAGGTATCCGGGAATCCCTGCAATTGCCAGTAGCAGTAGCAATAACAATAGTGCTGCTACTTGACTCAATTGGTTTTCCTTGAAAAACTTAGAGAAGGAAGTCATCAGTAAAATTTGCAATACTTAGGCAAAATTTTACTTTATAAAATAACATTGTGAGTTCAGTAATATTTAGGACTTACGTATAAGTGATGAAAAATTAAGGAAGTGGCCAGGGAGCGGGGGGAAATAACCCCTGATTCCTGCCGTAGAATGAAGGGGGGAACATGTTCTTACGTCCCCCAATAAGAGTTAAGTGGTTCTCGAAGGTTCTCGAACGGGAATGGGTCGAATCCCCATCTGAACTATCACCCTTGCTCCCTGCTCCCTGCCCCCTGCCTCTTTTCAATCCCCAATCCCCAGTTCAACTTTCTGCTTCTTGCTGAGTTTCTGGAGATGTCGAGAAATAGTTATTAATCCAATTCAGTAAGGGTACTAATGACACCAGCATACAAGCAGAGTAAAGATCGCCACCCCAACCCTCATGTAGCCATCTAAAGGCCGCTTCTTGTCCTGTGCCGTGAAAGAAAGTCAGTAAAGTATTACGAATGATATTGGCACTAGTACTAACGATCGCAGCAATAGATAAAAACGATATAGTTGTGGGGCGTGAAGACAAAGCATCTGTCCAATAAAGCAGCATTAAGCCGACGTAGAGAGTAGTAAATAACATTTTCAACCCCGCACAATAGGGGGCAACTTCTACAATCCGTCCTCCCACATAGAGATTTATCTCATCTACAGTTACTTCCATACCAAATTGATTTAGTATGAAACCTGCCGCACCAGCGATAAAGCTCTGGAGAGGCAAGGTATAGGGTGCAATCAGATAGGGTAATGCCGTTGGGGTTGCTAAAAATACTAGTAGCAGGGGAAATCCTTGCAGTCCCAAACCTGATATTCCCTTAAACCACAAGCATAATCCTACTAATATAACGGGCAAGGAAAGGTTAACCCACTCTGTAACACCGCTAAGATAAAAAACTGCTCCTAATAATAAGAAAACAGCGCCCAAAGGATGGATGGTATCTGGCAAACGTCTCCATTTTTTCCGGTTTATCCAGCCTAGATAAGCCGCGAATGGTAGACCAATAATCCCATGGCTAAAATATTCGTGTTCTGTACTAATATTTTTGTGTAGCCAACCATCCAACCAATGTAGCAATATCGGAGCATAAAGCAGCAGCAAAACGCCTAAAATAGCTAGATTTAACAAGCCTGATGCGTTTATATTTTTAACCTGTTGCCGGAGTGCCATGATTTTCAGTATTAGTCATTGGTCATTGGTCATTGGTCATTGGTCATTTGTCATTGGTTTTAAACAAAGGACAAATTACAAACGATTTAGACGCACATTTAGGTATGAATCAACTTCAAACTACCACGCTGTTAAGGTCAGCAGAAGATATGTTGTCTGCTTGATGATTCATAGGGACTTCTAGGGCGGAATTATCGAGTCCTAACCAATCAGTAGAAGATAGGTTATCTGTCTTATAACTTGCTGAGACTGCATTAGCGATCGCGGCTACAACTTCTTTAACTTGGCTACTGCTCAAACCAGGATACATCGGTAATGATAATATTTGCTGTGATAACTTCTCTGCTTGGGGAAAATCTCCCGGCTGATAGCCTAAGTTGCTAAATGCTGGCTGGAGATGACAAGGAATTGGGTAATGAATGCCAGTTTGAATCCCCGCTGCTGTGAGTTTTTCCTGGAGTTGCTGGCGTTCTATTGGGCAAGAATCATCAACTTTAATCACATAGAGATGATACACATGTCCTGTATCACTTTGGTTTTCTATAGGGATAATCCCAGAAGTGGCTAAAGGTGCTAGTTCTGAATCATACTGCTGGGCAATAGTCAAGCGATCGCGATTCCACTGTGGTAAATATGGTAATTTTTTGTGTAAAATTGCTGCTTGCAAAGTATCCAAGCGGCTATTTGTACCTGGTTCAGTATGAAAATACTTCTGTGATGCACCATAATTTCGCAAGCGCACCATCTTCTGGGCTACATCCAAATCCCGTGTCAGCAGCATTCCTCCATCTCCAAATGCTCCCAAATTTTTGCTGGGATAGAAACTAAAAGCTGCTCCTATTCCTACTGAACCAGCATGATATCCGTCTCTTTGGGCGAGATGTGCTTGGGCGGCATCTTCAAAAATTAGTAGTTTGTAGGTATCGGCAAAATTAATTAAATCATTTGGTGATACCATCTGCCCATAGAGATGCACAGGGATAATGGCTTTAGTCTGAGGTGTAATTGCCTTTGCTGCGGATTCTAAATCAATTAAAGCTGTTTGGCGATCGCAATCTACCAAAATGGGCTTGGCACCAGCGCGCAGCACCCCGATTAAGGTTGCAACAAAAGTGTTTGCTGGTAAAATTACTTCATCGCCAGCACCGATATTACAGGCTTGTAATCCCAGAGCGATCGCATCTGTTCCTGATGCAACACCAACCCCGTAAGCTGCTCCAGATGCTACCGCAAATGCTGCTTCAAAATCTGAGAGTGCTTGCCCTAAAATAAAGTCTCCCCGTTCCAATACAGATTGGATTGCATCTTGCAATTGCGTTTGAATTGGTTCATGTTGTAATTTCAAGTCTACAAAAGGAACTCTAATAGTCATTTTATTCATTACCAATTGTCCTCAACAAATATTTCCTCGTATGCCAAAAATAGAACCGCCCGCCTAATTTTCGGTGTGAAATTGTAATAGATTTAATCTATTGGATCGGGACTTAGATCAACTACCTAGTAGACTATGGGTAATTCAAAATCATCCCCTATTCATTTGATCCCTCGAAGTTACCATCAGACTTATTCCCAAACTGCCACTCAAAATGCAAAAAGCTTTTCAACTAAGCTTTTGACTAATTTTGTAGCTTGCTTCACCATAGAAATATGCTTGGTCTATTTACGTCATACTGTACTAGGATTATCATTTATTGGTGCTAGATGTTATCGGTAAAAATGGCTATATATAATTACACTAATATGCTAGTTATTTTAAGTAAATTTACTTTAAACATGCCAGTAAAAGTTTTCCCTTATATAGCTTGAGAATGACACCGCCTTTCCATTCTGTTTCTAGGATTAGCTTACCCTAGCTGAATCCAAATCTAACGCAGCCTGATTGCAAAATCTCAAGCAATAAAGACTACACCAGCGATCAACAAAGAACATTCAGCACCAGTAACTAGTGACTAGCGGACACACTTCGTCGGCTTAGTGGAAGGGATAAAAAATTTTTGCCCTAAATTTGTTTGTCAGAGGCAAAATTAGGGAATGCTTAAAAATAGCAATTGATAACCTAGAAATAGAGCTTATATCAATTACAGAATCGAGAAATTATTAAGGTAGCAGTGGCAATGATAGAGCCTGAAAACAAATTATTTGCCCTAAAGGATGGTTGGGATTCTCATGAATCAAGAGAACAACAACGCCTCAAAGCTTTGTCAGATTTAGGTTTGCGGCAACCAGAAACGATTCCAGTTTTTGAAGAAGCCACACAGACTGCTGCCCACTTTTTGGAAGCACCAATTTCCATATTGGGATTTGTGGATCAAGAACGCCACTGGTTTAAGTCGTCGGTGGGCTTATCTAGACTGGGATTGATGAATCATTTGGCACAAAGCCGCCAATTGTCACGCCGGGAATCCTTTTGCACTCAGGTAGTAGAGAGCTTACAAATATTTGTAATTAATGATACACACAAACTTACAGATCCAGTACTTGCTAGCAGCAAGTTAGTGCAAGATTATGGTATTCGTGCTTACTTAGGAGCGCCACTGATAGATGCTGAGGGACATTGTTTGGGTGCATTGGCGGTGATGGATTTAGTCCCACGCAATTTTACAAACCGAGACATTGAGTTTTTACAAATCATCGCTCGTTGGAGCATGAGTGAATTTGAGCGTAACCGACTCCTGCAAGGGAAACTCGAATCAAGCACTCCCAAAAACGCTCCAATATTTTCACTCAATGACGAACGTAATACTGAGATTATTAAAATCACCGCATCTACTAAAGATAGCGACTCTATTTCTACCAAGCAACTGAAACTAGAACTTTTGGGTCAGCTAACTCAGGAGTTACGCACGCCCTTAACATCTGTACTTGGTATGGCTAGTGTTTTAGGACGTGAGATTTATGGCCCTTTGACAACTAAGCAGAGAGAATATTTAGAAATCATCCAACACAGTGGTCGGTACTTACTTTCTCTAGTAAACGAAATTACCGAACTAGGAGCTATGGATGACAACTCAACTGTGCTAAATCTAGCTCCTGTAGATATTGAAATGCTATGCCAACAAGCTATCAATACCCTAGAAGAAGTGGCTAACCGCCGCGAGCAAGATATTCGCCTGTCTATAGAACCGGGACGCAATCGCATTTGGCCTTTAGATAAAGACAAGGTGCGGCAAATCCTCTATCACCTGGTTTTTAGTGTAATTCAACTTTCGGCTACAGGTAGCATTGTTCGCATTCATGTTTCTTACAAGGAAGATACGCTCAACATTACTATTTGGGTTTCCCATCCTTGGCTGGGAGATGGCATCACTGAGGTTGATCCCTATTTTCGTCTCAATTCTTTGTCGCTGCTAGAACTGACAGGTGAGGTAGGAACTTACAATACTCATACAGAAGGACAAGAGCAACTAGATGCTTCATCAGTAGCGGTGGATAATTCCAAAAATTCGAGTGATTCCCACGCAAATTTCTTTGCTACTAGTTCCGGTATAAATTTAGCTAAATCACATGGAAGTCTTTCTCGTGAAAGTTTGGGTCTATTACTAAGTTGTCAACTGGCAGAATTGCATGGTGGACACATTTTGATTCAGGGTTCGCCAGAATCAGGATATCGTTATGTGCTTTCTTTGCCGCTGCAAGTGGCGACTCCTTCACAAGCAATTAGTGATGTCTAATCTTGGGGATTGGGGATTGGGGACTGGGGACTTGGGATTGGGAAAGACGTATTTTTATCTATAAGTCATTAATTTGTAGCGAATTCTCTGCGTGCCTTGGCGTTTGTCTCTGCGCTTCGACGCTGCGGGAAGGCGTACCCCTACGGGGAAGCAAGCTACGCGTAGCGTCTCGTAGAGAAGCGTATCGGCGTTAAAATTTCAACCTTCAATTCGCCACGATTTTACGTAAAGTTGTACTAATTACATGAAGAACTATCTTAACTTCCTATTGACTAAGGTGGTTCTAAATTGAAGGTAGTGATTAATGGCTAGGAATAAGAGCGCCATTACACGATGTACAATATCCATTATCGTAAATAAAAGGGTTTAAGAACCTGCAATTTACATGTAGCACCCATTTCAGTTGGGGTTTAAATCCCCTTATGCAATGTCTTTAATTTTGAATTTTGTTCGCGCAGCGTTAGCGAGTCTGCGTTCGCGTAGCGTCTCGTAGAGAGCGTCATTTTGAATTGTTAATACCTTTTTATAGGGGTATGCATTATGATCAATTCCAAGTTCTGCGTCGGCAGGCTAATTGATCGCAATGTTTTTTATGAATTTAGTCTGGCAACGATTTACTTTATCATCTTTACCGCTCAAAGAATATCTTGCTACCAGTTATGTACACCGCTCTCTGGTGGGACTGTTAAGTTCTTGGCGGCAAACCAGCATCTTGCTCCAGTGGGGAGATGCGATCGCAGCTGCTTTACTCAGCTTAATATATGCTCTTGCACCTTTTGCTTCGAGTACGTTGGTGGGTTTGTTGCTGGTGGCTTGTGTCGGATTTTGGCTGTTGTTGACTCTATCTGATGAAGTCACAACAACAAATGTCTCGTCAGTCACTCCGATTCACTTATTGGTATTGCTCTACTGGGGAGTTGCCGCAGTTGCAACAGCATTATCACCAGTAAAAAAGGCGGCACTTAATGACTTGGGTACGTTGACCTTGTATTTGCTACTATTTGCCCTTTGTGCCAGAGTATTAAGGTCGCCTCGCCTCCGGTCTTGGATTATCATTCTTTATCTGCATGTATCGTTAATTGTCAGCGTATATGGTTTGCGACAATGGTTTTTTGGAGCCACAGCACTGGCGACTTGGGTTGATCCAGAATCTCCTCTGTCTAAGACGACAAGAGTCTACAGTTATTTAGGCAATCCCAACTTATTGGCTGGATATCTTTTGCCAGCAGTAATTTTTAGCTTAGTGGCAATTTTCGCATGGCAAAGCTGGCTTAAAAAAGCATTAGCATTAACAATGTTAATTGTCAATACTTCCTGCCTGATTCTGACTTTTAGTCGTGGCGGTTGGATTGGGCTAGTGGTAGCATTTTTAGCTGCGATGGCATTGCTAGTTTATTGGAAAAGCGTGGAAATGCCTCGTTTTTGGCGTACTTGGTCACTGCCGATTGTCTTGGGAGGTTTGATTGGGGTATTGGTGCTAGCAATGATATTTGTAGAGCCAGTGCGCCTGCGAGTATTCAGTATTTTTGCCGACCGTAAAGATAGTAGTAATAATTTTCGCCGAAATGTGTGGGATGCTGTTTTTGAGATGATTCGCGATCGCCCAATTTTCGGCATTGGCCCTGGTCACGGCTCTTTTAATAAAGTTTATCCGCTCTACCAACACCCTCGTTACACTGCTTTGAGTGCCTATTCGATATTGTTGGAAGTGACTGTAGAAACTGGCTTTGTTGGTTTGGCCTGTTTTCTCTGGCTGATAATTGTCACATTTAATACGGCATTTTTGCAAGTGCAACGATTGCGACAAGTGAAAAGTGTCGAGGGATTTTGGTTAATTGGAGCGATCGCTATTTTGTTGGGTATGCTAGCTCACGGCACTGTAGATACTGTCTGGTATCGTCCTGAAGTTAATACCCTCTGGTGGCTTATCGTTGCCTTAATTGCTAGCTACTGGACACCTTTAGCTCAAAACCAGACAAATTCATCTAACTCAGAACCAGCAGTAAATTAACATAAAGAAGTTATCAGTTGTTTTCTTATTGAACAACTGACAACTTTTGAATTTTCCATGAATAAACTTTGAATTGTCTAATCTCTGTAGGTAGTGGCACTTGGGGCATTAGGGTCGCGATAAGCTACAGATTCGCGATCGTTCTTTTTACTAGCCAACCCGCCTAGACCGAATAAACCAAGCAATCCTAACCAACCCCAATCAAAATCGTTGCGATCCTCAGTGGTCGTTGTTGGAGCAGTAGTAGTGGCTCCGGTATCATTAGTTGTCTGAGCTTGTGCAGATAGGGATAAGGGTAAAATTCCCATACTCAAGGTGAGAACGCCAGCGCCGATAGCTGCAATGAAATTACTTTTCATAAGTTGTGAAAATTCTTGGTGTCGTTTGAAGTTACCCGCCACTGTATCGAGTCTCAACCTTAAGAAAATCAATCTGCGGCTATAAACAAGACATTTTCATAACTCATACTGTAGACATACAACATGGTTTTCACAGCAGTCTGTTTCTCACTCTGACTGTGATAGTTTAGCAACACTAAATCCTCAATAACTTTTCATTGCCCGTTGAATGTCACGCTGGTCTTGGCGTCGTTTCAAGTCTTCTCGCTTATCGTGGAGCTTTTTACCTTTGCCAAGGGCTATACTCACTTTTAGCCAGCCTCGTTTGAGATACATTTTCAACGGGATTAAAGTTAAACCCTGCTGTTCGACTTTGCCAATTAGCTTACGGAGTTCTTGACGATGCAATAATAGCTTGCGTGTACGCCGTGGTTCATGATTGAAATATTGTCCACTAGCGTTGTAAGGCGAGATATGCACATTGATCAACCATGCTTCGCCATTGCGAAGCAAAGCATAGCCATCTTGGAGATTGACTTTCCCCGCACGAATTGACTTCACCTCTGTTCCTGTCAATTCAATTCCAGCCTCGTAAGTTTCTAGAATTTCATACAAATAACGGGCTTGACGGTTGTCGCAAATAACTTTGTAACCTTCGTTCTTGTCGCTCATTGATAATTTTGTGTGCTTTAAATGTACCTAAAAAATTATTTGGATTGGCTTGTGAATTATAGGCTGTATCTTAGAACCGCTATGAATGCTGAACCATATATCACTAATCTAGCTTTTTTAAGTTCACAATTAAGAGTTTTCTGGCAAATTTAAGTTATCGAAACAGAATTCAGGAGTCAGGAGCAAAGCCGAAGACTGCGAAAGCTCAGGTCAGAATATTAGACCTCTTGCAAAAGTGCCTTTTGCACTCTTGTCGGGAAAGGTTAAAGGGGAATGTTAATTCTATCCCTTTTCCCTTTAACCCTTACCCTTTACCCGACTTATGCAAGAAGTCTATTGATGAGTTGTTACAAATTACAAAGGTCTTTGTGCCTCCCAAGCATGGGTAGTCAAAGGTGAGTTAGACTTCATTAACCTTCCTAAGGATTTAAGATTTTCTTTATAAATCAGCCCTAAAGGCAGTAATTAGCTGATAATCCTGTCATAGTATGAAACATAAGAACACTATTATTGTTTGTGTTCACTGATGGAACACGTAGAAGTAAATTTCTGAGTAAAAAAATGCTAGGGGTGTATTATCCATGCCCTTGACGATCCTTATAGTGGATGATGATTTGGGCACTCGTCTGTCTGTTAGCGACTATCTTGAACTGTCTGGCTACTCGGTGATCACGGCTAATGACGGTCAAGAGGCTTTGTTTATGGTGGATGAGTATCATCCTGATTTGATTGTCACGGATATTGTTATGCCACGGATGAATGGCTATGAATTGGTGCGCCGAGTGCGTCAGCAACCAGTGTTTCGTTTATTGCCTGTAATTTTATTAACGGCACGCATTAAGACCCAAGAAAGAATTCTGGGCTACCAGTCAGGGTGCGATTTATATTTACCCAAGCCTTTTGAACTGGAAGAGTTAGCAGCAGCAATCCGCAATCTTTTGGAGCGATCGCAAATTATCCAATCAGAATATCGTTTTTCTCATAGAGAGAGTTTGGGCACTTCCGCCTCGACAAAAGCGGGGGATGTCCATAATTCTCTGTCTACTCAAATTCAGAAATCCCATCTGCACTTACCCCTAACTCATAGAGAGCAAGAAGTCTTAGAGTTATTAACTCATGGTCTTTCTAATGCCGAAATGGGTCTTCAGCTACACCTGAGTCCTCGAACTGTAGAAAAATATGTTAGCAGTTTATTGAGAAAAACCTCAACCAGCAACCGAGCAGAATTAGTGCGTTTTGCGATGAAGCATGGTCTGGTGGAATAAAAGTTAGGAGTTAAAAGTGAGAAGTGAGGAATTAAAACTCCTAACTCATAACTCCTAACTCATAACTCCTCACTTTTAACTTTTGTCAGCAGACCTTCACAAGCATCGATCAATAAATCAATAACCTGATTAAATCCCTCTTCACCGCCGTAATAGGGATCTGGAACTTCCTTTAGGGTGTGTCGAGAGCAAAACTCGCACATCAAACGCACTTTATGCTGATATTCCTGAGTGCGATCGAGAGTGAGGATATTCTCATAATTTTCTCGATCCATCGCTAAAATCAAATCAAAGTCTTGAAAGTCTGACTTTTGAAACTGGCGTGCCCGACCACGCAGTTTAATCCCCAACTTTGTAGCAGCCGCAGCACTCATACGTCTGTCAGGTGGGCTACCACTGTGATAACTAGATGTCCCAGCAGAGTCACAGAGGATGCTTTCGCTCAAGCCAGCCTGCTCAATTAAATGATTCATGATATTTTCTGCCGATGGCGATCGGCAGATGTTACCTAAGCAGACAAACAGCAACTTGTAAGGCATAGATATTATTTGTCCTTTGTCAATAGTCATTTGTCCTTTGTCTTTTGTCCAATGACTAATGACCCTTCGGGTTCACCAGTTGCTCATAGGGGAAACCCCCTTGGCGCTAGCCTCTCCCTTTGGGAGAAGACCGCACTGGCTCACCAATGACTAATGACCAATGACTAATGACTAAAATCCAGGTAACTCCAACCCACTGGTTAATTCTTCCATACGTTCTCGCATGGTTGCTGTGGACTTGTTGTAGGCTTCTTTCATTGCCACTGCTACAAGATCGGAAAGTACTTCTGCACCTTCTGCTAAAGCTTCTGGAGAAATTTCCACCCGCTTGGGTTCTTGGTTCCCACTGACAATCACCTTTACCAGTCCACCGCCCGATTCTCCTTGAATCTCCATTTGCTCCAATTCTTCTTGGAGTCGCTTTGCACCTTCTTGAACTTGCTGCGCTTTCTTAAAAGCTTCAGCCAATTCTTTCATTTTTCCTAAGCCGAAGCCAAATCCCTGTCCTTTTCCTGTCATAATTATTTGTACGCTTATGCGTTGAATAACAAATCAAATTCAATTATAGATGCGGTAAGTAATTTGACTCTTTTTTTACCAATAATTAATGCTTCATAATAATTGGGAATTGGGAGTAGGGAATTGGGAGTAGGGCATTGGTTATTAATTCTTCTTCCCCATTCCCCATTCCCCATTCCCCACTCCCTATCCACAAGCACCTTGAAACTCTCCGAGCATTTTGACTTCTGGCTCTAAATTAATAGACCAACGTTCTTGTACTTGGTGTTGTATGTGGCGAATAAGACAGAAGATATCACTAGCTTTTGCTCCACCACGGTTAACGATGAAATTAGCATGAAGTAGTGCTACTTGCGCTCCACCAATTTGGTAGCCTTTCAAACCAGTTTGTTCAATTAACCAGCCAGCACTGTAAGGTTTGGGATTGCGGAACACACTACCACAACTGGGGAAGTTATATGGTTGGGTGCTTAACCGATGCTTTTTGTGTTGTTTGGTGATTGCTACAACTGCTGCTGGGTCGGCACCTGGAGCAAGTTGTAAGGTGGCTTGGGTAACGATGCGATCGCCACCTTGCAATAATGAAGTCCGGTAGCTATAACCTAATTGATCGGGGGTAAGAGTTTCTAGCGTCCCATCAGGTGAAAGTACTTGGGCACTAACTAACATATCTGCAATACAGCTATTATGTGCCCCTGCATTCATCACTACAGCACCCCCTGCTGTTCCAGGAATGCCAACAGCCCACTCCAAACCTTCCCATCCTAATTCCGCTGCTGCCCATGCCAAACTAGGAATTGATTCTCCAGCAGCAACGGTTAATTGACCTGTCTTCGGGTCGAAGTGACTGAAGCGGAGATGACGAGTCGCAATGACTAAGCCTGATATACCACCATCGCTCACCAGCAAGTTAGAACCTGCTCCCAGCGTTGTCACCTTTAAATCACGTTCCTTTGCGTATTTAAGACTTGCTTGCAGTGCTTCTACATTTCGGGGGGAAACGTACAATTGTGCTTCTCCCCCAACTCTATAGGAAGTAAACGCTGACAAAGAAGCCTGAGACTTGATTGCACAATCAGTATTGGGTAAGTAGATTACTTCACTCTCCACCGAATTAGGTGTTTGCTGTTTCTTTGTATTCAAAGAAGAAACTGTGCAGACGTTTCCAGCGGCCTGGGAAATGGTCATTTTTACTTTTTTTTGGTAAAATTTTTACATTTATTTACCGCAAAGATACGGTAATGGAGTTAACTTATGAAACCGTTACTAGAGGGTCGCTTTGCTCGGAAATAAAACTTTGCAAAGTCTCCACTTTAGGATGTGGCTTTAGCAGGCTCACAAAGGGTTGTAATTACTTCAGGAATCACCTGGTTCAAGTTTCCAGCTCCCAAAAACAACGCCAAGTCTCCTGGGCGTAATGTTTGTAGCAAGTACTCACACACTGCGGGTAAAGTTGGTTGATAAACTACCTGCGAATGCTGTTTAGCAATCTCTGCGGCTAGACTTTCACCACTAATTTGCCCTAAATTTGGTTCACCTGCACTGTAAATATCAGTCAGCACAACCAAGTCAGCATGTGCAAAAGACTCGGCAAATTCTTCTAAAAAGGTGAGTGTACGGCTATAGCGGTGAGGTTGGAAGATGGCAACCACTCTTTGCCCTGGTCTTGCCTGTAAACGGGCTGCGGCGAGAGTAACACGAATCTCGCTCGGATGATGGGCATAGTCATCGATGAAGGTAATGCCATTGACTTCACCTCGGAACTCAAAGCGTCGTCTTGCTCCTTCAAAGGTGGCGATACCTTTGGCAATTGCTCCAAATTCTAAACCCAAGGCGCGACCAACAGCCACGGCGGCTAGGGCATTGCTGAGATTATGCCGACTGAGCAGCCGCAATGTCAATACTCCCAAAGCTTTGCCTTTTTCCCAAACCAAAGCCGTAGTGCCATCAGCCCGATAATCAATATTGGTGACGGTGTAATCAGCGTTGGTATCTGAGTGTAAGCTGTAGGTAATTGTGGGTTGTAAGCGATCGCGCACTGTCGCACAGTCAACGCTACCTATCAATGTTTTACAACTCTTAGCAAATGTCTGGAAGATGTCAATGACTTCTTCTAATGTATCGTAGTGGTCAGGATGATCGAGTTCAATATTGGTAATGATGCCAATTTCAGGAGCGTGTTTTACCAGGGAACCATCTGATTCATCTGCCTCGGCTACCAAATATTGGCTTTGTCCCAGTCGAGCATTACCAGACCATGCATTAACTTCGCCACCGACTAAAATTGTTGGGTCTAGGCCTGCTTCCAAAAGCATATAGCCAATCATGCTACTGGTTGTGGTTTTGCCGTGTGTTCCTGCCACTGCAATGCTGTAGTACTCGGCAATTAGAGCTGCTAGTACATCTGAACGATGTAAAATTGGACAACCTAATTCCAGCGCTGCTTTGTATTCTAAATTATTAGTGTTAATTGCTGTTGAACAAATGACTTGAGGCAATTTCGAGTTAGTATCAGGAGTTAATTGTTCTTGTGAATTTAATACTACTGCATTAGCCAATACTTGAGGCCGAAAGAATTCAAGATTGCTCGCCTCTTGTTTACCAAAAATATGAGCGCCGATAGATTCCAACTTGTGCGTAATATGGTTTGGACGAAGATCCGAACCTGATACTGGAAATTGGCGCTTTGTGAGAACGTATGCCAGAGCAGACATACCTATGCCACCGATACCAATGAAATGAAATGGTCTACCACTAAAATCTACAGAATTAGTCATTTATTGCTCCTCTTACACCACACCACACCATAATCACAAATGACACGCGTATCATAACAGGAATTTGATTTTTACCGTAACTACTCCTGTATCATGTTCATGTTTGATGTCCAAATGATGTTTCTGCTCTGGTTTTCTTTGTTCAGAATGATTTTACCTTGGTTGGAGGTTTTTGCTATTTTTGAACTGTTCTTAAGATTATTCTGAAAGTTTTGGCCGCATCGGGAAAGAAATTCTTGTAATGTCAAATACATAAATTTGGCTGCCTTACTGTAATTGGCTACATAATACATTGTTTAGTGAAACTGATTTGAAATTGCATCAAGTCTAGGCGTGAATTGAGTAAAATAGTACATTGGTAATGAAACTATTTTCCAATTGCATAAAACCCAGGCATAACTGGATGCAGCAACTAGCAATTTTTGGTGGCACATTTGATCCAATTCATTGGGGACACCTGCTTGTAGCCGAGACAGCTTTGCATCAAGTATGCCTTGAAAAGGTAATTTGGGTGCCATCCCTAAATCCTCCTCACAAAGAAGCAGCTTTGTTTGAGCATCGTGTGCAAATGCTGCAATTAGCCATAAAAGACAACCCAGCGTTTACTGTCTCACTAGTGGAGACAAATTGCTCTGGGACTTCTTATGCCATTAACACCCTGATTGACTTATCTGCTTGTTACCCAAATACTCACTGGTACTGGATTGTAGGCTTGGATACTTTCCAAACCTTACCCCGTTGGCATCGTGGACACGAACTAGCACAAATGTGTGATTGGTTAATCGCACCCCGACTGCTAGGTGGTGAGACTATAACTCAAAGCAAATTAATCTGCAAGCAAGTGGAGCAACAACTCAGAGAGCAGTCTAGTACCATTCACTGGCAACTCTTGGATATACCAATAGTCGGAGTTTCGTCAAGTCTAATTCGCAAATTTCGCCGCGATCGCCAGTCAATTCGTTATTTAGTACCGGAATCGGTCAGATCATATATCACTAACAACAATCTCTACTCTCACAAATCTGAATAAATTATGTGTTTTTTTATTGATCTAACACTTTATGGTTAAAAGTGCCCCCCCCCTTTGCGATATGATTGGGGTCAACGATATCAACATATAAGCATAAATACAGAGGGCAAGGTACTGTGATTAGAGTTGCAATCAACGGTTTCGGGCGGATTGGACGTAACTTTGCGCGTTGTTGGGTGGGTAGAGAGAATAGTCAAATCGATCTTGTCGCGATTAATGACACATCAGACCCCAGAACTAATGCTCACCTGCTCAAGTATGACTCAATGCTAGGGAAGATCAAAGGTGCTGAGATTAGTGCCGACGATAACTCTATCATCGTTAACGGCAAGACCATTAAGTGCGTATCCGATCGCAACCCTGAAAACTTGCCCTGGAGAGATTGGGGAATTGACCTAATTATCGAAGCAACCGGGGTGTTTACTAGCAAAGAAGGGGCGCTCAAGCATGTGAATGCTGGAGCCAAGAAAGTCCTGATTACCGCTCCTGGTAAAAACGAGGATGGCACTTTTGTGGTTGGTGTGAATCATCACGATTATGACCACAACGTACACAACATTATCAGTAACGCTAGCTGTACTACCAACTGCTTGGCACCAATCGCCAAGGTGTTGAACGATAAGTTCGGCATTATTAAAGGTACGATGACCACCACCCACAGCTATACAGGCGATCAGCGCTTGCTAGACGCTTCTCACCGGGATTTGCGACGGGCGAGGGCCGCAGCGATAAACATTGTACCCACCTCCACTGGTGCAGCGAAAGCAGTGGCGCTAGTTATCCCAGACCTGAAAGGCAAGCTAAATGGCGTTGCCTTACGCGTACCAACCCCGAACGTCTCAATGGTAGATTTCGTAGTGCAGGTTGAGAAGCGTACTATTACTGAAGAAGTTAACCAAGCTCTCAAAGATGCTGCCGAAGGACCACTTAAAGGTATTTTGGCTTACAGCGATCTAGAACTTGTATCGTCTGATTATCAAGGTCATGACGCTTCTTCGATTGTTGATGCTAGCTTGACTTTGGTCTTGGGTAATGACTTAGTAAAAGTTATGGCATGGTATGACAACGAGTGGGGTTACAGCCAACGAGTTTTGGATTTGGCAGAATTAGTAGCCGAGAAGTGGGTTTAATTAAAAAGTTAGGAGTGAGAAGTTAGAAATAAGGAGTCAAGAGTTAACAGTGAGGAATTAAAACTCATAACTCATAACTTCTAACTCATAACTCTTAACTATTGAAGTGTTGAAATCCCTGGCTAAGATTCAGAACTTGGTCAGGGAATTTTTTTTGCTCGTCGTGCAATATTACTGTCGATCCGGCTGTAATCTTGCCCACGATCGCAGCACCTTCACCAAGATGTTGCACTAAGGCTGATGCTAACTCTTGTGGTAAACACAGCACTAATTCAAAGTCTTCGCCACCGTATAGAGCATATTGTAGCGCTTGCTCTGGTGGCAACCAATGGTTAAAAGTTTTTGGTACGGGAATTTGTCTGTGTTTTAAAACAGCGCCAACGCCACTAGCACGGCAAATTTGGATTATCGCATCTGCCAAACCATCGCTGCTATCCATACCAGCAATCGGAAGTCGGGAGTTAGGAGTTAGGAGTCGGGAGTTAGGAGTTAAGATTTTACAGAGGATTGGTAAGACATCTAATCGTGGTTGTGGGCGTTGGTGTACGCCAATTAGAGCCGTGCGTTCTGCATCTTTGAGGTTTTGTCCTAATTCGGGATGTAAGAGTAGTTCTAAGCCAGCGTGGGAGGCTCCATGAACGCCTGTAACGACGATCGCATCCCCCACCACAGCAGCTGAACGGCGGATAATTTGACTAGGGTTAACTTGACCAAAAGCGGTAATTGACAGAGTAGTAACAGGCGATCGCACCACATCACCCCCAACAATTGGGGTATTGTATTTTTGCAGGCATTCTGTCATTCCCTGGTACAAGCGTTCTACCCAACTCACCCTAAGTTCACCGGGTAGTCCCAACCCGACAGTGATTCCTAATGGAGAAGCACCCATTGCAGCTAAATCTGATAAATTGGCAGCAGCAGCTCGCCAACCAGCATCTTCTGGGGAAGTGGTGAGGTTGCTAAAATGAACGCCATCAACCAGCACATCTGTAGTCACTACTAAAGATTGCCCTGGTGTAGTTCCAAGTACTGCTGCATCATCGCCGATCATTTCTGGAGGACAGAAGCGCTGTAATCTTTCTAAAAGACCTTGTTCGCCAATGTCTTTGATTTTAGTCATTAGTCATTAGTCATTTGTTATTGGTTAATTCTCCGCATCTCCCTCATCTGCCTAATTCCCACTCCCCCAAGTTACGATAAATGTATCGTTTAGGGGGATGTTGGAATGGTCTCTACACCAGTAACAAAGCTCACATTTGAAGAGTACTTAAATTATGATGATGGCAGTGGTTTTCACTATGAGCTAGTAGATGGCAGGCTGGAATTAATGAATCCCCCTACAATTCAACATTTCTTGATTGTCGCTTTTTTAGATACCGCACTCATAGCGGAAATTCAGCGCTTGAGTTTACCTTGGTTAACTTTTCGCGAAACTGGGACGAGGACGGGGAAAAATAAGTCTCGGTTAACTGACTTGTCTGTGGTGACACAGGAGCAAGCAAGAGAATTGCTCAATGCATCAGCAGTCTTTGAGTCACCACCATTACTAATTGTAGAGGTAGTCAGTCCAGATTCTATTAAGCGGGACTATCGTTATAAGCGGTCTGAATATGCAGCGGTTGAAGTCCCAGAATATTGGATTGTAGACCCACTAAAAGAAAATATTTCTGTGTTGTGGTTGGAAGAAGGATTTTACGAAGAGACGGTGTTTACTGGCGACCAGCAAATTGGATCGCGGACTTTTCCAGAATTAAGGATCGCAGTTGAGCAGATATTCACCGCCGGAAATCTGAATCAGGGGAGTTAGAAGTTAAGAGTTAGGAGTTAGTAGTAATTAATTATTCTCCCTCTGCTCCTCTGCTTCCCCTGCTCCCCTGCCCTATGTTATGCAGCTTGCGGCTCAACCAGATTTTCTATCCCTTGAACTACTTTTGCTGATTCGATTTTGTCACCGGCTTTCAGTTTATCCAAAACTTCTTTACCTTCGGTGAGATAGCCAAAAACGGCATAGCGACCATCTAATAAGTTGCGTCCGGCGGGGGTGAGTTCTGGTTCAAACAAAAAGAAGAAGAATTGTGATGAACCACCATTGACTTCACTTTCAGGACGAGCCATCACGACTGCACCAAAGGCAGAAAAAGGTAGAACTGGCATATCCACGTAACGACCAGCTTCTTCTAAAGTAATCCCATAAGTAGGTGCTTTATCCCCTTGGACTAAGACTTCTAAGGGAATAGCGCGATATTTGCCTGTTTTGGGGTCAATGAAACCCACGTCTTTACCTTCGGGATCTCCAGTTTGGAGAAAGTAAGATTCTTCAGAACGGGTAAATTCTAAGCCATTATAAAAACCCCTCTGTACCAAATCTACAAAATTACCAGCAGTCACAGGAGCGCTGTAACCGTCTACGACAAGGGTCAAATCGCCTTTGTTGGTTTTAAATTCTACAGTGGCACGACCTTTAAGTTGTGGCAGGTTGCTGTACTCAGTAGGTACTTCAAAGGGGAATTGTTTCACCATTGACTCTTCTAGCTGAGTAACGAGATTTAGTAATTTGCTTCTCTCTTGCAGAATTTGTTCTTTATCTTTGCTGTTCGCCAATTCTTGCAATTTACCCACCCCAGATTTCAACTCGGTAATCCAAGCTTCGGCTTGGGGTTGGCGTTCTGCGGGAACGCTTGTTAAGATTTGGGAAGGTTTATCGAGAATGCGGGATGCTTGGCTAATGTCTTTGGAAATAGCACCCCAACGCCGATTCGCCCGCAGTTGGGCAGAGATGTCCTCTAAACTGCCTTGTAGTTGCCGCACAGGTTTGTTATCTATCGGGAGTGCATACCGCAACAAAGCCTTTCCGTCGGTAATTGCATTGCCGGCTGGCAGTGCGGCGCTACTGGAGGGAGTCCACCCAGCTGTAGTTATGCCTAAAAATATTGTTATCAGCAGTATTGCCATTAGGCTGTTCTTCAGCCAGGATTTTAATAAGTTAAGCATGGGATAACTCAAATGCAGCAGTGAATTGTTGACTGGACGTAACCCATCAATAATCTTCCCACGTTAGGTGATGAGTGGAGCAGAGGTCTAGGGCAGAGGATAAATAACTAATGACAAATGACAACTAACTAATGACAAATGCCCAATGACGACCCTAGAAGGGTACAATAAATGCCGATTGTCTTCCAAAATTTGAAAGTTTCATGATCTCCAGTAACGACTTTCGACCCGGTGTTTCAATTGTATTGGATGGGTCTGTATGGCGAGTGCTTGAATTCCTACACGTCAAGCCAGGCAAAGGTTCCGCCTTTGTAAGAACTAAGCTAAAAAATGTCCAGAGTGGGAGCGTGATGGAAAAAACGTTCCGCGCCGGGGAAACAGTGCCGCAAGCCACTCTAGAAAAAAGCACGATGCAGCATACCTATAAAGAAGGCGATGAGTTCGTCTTTATGGATATGGAAACCTACGAAGAAGGCAGATTGACCAAAGCACAAATTGGCGATCGCGTCAAATACCTGAAGGAAGGTATGGAAGCCGAAGTTATTAAGTGGGGCGAACAGGTGCTAGGAGTAGAATTGCCTAAGTCTGTGGTTCTAGAAATTGTCCAAACAGATCCAGGTTTAAAAGGTGACACCGCCACAGGTGGCTCAAAACCAGCAACTCTAGAAACTGGTGCAGTTGTGATGGTTCCTTTGTTTATTTCCCAAGGAGAACGCATCAAAGTTGATACCCAGGAAGATAAATATATCAGCAGGGAATAACTTTCATCTCTACGGAGATGCAAGTCCCGATTTAAATCCCTACATAGGGATTAATCCCCTGCCACACTTAAAATGCTAATTTACGGATAGGTCGAGGTAATAAAAACTGTGCCATTGGACTTTAATGAAATCCGCCAACTTCTGGCAACTATCGCACAAACAGATATTGCAGAAGTCACGCTCAAAAGCGATGATTTTGAGCTTACAGTCCGTAAGGCTGTGAGTATTAGCAATCAGATGTTGTCGGTAGGTCAAGGGACTTTAGGCGGTGTGGTAGGTTCAGGCTTGATATCAGGTTCATCTGGGGGAAACCAGGTGAGCGGAAGTCAGGTAACCGAGGTGTCCACATCTCGTGTGTTTGAGAATACTGGTACTAGCACACAATTGCAGTTGTCAGTAAGTCCTCCCTCAACCATTGACCAAAGATTAGTAGAAGTGCCTTCCCCAATGGTAGGAACGTTTTATCGCGCTCCTGCACCTGGGGAAGCGGCATTTGTGGAAGTGGGCGATCGCGTCCGCAAGGGTCAAACAGTCTGTATCATTGAAGCTATGAAGCTGATGAATGAAATCGAAGCCGAAGTTTCTGGACAGGTGATGGAAATTCTTCTCCAGAATGGCGACCCTGTAGAATATGGTCAACCTTTGATGCGAATTAACCCTGATTAAGTATTAATGTATATATGATGTGAATCATTGTTAGAATTTTCTTTCCTTGCGGGTTAACCCTGATGAAACAAACGTTGCCTTTACCACCAGAAGTGGTGCAACAAGTAGCTGAATACTTCAGCCTGTTAAGTGAGCCAATGCGCCTACGGCTGCTACACTTATTGCGGGATGAAGAAAAATGCGTGCAAGAGTTGGTAGAGGCAACACAGACTTCTCAGGCAAATGTGTCAAAACACCTGAAGGTAATGTGGCAAGCAGGTATCCTTAGCCGCCGCAGTGAAGGAACTTGCGCCTATTACCGGGTGGAAGATCAAATGATTTTTGAGTTGTGTAATCGGGTTTGCGATCGCCTCGCCACAAGGTTGGAGCAGCAAGCCCGTAATTTTCGTGTATTAAATAGCAAACGGTAAGTTTAAGAGAGTTATGAGTTATGAGTTATGAGTTATGAGTTATGAGTTAAAACTCCTCACTCCTAACTTTTAACTCCTAACTAATTTAAAGCGGATAATCTTTCTGAAACTGTTCACGAGTTAGCGGTTGTTGTATCTCTACACCCTCACCGCCTAAAACATCCAACGGTTTGCCGTTCACGTCAATGTACACCTTGGCTTTGGGATTTAAAGTTGTTGCAGTGTAAACAACTTGTCCCACACGGCCCATCATTGAGGTGCTACCGCCTCCGCTGGTAAAATCTTCAGATAAATTAACGTGAACTTCATTATTTTCCGCCTTTAGCCCCAATAGCTTGGTTCCTTTAGGGATGGTTGTTGAATCTGTCCCTTCTGTTGGGCCTGCTAACAAACTTTGGAAAGCTGCTTCTAAAGCTTGGTTGGGTAATACAGAAGCTACTTTAACAGGCTGGGGAACCAAAGTAACATTTTTATCTTTTGGTCTTAGCCAATAAACGTTAGGGGTTTGCTCATTACCCGGCTGCCTAGTTGATGGCTGTACTGGTTGAGCTATTTGCTGAGATGGGTTTGATGGTGTAGGAGAATTGTTGGATTGTGTGGTAAACCAAGCTACACCACCACCCACCGCTACAACCACTGCTGATACAGCTGCAATTACGCCTGAAGAAATACGATTAGATCCTTGTTGGTCTTTCATGTTCAAAACCTTCCTAACTGAGGGCTGATATGGTAGTTATGTGAGGAGCAGCCTGGTTAAAGACGATACTTATAAGTAGAGAGTTTCCCACAATCTATAGGAGACTTGATGCCTTTTTATTATGCAAGTCCCTCACTCAATTCTAGAATTTTTATTTCTAATCCGTCACCTACCAAATTATGTAAATTTTTGGGAGTGAGGAGTGAAAAGTTAGGAGTTAGAAGTTGGGGACAAGGGGACAAGGAAGACAAGGGGAAATTATTGAACAAGTCTCTCCCTTGTCTCCCCCCTCTTCCTTGTCTCTTCTCCATACTTATGCCTTATGCCCTATTGCTTCTGTAATCCAACCTTTGAGTGTTGTTGTCACTTCATCAATGACTATTTCTTGAGATTTACGGGTAGCTCTTTCTACAACTTCAACTTTGCCATTAGCGATCGCCCGTCCGGTTACAATTCTATAAGGTATGCCAATCAAGTCAGCATCTTTAAATTTCACTCCCGCCCGTTCGTCGCGGTCATCTAGTAGAGTTTCAATTCCCGCTTGATTGAGTTCTGTGTAAAGTTTTTCGGCGATTTCTATTTGTTGAGCATCCTTAATGTTGGGAATTGTGATGATCGCGTGGTAGGGTGCGATCGCAACTGGCCAAATAATCCCGTCTTTATCGTAAGATTGCTCTACAGCAGCTTGTGCTAAACGCGATACGCCTACACCAAAACAACCCATAACTAGCGGCTTTTCTTCACCCTGTTCATTAGTATAAGTTGCACCCATCGCTTGGGAATATTTAGTGCCTAATTGGAAGATGTGACCTGCTTCAATTCCACGAGCGCTTTGTAAGGTTTGTTCTGGGTTATGTATGGCGCGATCGCCTGGTCTTGACTTACGGATATCTACTAATCGCTCTGGTAACTTAAATTGCTCACCCCAATTAGCACCAACTACGTGATAGCCTGCTTCATTTGCACCTGTAACAAAGTTTTTTAAATCAACGGCTGTTTGATCTACCAAGCGCAAAAATTTAGGATGGATCTGCTTATTTGAGGTAATATACTCATCTGCAATATCTGGCGCAATGTAGCCTAAAGGTAGAGATTTAGCTGTCCATGCTTGCTGGGCTTCTATATTTGGTACATTCAAACTAATAATAGTTTTAGCACCATACTCAGAAGCTAATTTAGTCAGTTCATTTTGCAATTTGACTTCATTAACTTCCTGATCGCCTCGGATGCTCACCAAAACTAACACCGTTAAACCATTATCATAAACTGTCTGATAAAGGACATTTTTAACTAATTGAGTGGGAGAAGAGTTGAGGAGTTGACAGACTTTTTCAATGGTTTCTGTTCCAGGTGTATCCCGTTTTTCGTAGGTTGTAAACCGTGAGGTTTCGGCGTCAATTGGTAAAGAAACAGCCTTTTCTACGTTAGCGGCGTATTTACCATCCTCAGTGTAGAGAACTTCATCTTCGCCAGCTTCCGCCAAAATCATAAATTCTGTGGAACCAGAACCACCAATTGCACCAGAATCAGCTTCCACTGCGCGAAAAGCTAAACCAGAACGCCGTAGGATATTGCTGTAGGCTTTATACATATCCTGGTAAGTTTCTTTGAGACTGGCTTCATCGGTATGGAAAGAGTAGCCGTCCTTCATGATAAACTCTCGTCCGCGCATTAAACCAAAGCGGGGACGAATTTCATCGCGGAACTTGGTTTGAATTTGGTAGAGATGTAATGGTAGCTGGCGATAAGAGCGAATCATATCACGAGCGATCGCTGTGACTACTTCTTCATGAGTTGGGCCTAATCCTAATTGTTGCTCGCGGCGGTCAATTAGGGAAAACATAATCCCCTCAGCTTTGGTGTAAGTGTCCCAGCGTGCTGATTCCTTCCATAACTCAGCAGGTTGCAATTGTGGTAGTAGACATTCTTGTGCGCCTGTAGCGTTCATTTCTTCCCGCACAATCTGGGAAACTTTTTGCAATACCCGCCACATCAGAGGCAAATAAGCATAAAGACCACTACCGATGCGACGAATGTAGCCTGCACGGAGTAATAATTTATGACTGGGAATCTCAGCATCAGCCGGATCATCCCGCAGTGTAGCAAATAACATTTGTGAAAGTCGCATCGTTTACTCCCTTTCCAGAATCTTTAATTTGTTTATAAACCAATACGCTTAGGTTAAGGTCTACTGGCAACAATTTTGGGTTTTCGAGACGCGATAAATCGCCGTCTCTACAAGTGTTTTGTCGCTCATTCTGAACTGTATTGTGATATAATTTTTCCTACTAATCTAGGTCTAGGTTATGAGTCTTTTGACATTAAAACTAGACACCGTTCACTTTAGTGACGAACAATTTTATCACTTATGTCAAAATAACCGCGAATTGAAATTTGAACGCACTGCCAAGGGAGAATTAATCATTATGTCCCCCGTTGGAGGTGAAAGCGGTAATCTAGAAGCAAATTTAATTATCGATCTGGGAATCTGGAATCGGCAAACTGGCCTCGGTTACACTTTCAGTTCTTCTACTATATTCAAATTACCCAATGGTGCCGATCGTTCGTTCCCCAGATGCGGCTTGGATTGAAGAAGAACGTTGGCAAGCACTTGCACCTGAACAAAGACAGAAATTTCCCTCCATCGTACCCGATTTTGTCATTGAATTAAGGTCAGCAACAGATGATTTAGAAATGTTGCGTTCTAAAATGCACGAATATATAGATGCAGGGGTGCAATTGGCGTGGTTGATAAATACCCAACAGCAGCAAGTGGAAATTTATCGCCAAAACCAAGATGTAGAAGTGCGAAATCTGCCTACACAATTATCGGGTGAAAATGTATTACCAGGATTTAGCTTGAATCTATCCTGTTATTAAAATTTGCAAGTACTGCTAAATCTCCATTATCTGCCCATACTTTACATCGCAGTAAAAAATACTCTATAAGTCTGCGTAGGTACGCTTCATTTTTTGTCGTGTGTGACTGCGACTTCAATCGTCAGGGTATCTTACAGCAGCTAAGATAGCTTAAAAGAAATCACGGCATCTTTAGGAGAAACTACCTTGGCAGATGTAATTTATCAAGCACAAGCACCCTTAGAATTTATTCCTCCGGCGTTTAACCCTTTATTGCTACGAGTTGTCAATCTATTGCTACCCAGTTGGATAAATTGGCAAACATCTATTACCCAAATTGAAGCAGACAATGTAGAGGTGCTGGTGGATCTCTATCGCCAGTTTCAGGAGGGTAAGATCCGTTTTATGTTGGCATTTCGCCATCCGAAAACAGACGATCCACTTTGTTTAGGTTACTTGCTATCTCAACTTGTGCCAAAGACAGCGCGATCACAAGGTACATCACTACAACATCCCATTCACGCTCATTTTATCTACGATCGCGGCATTCCTCTCTGGGCAGGTTCCCACGTTGGCTGGATTGCTTCTCATTTAGGTGGTACTCCGATTCAACGGGGTAAAGCTGACTGGACGGGGTTACGTTCGGCGCGTGAGTTGTTCGCCAATGGCAAATTCCCGATGGCGGCTGCGCCAGAAGGTGCAACCAATGGTTTATCGGAGAATATTAGCCCTCTAGAACCTGGTATCGCCCAATTAGGCTTTTGGTGTGCTGAAGATTTGCACAAAGCTGGAAGCGACCAACAGGTTCTAATTGTACCAGTTGGGATTAAATATAGTTACGTTGATGCTCCTTGGGATGCGATCGCAAATCTTTTAAGTGAATTGGAAGCGGCTAGTGGTTTACCTGTGAATTCAGCAGAACAGGCTTCGGTAGAGTCGCTTTATCCCCGGTTGTTGACTTTGGCAGAACATTTACTTTTGCTCATGGAAGAATTTTACACCCGGTTTTATCATCAAAAACTGCCAGATTCCAAGATTATCAATGGGCAAATTCCAGATAGAAATGAAGCATTAGCAGTTCGTTTACAAGCTTTATTGAATGCCGCATTGTTAATCTCAGAACAGTATTTTAATTTACAGTCAAAAGGTAGTTTGAGTGACCGTTGTCGGCGAGTCGAGCAAGCAGGTTGGAATTATATATTTAGAGAAGAATTTAAGGATGTCAAAGGAGTGTCTGCTGTCGAAAGAGCTTTAGGCGATCGCGTTGCAGAAGAAGCAAATGCACGGATGTGGCACATGCGTTTAGTAGAAAGTTTTGTAGCTGTTTCTGGTAATTATATTCGCGAAAATCCAACGGTAGAAAGGTTTGCTGAGACAACTTTAATTCTATGGCAAATGATTGCTAAAATCAAAGGGAATAAAGCTGTGCAGCGTCCACAATTGGGTAAGCAAAAAGTAAAAATAACTATAGGCGAACCTATATCTATTTCGGAACATTACCCGAAATATCAAGAAAATCGTTTGGGTGCTAGACAAGCTGTTGCTGATGTGACGAATGATTTACAACAAGCAATGGAAGCTTTAATTTGAGCAGGATGGAAAGGACAATTGCTTTAGATACCTCAAGTTATATTGACAAAACAAGATAAATGTGTACTAAGTGTCAAGCAAAAGTCCTTCCTAAAAAATACCCAAGTAATCTTATGTTTGTTTTGCGTCTAAAAACAAAACCAAGTTGTCTCAGCTGTAAAATATAAGTGTAGAGCCAGTAGTAGATTAAACCTCGGCAAAAAAATCCCTAAAAATGCCAGGGTAATTTTATGCTTGTTTTGTGTCTAAGAAAAAACCAAGTTATCCCAGCTATAAAATATGAGGGTGGAGCCAAAGGTGACTAGTATTGATAATTACACTTTCTCTTTTTCAGGAGAAGTAACAATCCCTCAAGCTCCTCCTGAGTTCAAATCAGGTTTTATCGGCATTGTTGGTCGTCCCAATGTCGGTAAATCTACTTTGATGAATCAATTAGTAGGACAAAAAATTGCCATTACCTCACCAGTAGCACAAACTACACGTAACCGTTTGCGCGGTATATTAACGACACCAGAGGCGCAGTTAATATTTGTAGATACACCAGGAATTCATAAGCCTCATCATCAATTAGGCGAAGTATTGGTGCAAAATGCCAAAATTGCCATTGAATCAGTAGATGTAGTGCTATTTGTAGTAGATGGAGCGGTGGCATGTGGAGCTGGCGATCGCTATATTGCCGAATTGCTCAGTCGCAGCAAAACACCAGTGATTCTGGGTGTGAACAAAACCGACCAACAACCGGACGATTCTCAGTATTTAGATGATAGTTACGCTCAGATGGCCCAATCTCATGAATGGGAAATCGTGAAATTTTCTGCCAAGACAAGTGCAGGATTACCGGAACTTCAAGAATTATTAATTGAACATTTAGAACTTGGGCCATTATATTATCCCCCAGACTTGGTAACTGACCAGCCAGAACGCT
Organism: Nostoc sp. C052; assembly: GCF_013393905.1. Classification (GTDB taxonomy): domain Bacteria; phylum Cyanobacteriota; class Cyanobacteriia; order Cyanobacteriales; family Nostocaceae; genus Nostoc. The sequence continues at coordinate 5,022,419 of NZ_CP040272.1, forward strand.
TTATTATGGGTGAATTAATCCGAGAACAAATTTTATTGTTGACTCGTGAAGAAGTACCCCATTCAGTTGCGATCGCTATTGACCTAGTAGAAGAAACACCCAGCATTACCCGTGTACTTGCTACCATCAACGTCGAGCGCGATTCCCAAAAAGGTATACTCATTGGCAAAGGTGGAGCAATGCTCAAAGCAATTGGCAGTGAAGCTCGCGAACAAATTCAAAAGTTAATTGCTGGTAAAGTTTACCTAGAATTATTTGTGAAAGTTCAGCCAAAATGGCGACAGTCGCGGCTCAGTTTAGCAGAGTTAGGCTATCGCGTGGAAGAATAAAATTGGTCATTGGTCATTGGTCATTAGTCATTGGTCAAAAAGGCAAAGGACAAAGAACTAATGACTAATGACAAAGAACAAATGATTCTTAATAAATAAAAATGTCTTTAGATACTCCCTATCCCTTAAATTTACCCGCTAATGCTCCGCCATTGCGTGTGTTAATTGTTGAAGATGATCCAATGATGCAATTGGGATTAGAGCAATCGTTAATGGCTCATCCTCAGTTAGAGATTGTTGGACAAGCTGAAGATGGTTATTTGGGAGTTCAAGCCGCACTGCAACTGAAACCCGATTTGGTAGTTATGGATATTGGATTGCCGCGATTGGATGGCATTGCGGCGACACAGCAAATTAAAGCGGCGTTACCAGCAACTCATGTAGTGATGCTGACATCTCATCAAACGGAGACAGAAATTATTGCGGCACTATCTAGCGGTGCAGATGCCTATTGTATCAAAGGTGCAAGTGTAGAAAGATTATTAAGTGCGATCGCAGCCGCAGTTGATGGTGCAGCCTATCTCGATCCCCAAATTGCGCGGCGAGTAATTGATAATCTCAAACCACCTTCACCCACTACCAACACAGCTAATTTATCTGGACGCGAATTAGAAGTGTTGAAACTCATGGTAGATGGTTTGAGTAACCCAGAGATTGCCGAAAAACTCTATCTCAGTCCCAACACCATTAAAACCCACGTCCGAGGGATTATGAATAAATTAGCAGTAGACGATCGCGTGCAAGCAGCAGTCGTTGCATTGCGTTCTGGGTTGGTTTGATTATATATAAATTAAACTTTACAAGTAGAGGCATACATATAATATATGTATACCTCTATGATCGATTAATTTGTCGCCAAGAATTTGGAAAAATAGTCTACCTCAAAGCATTTTCATTAAAAGAGTTTGAGAATTGATTAGGGTCTAGATGATCTGGAAATAGTAAAATTTCCTTGCCTTCTAAATTTGCCTTTTGGTGAAGCAAAATCGCCTTTTCCAAAGAACAATATTTAATTGGAACCCATCTGTCGCTATAAAAGTAGACAGTTACTCGGCTCATTGCATACTCTTTCAGCGGTAGTGGAACGTACCAGGACGAGTCCACAATTTGAACTTTACCTGTCGAGTCCATGCTTTGAACCTCAGCTACTAAGTATATTTACTCTCGCTCATCATTCTTATTACTTTCACTCATCCAAGTGAATTATGGTAACTATCATAAGTAATAAGCTAATTTGTCTTTAAGGTAGAATTTTATGAGTCAACTAGCTTTTAGTTGAGATTGAGCCTTAGCAGTTGGTCAGGAATTTTCGGGTAAAGTTTGACAGACTGTCTTTTGACACAACTATTCTTTTCTTTTAGAATCCTTCTCCTAAATACTGGTGGAAAAATAGCATCAAAAATCTTTGAATTTTGCTTTAATTGCCTTTCCCCAGTCGGTCTGCTTTACTTCACTTACTCTTAGAAACTCTATGTTCTACTTTAGCTTAGAGAAGAATTTGGGATGGCTATTATTGATTTCGGTTTTGATAACTACACCAGTTAATGCCCACACAGAAAAGGTATCAAAAGACGTGGGTGGGATGCTGCATATTGAACCCTATGACAATCCTCAAGCTGGCCAAACCGCTCATGCTTGGATTGTCCTCACTCGTAAAGGTGGGCAATTAATTCCCCTAACTCAATGTAACTGTCAGTTGGCTGTCTACCCTCAACCTCATAGTGAAACTGATAGCCCATTGCTGAAACCAGCCTTACATAATGTGTCAACCAAGCAATATAAAAGCATTCCCGGAGCCGAGATTGTATTTCCCAAAGTAGGAACCTATGAATTGGAATTAAGCGGTACTCCCAAATCTGGAGCTAGTTTCAAGCCCTTTGTGTTGTCTTACACCATCACAGTCGGCTCATAAAGATTGCTCTGCTTACCTTTGCGTTTAAAAAAGTTACGAACTTATAGCTGTACTTAGTATGGTAAAAACTTCACCGTAATCGCGGTGCGATCGCCCAACCTTTCACCTTCTACCTGATTCCCAATGCCCATAATTTAAAATCCTGCCAAACGATATCAAGGTTTCAAACTCAGGGATGATGAGTAATTAGCAATTAAATTGACAAAATCACACTATAAAGAGTGATATTAAGCGATAGATAGCGCTTGTAAAGGACTAACGGGCATGATTAAATCTTGGATGGTGATTGGGGGTGTGGCTTTCTTGGTTGCTTTAGCCGCGAACGTGATTACGCCTAGCGATCGCCAATGGTTCAAGCGTTTACAACGACCGAGATGGCTAACTTTTGAGGGTGCGATTCCCATTATCTGGACTGTAATATTTATTTGCGGTGCTTGGTCAGCTTATATTGTCTGGGAAAAAGACCCAGGAAGCACTTCAACTTGGTTAATCATGGCTTTATATCTGCTATTAGAAATTGTCACGATTGCTTATACGCCTGTCATGTTTAAGCTTCGCAGTCTAAAAGTGGGCACAATTCTTGGTGGCACAGGTTTAATTATCAGTGCTTTATTGATACTTGCAGTCTTAGGTTTTTCTGGTTGGGCAGCACTATTACTAGTTCCTTATTTGCTCTGGAGTCCCATTGGTACTTATACCACTTGGCAAATGATCAGTCTCAATCCTCAAGACGCTTGAAGAAGAATTCAGAAGTGATTCACCATTTATTCATTCGTCAGTCGAATTCTGAATTCTGACTCCTGAATTCTTTCTATACAAGCCGCCCATAACGCGCTGTGACAGGATTGGCTGGATTGGATTGATTATTCAACCAAGCCCACATCTGATCGCCTACAGAAAAATGCCACCATTCTCTAGGATTGCGTTGAAAGCCGGCTTTTAACATCACATCTCGCAATAGCTGGCGGTAAGCATGATACTTTTGTGCTTCTGGGTCGTCATTATTGGCATAATAATCGGGATGCGATCGCTCTGACATTTCATCAATTGGCGAACCCATATTCACTATTTTCCCAGCATCATCTACCAGCGTCACATCCACCGCCGCACCTGTACTGTGAGGAGGCGGAGTTTTTTCATCCAAACTCGGTACAGCCCAAATTTCATACACCGCTTCCCAAATTTCTTGACGTTGGTTTGGTAACAACTCCACCTCAGTCAGTCCCCTATCCTGCACTGCTTGGACGAAGCTGTAATCTACCATAAACTGCTGGACTGCGATCGGGCGATAGGCGTCAAAGATTTGGATATGCCAGTTAGGATGCAGGAGATTAAGATAATTTTGGGCTTGGAGCAAATTTTCGATCACGCTTTGACGGAGATAATAAGGGGAGCGATCGCCATAGGGCGCACCTAATTTTTCATAAGGATGTGGAGATTCCACCGCAAATAATTCTAAAGGAATCTTGATTAACGGTTCACCACACTCGAAAATTGGGATTTGATGATATGGCCTCATCTAGTCAGCTACACAGGACTTACGCATTTTAACGCAAGCATAGCATTGTGCGTAACGATTCTCTTCTTCCTCTGTGTCCTTTGCGCCTCTACGTGCAATACCAATTTTTCTTAAATTAATCAGTGCCCGAAAAATGTAACAATACCATATTAAGCTGTTAGACATTCAACTTGCATATTACATAAGATTAAAACTCTTGTGGGGTGGGCATCTTGCCCGCCCTGATTATGCAAATTAAAAATGTATTAGCTTACATTATTCTCATTATTTAGAAATCCCCTTGCACGAAAAATTAACAGGAAAGAATGAAGTATGGCAGATAAAACCAAAATTGTTTCCTTTCAACTTTCTGACGGCAAAATAATTAAAGTAGAGGTTACGCCTATAGGGGAACAACCTGTTTCTGATGAAACCAGAGTCTTTAAACAAGCGACAGAAATTATTAAATCCATTGCTGAAGATGTCGCAGTTACATTAAAAGATATTAGCGAGACAGTCAAGCCAGATAAATTTAGTGTCAAACTAGGTTTACAAATTGGAGTTGAGTCAGGACAGCTAACCGCTTTAATTGTCAAAGGAACAGGCACAGCTAACCTAGAAATTACGATGGAATGGGGTAAATAACAGTTGATTGTCTTACAGTTGTGGTAATCTTTTTACAAAGATGCTAGATCAGAGCAATTAATGAGTAACGAAGACAATTTACAACGCTGTACAGTGCGTTTAAATGTTGCCAGTAGTCAAGGAACTGGTTTTTTTGTTGCACCGAATTGGATTCTCACCTGTGCCCATGTGGTCGAATCTGCGAAAGATAACCCTGTGCAAGTATTCTGGAAAGCGGGAAACAAGAATTACACAGCTAAGGTTACGCAATTATACAAATATCCCCTTGATTTAGCGCTTTTACAACTGTACGAGGATTGTTTGGATCATCCGTGTGTTGAATTGGATAACACAGAACCGAAAACCAACGATGATTTATATATTTTCGGTTATCCCAAGAATAGCGAAGTTGATTATTCGCAGGGAGATTCGGCAAGTTTTAAATATGAAGGAATAAGTTTTAAACAGGATATTATTCTCTATAAGTTAAAGCAGGGGCAAGTTATCTCAGGCTTTAGTGGCTCGCCTTTGCTAAATTTACTAACAGGTAAAGTTTGTGGAATTGTGCATCTTTCTCGTGATGAAAGTAACGATTTAGGGGGGCGGGCAGTTTCGGCTCAATTTATTGTGCAACAGTTTCCCGAAATTGCGTTACTTAATAAACAATTTCATCAGCTAAAGCCCAAAGGTGATAATCCATTTGAATATGGTTCTCCTGTTCCTCCACAACGTTTTTATGGGCGGAGAAGAGAGATTTTAGAGATTAAAAACCGCATTGGCGCTATTAGTCCTCAATGTGTCAATTTGGTAGGCCTGCGGCGCAATGGAAAAACCTCTATATTGCGATATATCAAAGAAAGAATCAGCGAATTTTGTCCGCCAGAACAAAAGCCTTTAGTTGTTTTCTTAGATTTAACGAATGGGAATTTTCATACTCCAGAGGGGATTATTGAAGGCTTAAGGCGAGGGATTCACAAACTAACAGGGAATTTTCCTTGGTTAAAGGAAGATAATGAAGATGGCTTTGCAGTAGAAGATGGCTTACAGCTTTTAGTAGATGAAGGGTATCGTTTAATTATTTTATTGGATGAGTTTGAAGCCATTGCTAGTAAAAAAGATAGATTGGAATTGTTTCAGGATTGGGGAGAAGATTGGCGTTCTAAGGCTTCTGCGGGTTTATTAACAATGGTAATTGCCAGCAAACGCCCTCTTAATGAAGTTTACGAAACTTTGAGTCTGGGTTCTCCCTTTGCCAATATTTTCAGTACGACTATTTTAGGAACATTAGAGGAGGAAGCTTGGCAAAGCATCATCCAGAAAGGATTTCCGCCTAATTCTGCGGTATTACAATGGGTGGATGAGTTAGCAGGAGGGTTGCCCTATTATGTGCAGATGGCGGGGGCGATGTTGTGGCAAAATAGGAATCAAGAAATAGCTAAAAATGAGTTTAATTTTCAAGCAAAGCCTCGTTTTGAAGAACTTTGGAAAGATTTAACCGAAGTTGAACGTTTAGCATTGCGTTATGAGTTGAAAGGGGGTAATTTACCTATTCCCGATGTGGCAATTGTAGATAGGCTTCAGCGTCATGGTTTATTACGGAAGAATAGGGGTTTATTTAGCAGTGTTTTTGCAGAGTTTGTCAAAGGTCAAACATAAAGCAAGAAGCAAAAAATTTAAACATTAAATATAAAAAATGTTACTATTTTTACGAGAAACTTGGGAACTATTTTGGTGGGCAATGTATTGTCCTTCAAGGCTTCAGCAACGAATCAATGAATGGTTCCCTCAAGAAGAAAAAGATGGACACAGACCAGACACAAGTTTTTTTAATATTTTAGTTTTCGGCAACTTCCGATTTATTATTCAGTATCTATTACTATTATTTATTTGTTATATACCTCTTATTTTAAAGCTGATTGAGCGTAATCAATTATTAGATTGGCTACAGTTACCTTGTGCAATGTTAATTGCTTATACAACAGGAGTTTTATTTTTACCTTTAGGACTGGTTATTCCGTTGTCATGGTTGATAGTTAGATTAAATGAGCCTGATAGCTGGTTAAAGGGCTTAATAGAAGCTATTAAAGTTTTACCTCCTATACCACCACAAATGAGGATAGGTCTTGCAGTTTTTGGAGTATTTATATCATTAACTGTTTGGTTAATATTGCAACTGTTAAAAAAAGAACATCTTTCTCTTGCTCGTAATGTGATGGTGGTGGGAGGAACAATCAGTGTGATGTTAGGAATGTGGTTAGCAACTCAAAACTGGCTGTTTCTGTTGTTAGTAAGTGGAATGACAGGCTTTGTCCTATTTTCAGCAAGAGAAGATATAAAAAATAGTGATGATGCGGTCGTCGTGGTAGTCGTCGTGGCGGTCGTCGTGGCGGGAACCATAGCGGTCAGAGTGGTGGGAGGAGGGGCGATCGTTGTGGCGCTCTTCGTGGCAGTCTTGTTGGCGGGAGAAGTGGAGTTCGTCGTGGCGGTCGGAGTGGTGGTCGGAGTGGCGGTCGGAGTAGCGGGAAATATCGCGGTCGGAGTGGCGGTCGGAGTGGCGTTCGTCATGGGAGGAGTCGTGGCGGGAGTCGTGGCGGGAGTCGTGGCGGTCGAAGTAGTGGGGGAGTCGTGGCGTTCGTCGTGGGGGAGTCGTGGCGTTCGTCGTGGCGTTCGTCGTGGCGGGAGTTGCTACTTTACCGTTTACTTGGTTTTTGATTGTTGCAAGTTTAATCGCTTTTGCTCTTGCACCAGCAAAAAATAACATAGTTTTGATCAGCACTACAGTGATTTTAATAGCTCTTTCTGCCCAAAATTTAGGATGGTTTTCAGCATTAATTATCCCTGTAACCTTAGTTAGCTATTCCAGAATTATTGACTATTTTTTCTTTGCTCCTTTCAGTTTTCTCACATTAATTATTAATCGTCTCAGCTCTCAACCATTGCAATTACTTCACAGCTTACCTCCTTATACCAGTGAACTTCTCTGGCTTCCCTTAGCATTACCTAATCACGAGCAGCTTTTCATTGCTGCTTTTCGTAACAATCCTCAACAAGCTTTAAACATCTTTCAATATACCCAAACTTTTTCCTTGCCAGGATTTCAAATAACTCTGCAAAATGCCTTACCACAAATTGTCGCCGACCAACTCCAGCAAATTCAAAGTATTCCAGAACTAATTTTTACTGCCAACTCAGATCATCCTATATTACCCTTCCTGATTTCCCCCTTCTATCACCTCGATTCTGAAAGCGACATCCCCACTTCAGAAACACCTTTACCAAAGGTTAAGCCTGAAATTTCTATCCTTCTTCCTCGTTTGCAAACTATTATTCAAGATATTCAATCCGCACTTGAAAATCAAAATATACACCTACGAGAACGAGGATTAGACAAAATTAATAACAAGCTTGTTCAATTACAACTCCAATTACCTTCTCTGGGACTTAAAAACGAAGCCATCAAGCGCTGGACACCTGTACTGGAACAGTGGCAAAAAGTTATTAAACTGGAACAAAATGAACAAAGCAAACTCTCTCAAGGCGAACTAATCAACCCGTTCCAATTTGGAAATCCCGTGCGACTTGACCAAAAAAACTTGTTTAAAGGCCGTCAGAGATTTGCCGATGAAGTTGTCCGTCGAGTTTTAAACCGCGACCGACCTACCCTTGTGCTGCATGGCCCCCGTCGCTGTGGTAAAACTTCCTTTTTGTATAACTTTCCCCGCCTGCTTCCCAGTGATATTCTCCCCGTATTTGTGGATATGCAAAGTTCCGCTATTACCACCAGCGAATCTGACTTTTGGTTTGGCTTAGTCCGTGCAATTCATAAAGACTGCAAAAGTCAAGGCGTTCAATTACCAAACATTCCTGAACGCACCGATTTTCAAGCTAGGCCCTATCCTACCTTAGAAGATTGGTTGCATAAAGTACTTGCCCAAATCGGAGAACGGCGCATCCTTCTCAACCTTGATGAATTTGAAAAAATCGGTACTGCCATCCAAAAGGGACAGATAACTATACGTTTATTTGACGAACTGCGCCATTTAATTCAACATTATGAACAACTCGGTTTTCTCTTTTCTGGGGTGCAAACTTTAGAAGAATTAGGCCCGAATTGGAGTAGCTATTTTATCAGCGTTGTCCCGATAGAAATGCTTTATCTTGAACCTAACGAAGCTGAAGAATTACTGCTTAATCCAGATCCAGATTTTACGCTGCGTTACGCTACAGATATTGTAAAGGAAGTATTAAAACTTACCAATTGTCACCCTTACTGCCTACAATTATTGGGCGCATCAATGGTGAATCAAGCTAACTTTAACCATACTGACTTTATTACTGCTGAACTCTTGCAAGCTTCTATTAATGACGCATTTATTTCCGGTCAGCCTTATTTTACAAATATTTGGACAGAGTTTACAGGAACTACACCAGAAGAAATGGTAATTGGTCAAGAATTATTATTACAAGTTGCCAAGACAGATATTTTATTACCTATAACTACTGAAATTGCTGAAAAGGTATTAACCCGCTTGTTGCGTTATCATATTTTACACAAAATCAATGGAGGATATGATTTTGAGATTCCTCTGTTAAAACAATGGGTGAAAGAGCGTGCAGTAAGAAGCTAATTATTTAAAGTTAGGATGGTGCGTTAGTCTCCGGCATAACACACCCTACAGCTACAGGTCAAACAAGACTAAAGTGCTGTTGTTGCATATAGCCTAACCTACTCTGATGGAGTAGCAAGCTACCCGTAGCGTCTGGCAGAAAAAGTATTGCTCCTTTAATCAAATAATTTTGTTGATAAACGCGATGTGTTTGTTCATGAAAATGATGTGTTTGTTGATGAACGCGATGTGTTTGTTCATGAAAACGATGTGTTTGTTCATGAACGCGATGTGTTTGTTCATGAAAACGATGCGTCTGTTGATAAAAACGATGCGTTTGTTCATGAAAATCATAATTTAAGTAAAATTATGTAGGCGTAGTCCCTCGTAAATCAGTGAGTGGTTAGGGACTTCCAGATAAAAAAATTTAATTTTGTTCACGTCTATGAATATGACCTAACAGACTTTAAATTTTATCATTCACGGTTCGTTTATCCAAAAATGCTCAATCAAAACCAAATACCTTTATTAGATGCCTTAAAAGCCAATGCAGCAAGACCTCATGCGCCTTTTTACACTCCAGGACATAAACTAGGTGAGGGAATTTCTCAACCTTTGGCTGATTTACTTGGTAAAGCCGTCTTTCGCGCTGATTTAACTGAATTAGCAGATTTAGATAATCTCTTTGCACCCCAAGGCGTGATTCAAGAAGCACAACAACTGGCGGCTGAGGCCTTTGGTGCTTCGCAAACATGGTTCCTTGTCAATGGTTCTACCTGTGGGATTGAAGCAGCAATTCTCGCTACCTGTGGCACAGGCGATAAAATCATTTTGCCTCGCAATGTACATTCTTCTGCGATCGCAGGTTTAATTCTCTCTGGTGCAATACCAATTTTTCTCAATCCTGAATACGATCCAGTTTTAGATATTGCCCACAGTATCACACCTAATGCTGTACAATCTGCACTCCAACAGCATCCAGATGCGAAAGCAGTGTTGATAGTTTATCCAACATACTACGGCGTTTGTGGAGATTTGAGTGCGATCGCCAACATTACACATCAATATAATATCCCTCTACTCGTAGACGAAGCACACGGCGCACACTTTGCCTTTCATCCCGAATTACCCACTTCAGCTTTAGCCGCAGGTGCGGATTTAGCTGTACAATCCATCCACAAGGTACTTGGTGCAATGACACAAGCATCAATGCTGCATATCCAAGGTAATAGAATAGATGGCGATCGCATCAGTAAAGCTTTGCAACTTGTACAGTCTACCAGTCCTAGTTATGTACTTTTAGCTTCTTTAGATGCAGCGCGTCAGCAAATGGCACTCCACGGAAAAATGCTGATGTCTCGTACTTTGTTACTTGCTGACGAAGCTAGAACCAGAATCAGTCAAATTCCTGGATTATCAGTTTTGGAAATGCCTCAGTTAGCTGAATCTCCCGGCTTTGTAGCTTTAGATAAAACACGACTAACTGTCACGGTTTCTGCTTTAGGCTTAACCGGATTTGAAGCAGATGAAATTTTGGATGAGAAATTAAGTGTTACTGCTGAATTCGCCTCACTGCAACATCTCACCTTTATCATTAGTTTGGGTAATACCTCAGCTGATATTGAGCAATTAGTGCAAGGTTTTACCACCCTCGCAAAAGAATATCGCCGAACTGATTCAATAGTTAAAAAGCAAGTTTGGCAAAATCTTGATAAAACACCGAGTTATGATTTACAACTTTCTCCCCGTGAAGCTTTTTTTGCGGTCAGTGAAACACTACCTCTGTCACAAACTGATAAACGCATCTGCGCCGAAATCATCTGTCCCTATCCCCCAGGAATTCCTGTGTTAATGCCGGGAGAATTCATCACTAAATCTGTCCTGGAATACCTACAACAAATCCAGGCTATGGGGGGATTTATCAGCGGTTGCAATGACATTAGCCTCAAAACTTTGAAAGTTGTGAAATAACACAGATGTCTCAACGAAGTACTACACTCGGCCTAAGCCTCTCACTCGTACTCAGGTTCCAGAGCCGACAAATCTTCCAGGTTTAAGATTAATTGCTTTAGTATTTGGTTTGTTTCGCTACAAATGCAATCCAATAACTTGCTTAAAATAGCTAGAAATTTTTGGCAGCATAGCGCATGACGCGAATTTATTTATAGATATTTCGCTCATGCGCTATTTCCTTACTCCCTACCTTCTACAATAAGGATAGACTTTATTGAGATTTGTATAGTTGGGGATCAGCTGTCATGGCTCCCGCCGTTTTCATTCAAAATTTGCAAAAGCGCTACGGCACAGTGGTTGCCGTCCAAGATGTTTCCTTTCAAGTAGAACCAGGAGAAATCTTTGGTTTACTTGGCCCCAACGGTGCTGGGAAAACTACTACCTTGCGTGCCTTGTGTACCCTGACCACACCGGATGCAGGCAAAATCGAAGTATCTGGCATCTCTGTGTTAGATAATCCAAGAGTAGCAAGACAACGACTAGGCTATGTAGCTCAGGAAGTCGCTATAGATAAGGTGCTGACTGGAAAAGAACTGCTGCAATTGCAAGCAGCACTTTATCACCTCCCAGGCGCAGTAGCCAAACAGCGTATTGAGACGGTATTAGATTTACTCGGTTTGCAAGAATACGCCAATAAAAAAACAGGAACCTACTCTGGCGGTTTACGCAAGCGCCTAGACTTGGCTGCTGGGTTGCTCCATGCACCAGATGTTTTGGTGTTGGATGAGCCAACTGTAGGGCTTGACATAGAAACCCGTTTTGTGGTGTGGGATTTCTTGAGAAAATTACGCGCCTCTGGGACGACGGTAGTAATTACCAGCCATTATTTAGAAGAAATTGACGCCCTAGCCGATCGCGTGGCAATTATAGATCGCGGCGTTGTGATTGCTAGTGGTACACCTTCACAACTGAAAGATCAAGTAGGGGGCGATCGCATCACCTTGCGAATCCGCGAATTTTCCCCCATTGAGGAAGCTGAAAAAGCCAAAAACCTCCTGAAACCTTTGTCATTTGTCCAAGAAGTAATCATCAACAGCGCTCAAGGTAACTCCCTTAATTTAGTGGTGACACCTCAGAACGATGTTTTGATTAACATACAGCAAGCGCTGAAAACCGCTGGCTTACCCATATTTGGCATCGCCCAATCTCGCCCCAGCCTCGATGACGTTTACCTTGCCGCCACAGGACGCACCTTATTAGATGCAGAACTGGCAGCCGTCGCCACCCGCGATCCGAAAGCTGAGAAAAAGCAAAATATGAGGTAGGGAATGGGGAGTGAAGAAGAGAATAGGTGACAGGGTACAGATTATTCCCTGTCACCTGTCACCTCTCCCCTAATTCCAATCCCCAATCTAAAATCCAAAATCCAAAATCCAAAATTGCTATGAGTGTGACTCCTAAATCTGATATCAATTGGCAGCCATTAGCATCGCCGCAAGTAGATGCTAATATTGCGTCTAACTTTTTCGGTGAATTGGTACAAGAGACGTTGGCTTTAACTCGTCGCTTGTTTATTCAGTTGCAACGCCGTCCCTCATCTTTAATTGCTGGAATTATTCAACCAGTAATGTGGTTAGTACTATTTGGTGCATTATTCCAAAATGCTCCCAAAGGTATATTTGGCAATACAACAAATTACGGTCAATTTTTAGCTGCTGGCATTATTGTGTTTACAGCCTTTGCTGGGGCACTGAATGCTGGTTTACCCGTAATGTTTGACCGTGAGTTCGGCTTTTTGAATCGTTTGCTGGTAGCACCATTAGCATCGCGGTTTTCTATTGTTTTTGCTTCGGCAATCTTCATCATCAGCCAAAGTTTGCTGCAAGCAGCCGTAATTGTTGCAGCAGCAGCATTCTTAGGGGCTGGACTACCCGATGCAGTGGGTTTGAGTGCGATCGCTCTCATTGTCTTGCTTCTAGCTTTGGGTGTAACAGCCATCTCCCTCGGTTTAGCTTTTGCTCTACCCGGACATATTGAATTGATTGCAGTGATTTTTGTCACTAACTTACCATTATTGTTTGCGAGTACTGCTTTAGCACCTCTATCTTTCATGCCTCAATGGTTACAGGTTATCGCTACCCTGAATCCTCTTAGCTATGCGATCGAACCAATTCGCTATCTCTATTTCCACAGTGATTGGGAATTAGGTAGTGTAGTGATGCAGGCTCCTTGGGGCAATGTTACCTTTGGGGGAGCGTTGCTGGTGTTGTTTGGCTTTGCCCTAGTCGCCTTACTAAGTATTCAACCCCAACTGCGTCGCACTCTTGCTTAAAGAGATAAAATAGATAAATTTTAGGGTAGAAACCCCATGAAAAAACCATTTTTACAAATTACTAGTCTGTTTGTAGCTACGGCAGCAGGGATTACCTTTGCTTCCTTGCTGATGGCTCAACCCAGTTCCGCTCAAGTCAGTAGTCCAACCGATGCTTTTCCCAGTAATAGTACCACAGACCAAAATACCGATCCTTTCGCGCGGTCAAACTCAGATAATTTCAATATGTTTGACCTGATTCATCGGGCGAATTTTGGGACTCTCAACTGGAATTCTGACCAACAGAACGAAGAACTAAACTCAGCAGCAGCAGCCTTTAAAGCAAGGCAACAAAAATTAATTCAAGGTCAACAACGGCAAGCAACCCCCAGTTCGCCAACGATTATACTACCATCAACTACGCCGCCATCGGTTACACCGTCATCAGGTAACTGAATTCAAACAAAGAACCCCAAGCCACTACAGGCTTGGGGTTGAAAAGATTTAAAAAATCCTTAATTATCAGGTAAAAAACTACAGCCCAAGTGCAGCTAAAACATCGCTAGCATGGGTGGTAGTATTTACACTAGCGTCAACATGGGTAATTTTGCCGTTAGGGTCAATTACGTAAGTGACGCGCTTGGCATAACCACCGCCATCCACATCGAAAGCTTTGATAAGGGATTTATCGCTGTCTGCCAGTAGGGGAAAATTCAAATTATATTTTTGAGTGAATGCCTGATGGGAGACTTCATCATCTGCACTAACTCCCAAGACTACAATATCTTTGCCTTGATATTGAGACTGGGCATCCCGAAAACTACAGGCTTGTTTGGTGCAGCCTGGCGTGTCATCTTTGGGGTAAAAATACAAAACCACTGTCTTTCCGGCAAAATCAGATAAAGAGACTGTGTTGCCGTTTGTATCTTTGGCGGTAAATGCAGGTGCATCCGTACCAACTGCTAGAGGCATAATTAACCTTTCCTGTTTCAGATTGTTGATGCACTTGAAATTTTACATTAATTTATAATGATTAAATATAATTACTAAAAAATAGCATAACTATACTTTAGGTAACTAATTTTGGTTTAATGGGGTATTTGTTGCAATAAAAAATATATTCTTCAATTAATCTTTTTGAAAAGAAAAATTTCTCCCCATACACAATGCCTGTTGTTGATTCCCAAAACCCAAATATTTTTGTCTATCCTCAAAGCACAGTAGAAAGAGCCGAGCGATCGCTAGTGTGTTCACCCTTTAATGTATCTTTATTTGAAGTGATGAGACACCAGAGTGTGTCATTAACTGCGATCGCTCTAGAAAATGGACTCAAGCATGGCTATACCAAGCGCCCTTTATCAGAATTAGCCTGTGATAACGCCTTGGGCTGGCTAATTCAAGTGGGTGTATTGCGGCGAGAAGTCGATGGACAGGGGATTACAGATAGTTTTCGCCTCACTCCTTTGGGACGCCAGTTAGTCGAACAATATCAAGGAAGAAATTGGCGTACTCCTTCATGGCGCGATCGTTTCTATGATGCTGTGATTCGTTGGTTACGGATACCTTTTTAGAATCAAAACCCCAAGAGTTAGGATTAGGGAATCAAAGGGAACAATATATACGGAAACATCACATCTATTCATGAAGTCTTTACCATAATCATCTAATTGAAGTTTGTGATTGTTATGGTGGGCATTGGGCATGATGTATTATTTCATCTCGCCTGCCCCACTGTTGTTCGCTCCTAAAAATTAACCCTGTATCTTGAAAAACTAAGTGATAGCGACTATGAAATCAATTATGGTGGTGGGGACAACATCTCATGCAGGGAAATCACTTTTAACTACAGCTATTTGTCGCATTCTGTCGCGGCGTGGTTGGCGAGTGGCTCCCTTCAAAGGTCAAAATATGGCTTTAAATGCTTATGTGACTGCCAGTGGTGGAGAAATTGGCTATGCCCAAGCAGTGCAAGCTTGGGCGGCGGGAGTCGTGCCTTGGGTAGAAATGAACCCGATTTTACTCAAACCCCAAGGGGATATGACTTCTCAAGTAATTATCAAAGGTAGGTCTGTAGGCAAAGTGAGTGCTTCAGATTACTACGAGCAATATTTTGAACTGGGATGGCGGACAATTGAAGAATCGCTACAGCATTTAGGAACAGAGTTTGACTTGGTGGTTTGTGAAGGTGCTGGTAGTCCAGCGGAGATTAACCTCAAGCACCGCGATTTAACTAATATGCGGGTGGCCAAATATTTAAATGCGCCAACCATGTTAGTAGTTGATATTGATCGGGGTGGTGCTTTTGCCCATGTTGTTGGCACTTTAGAGTTATTAGAACCAGATGAACGCGCCTTAATTAAGGGTATAGTCATTAACAAATTCCGAGGACAGCGATCGCTCCTAGATCCAGGCATAAAATGGTTAGAAGAACGTACAGGTATCCCCGTTGTCGGTGTTATACCTTATTTACAAGAAATGTTTCCAGCAGAGGATTCTCTTGACTTGCTAGAACGTCAATCGTCATCAAGTAAAGCCCAAACTGACCTCAATATTGCTGTCATCCGCTTACCAAGAATTGCCAACTTCACCGACTTTGACCCACTGGAATCAGAAAGTACAGTTTCAGTAAAATATCTTAGCCCTAAGCAAGATTTGGGACATCCTGATGCAGTGATTATCCCAGGTACAAAGACCACAATTTCTGATTTGCTACTGCTACAAAAAAGCGGTATGGCAGAAGCAATTCAGAACTATGCTGCATCTGGCGGAACGGTTTTAGGTATCTGCGGTGGCTATCAAATGCTCGGTCAAATCATTGCCGATCCAGAAGGGATAGAAGGACAAGCAGGCAGATTTCAAGGGTTAAATCTTTTACCAATCAGAACCGTAATTACCGGACAAAAAATCGCCCGCCAGCGCCAAGTTAGCTCAAATTATCCACAACAGGGCTTGCCAGTTAATGGCTTTGAAATTCACCAAGGGCGATCGCGCATTGAACAACAAGGCATAGACCCCCAATCGTACCATGCCCTATTTGACGATATTAATTTAGGATTAGTAGATAGTTGTCAATCGGTGTGGGGAAGTTACCTCCACGGGCTTTTTGACAACGGCCCTTGGCGACGGGCTTGGTTAAATCGCCTCCGTCAACAGCGCGGTTTAAAATCTTTGCCCACAGGTGTTGCTAACTACCGAGAACAACGAGAGCAGATTTTGGACTCCCTAGCCACTGAAGTAGAAAGCCATTTAGACTTAACTCCATTTTTGTCTTAAACTAAAGTGCGTATTTTTTCGATCAGAGTGTCATTAGTAAATGACCAATGACCAATGACCAATGACCAATGACTAATGACCAATGATTGTTCGTGTCCGCTTTTTACCAGATGATGTCACAGTAGATGCTGAAGTAGGCGAAGCTCTCTTAGATGTAGCAGACCGGGCTGGGGTATTTATTCCCACCGGTTGTCTAATGGGGTCTTGTCACGCTTGCACTGTCGAATTAGAAGATGGAGAGATTATTCGCGCTTGTATCACCGCAGTACCGCCACGCGAGGAATTGACGATTAATTTATTTAGCGATCCTACTTGGTAATGTCGGCCCTGTTCTTGACAAGCACTGGTATAGTATGCGGATTATTGTAGATAGAATAACTTATGAGTTACATAACGCATAATATCTACCATTACTAATTTATGTCTCCGTCAGACAAGTATCCAAAATTTAAAGATAAAAGGACGGAGCGGTTTGCTTTAGGTGAGAGGGTCAAGGAGTTTCAGGCTTTTACAGACCAAGCATACAAACGACTTGATATATTAGATGCCGCTACTAACAAAGAATCTTTGATGAAACTACCGAGCAACCATTTTGAGTCTTTAGAGGGTGATCGAAAAGGTCAATATAGCATTCGGATCAATAAGCAATGGCGAATTTGTTTCAATTGGCCAGACGAAGAATCTAAACCTTTCAACATCGAAATTACAGACTATCATCCTTAAAGGAGAACAACATGGCACGGCCACCCATCCATCCTGGAAAAATTCTTGCTGATGAGCTTCATGAATTGCAGATGAGTGCAAGTGAGTTAGCACGTATCCTTCATGTACCAACAAATCGTATTACTGAAATAATTAATGGTGAACGGGCAATTACTGCTGATACAGCATTACGATTGGGTCAATGGTTTGGTACTGGTGCAGAGTTGTGGATGAATTTACAAAAGAATTATGAGCTTAGACTAGCTGAAGAAAAAATGGGTGAAGAAATTCAGGCAACTATTTCGCCCCGGATATTATCTGAGTACAAGCAAGTCAATGCATAAACAAAAATCTAATGATTGATTAGATTTTTGGGATAGACAGCAAGAAAGTTTGACCCATTGTTTCTTAGTGCGGCGATCGCATTTTTTAATAAAATTAATGCCAAAGAAAATCCGGGAACTGAAGCAAATGCTTTGCCAATCAGGTTTTACAGAAGTCCCAGGAAAAGGCAGTCACACTAACTGGGTGCATCCTTTGTATGATGGAAAAATTACGCTTTTAGGCAAAGATGGAGCAGATGCCAAACGTTACCAAGAAAAGGAAGTAAAACAGGCAATTAAAAAATTAGAGGAGAAGAAAGAAGATGAGTAAGCTGAAGTACCAAATGCTTATTCAATGGTCTGATGAAGATGATTGCTATTTAGTAGGATTCCCTGATTTTCCAGGACAACACTGGCGGACTCATGGTGATACTTATGAGTTAGCGGTGGCAAATGGAATTGAAGCCTTAGAGTCTCTAATTATTGCTTATGAAGCTACGGGTGGTTCACTTCCAGAACCAACAGTTTATAAAGCTGCATAGTTTAGGATCTTAAATTCTCACAGCTTTATCACAATAATATAAGGAAACTTACTATTAACAAAGTCCATCTTTGCTTAACTAGATTTAATGTTTAACGCATATTCTTTAAACCTTTCCAAATCAGCTTGAATTGTCGATTCAACTATCCGTCCCAAAAATAAGTTATCCATAATTTTGCCAATAATGCCGGGAATGGCGTAGGAAATAGTCATTTTCACAATGCTACTATTGTGGCGATCGTAAAAGCGAATTGCTCCCTGATTCGGCAAACCATCAACCGATTCCCATTGGATAATTTGGTTGGGAACAACTTTGAGAATTCGGGATTGCCAATTAAATTCTAGACTACCCGTCTTTAATTTCCAAAGAGATATATCTGGATTATCCGGCGGAATTTTCACTGAATCAATCCACTTCATCCACCGAGGCATTTGCTCCAAATCAGACCAGAGGCTCCATACTAAATCTATGGGAGCCTCTACTTCTACCTGCACAGTATGCTCTAACCAGTCTGACATTTCTCTTCTTCCTTCTCTACGAGACGCTGCGCGATCGCAATTCGTTATTTCTTCAAACTCTCTAAAATTACTTTTGCCGCACGCCGTCCAGAAATAGTAGCACCTTCCATACTGTCGATGTAATCTTGCTGAGTATAACTGCCAGCAAGGAAGAAGTTATCTACTGGTGTTTTTTGGTTGGGACGGTACGCATCCATTCCTGGCGCTTCTCGGTAGAGAGACTGAGCGAGTTTTACCACACTGTACCAAGTCATATTTAGCTCCCGCGATGAGGGAAACAGTTCATGGACTTGCTTGAGGACATGCTGTGCGATCGCTTCATTACTTTGGGCAATAAACGGATCTCCCGGTGTCAGCACTAGCTGTAACAAAGATCCCTGTCCTGGGCGATAATAATCAGCAGGGCTAGTCAACGCCAAATCGGCAAAACAAGAAAAGTCAGCATCGGCTGTGTAAAGTAAATTATCAATTCCAGCCGCGTGGTTTAGCTGTTTACGTTGCTCTTTATCCTTCAGTTCCGTTACCCAACCATCGAAGCGTAACTGCACTGTCGCCACTGGCACTGCATCAAGTTTGTAAATATTGTCAAATTCTGACCACTTACGCCACTCCTGGGGTAAGATGCGTTGAATTCCTGGAACATCACAGGCAAAAACGTAAGCATCAGCAGTGATAGTTTCTACGGCATCGCCTTGGGCGACTGCTATACCAGTGACGCGGGTTTGTTCATCTGACTCAGTAAACTGAATTTCCCGCACCTGCCGACGTGTGTAAACTTTAGTGCCTCTAACTTCCAGATATTCCAGAATGGGCTTGTGTAAATATTCATAAGGGGAACCTTCCAGCATTCGTAAAACTGAAGCTTCAGTTCTGACTGCAAATAACTGGAATATCGTTAACATACAACGGGCAGACATATTTTCGCAATCAATAAACCCCAATGCGTAGGCAATGGGATTCCACAGACGCTTAATGCTGCCATTACTGCCACCATGACTGCGGAACCAATCAGCAAAGCTAATTTTATCCAAATTGCGGATGGTTTTCATCGCCCCGTTAAAGTCTACCAATCCGCGCACTATCGGACTAGTACCCAAAGCGATCGCATTTTGCAATTTATCCTGCAACGATAGTTGGGAAGTAGTGAAAAATGCCTTTAAACCATTGAAAGGCGCACCTGTAAGAAAGCGAAAATCTAAAGCACCAGTCTGGCCCCCTTTGTTAATGAAAGTGTGGGTATGTTCCTTGAGGCGTAAGTTTTCTAACACCCCCACTTTCTTCATTAAGTCAAATAGTTGGTAGTAGCACCCGAAAAATACATGCAGCCCCATTTCTAGATGGTTGCCATCTCCATCAACCCAACTGCCAACTTTACCACCCACAAACGGACGAGACTCAAAAATCTCGACTTCACAACCAGCATCAGCTAGATCTATTGCGGTTGCTAGTCCAGCCAGTCCCGCACCTACGATTGCAACACGCATTCCGTCGTTCCTTTTCAGTTTCTTTACAGATTGTAACTGGGTTGGTGTCGGAATTTGCTACTTAATATCAACTCCACCAGCATATTAAGGCATGGCAATATCGATACTAAAACCTCTTTGATTACTTCTTTTAGTCTCAGCTAATGACCAGACGCGAGAAAAACGCGTCTGGATCATCTAGACAAACTCTTGTCCATAGCAGCGGACTCTCAAAAGTATCATAGATATTTTTTTGGTGGCAAAGCAGTTTTCTGGATAAGTCATGAAAGTAACTTCTTACTTATTTGCATCTTTACTATCGTCGGAGACAGGCAAACTTCTAATGAGTTCACGAATCACGTCAGTTGCAGGTCTACCTGTTTGCTGACAATATTTTTCTAGTTTTTCCGCTTCCTGTGTTGCGAGATTTACTGTTATGCGTTTAACGGCCCATTTTTTATTTGTCATTATCATGCTATCTGCTGTATATTTAGATGGTCGAAAGAGTCTAAATTAATGAGGGAACCGATAAGGTTATCAGAGTTTGTCTCAGGAAACAAGTAATACCATTAATATTAAAAATGTTCGTTTTGTCAAAGGATTCATAATTTTCTAAAAAAATCAAAAAGCGATACTTTATTTGTTACTATTGTGACAGCATAATTAGCACATAGTTGCTTTTGAAGATAATAACCCTACTAACAGCATGAGTAAAGACTGACAATGAAATTTGATAAATCAATTTGAGATACCTACTGTTGACTCAATGAAGATTTACAAAGTTATTCTTCATCGAAAGCATTTGACCTTCTCTCTTAACTAAGTTCGCCAAACCTGTTTGGAGAGAACATCGGCTAGAACACTAGAAAATAAAACTTCAGAATCACAATCGTGCTGAAATGCTGCCTTACAGGCGGGTTAGAGTGGTTTGTGTAGAGCGTGAATAGTCACTTATCAAGTAGGCAAATAAGCGATCGCTCCAGAACAAACTCCCATCTGCACCCATTACTGTAAGCAAGAAGTTAGAGCTACTTGAACGGCTATAAATTTTGGCTTACCTCGATCAAGCTGATTGCTTTTCAGTGTCAATGTAGTAGCCATAAAAAAGGGAACAAAACTCAGTCTAATGGGTGTAAATAGCCAATTATTTTGGTAAATTTTGACAGCATTATCTGTAATTTCACACAGATGAATTAATCCAGGTCAGTATGATGTTAATTGACTGTTACCGA
Organism: Nostoc sp. C052; assembly: GCF_013393905.1. Taxonomy (GTDB): domain Bacteria; phylum Cyanobacteriota; class Cyanobacteriia; order Cyanobacteriales; family Nostocaceae; genus Nostoc. Next base: position 5,043,706 of record NZ_CP040272.1, read on the forward strand.
TAATAATATTTTAGTTTTATTTCATGCTTTTACACTAAAGTTCCCGTAAATATACGATTAAATTTTGCGTATTTTTTATCTTTCCTCTAGCGATATAATTTGCTTTCAATCCAACGACTGTTTTGCATTTTTCCTATTCATCTATCTATAGGTTATGTAAATAATTTTTAGTCAATCATGGCACTAAAAATTCAACAGCAAATCTTCTTATCAGATTTAAGCTAAGAGATAAACTATTGCCAGAAAAAATTGAGTTACAACTATTTACTATTTGGTAAGTATACCTATAAAAATAATTGTATATTTCAATCTCCTCCGGTGGTTTGTTCATTATAGCCATTATTTACGTACTTTAAATAATCTTCATTTAGACATTCAATCAGCTATTTTTCATGCTTTATAAAAAAATTACAAAGAAAAATATATACATCTGAGCTTTTGCTTAATGATATTGATATAGAAGAAAATGCTCAAACAAAAAACTTGCTAAAAAAGATTCAGATATCTAAATGCATCAGTTAGGTTTGATTAAAGCAAACTTTGCAGATAGTCTTTAGTACTTTGTAGCTATTTATACTGAATATATTTCAATGAGATGAATGAAAAATTATGAAAATACAGGTACTTCATGAACTTAAGGTAAAGCTATACCAATTCCACAAATGTTTCCGACAGATAATCCACCCATCTCTTAGTAATACCATTTTGAATTTTAGATTTTAGATTTTGGATTGGGAATCGCTTTCTGTGTCTGGTTTTTGTGAAACCATCTGTCGCAATCATTTTTTAAATTGGTATATAGCGTTTCCTATTCAGATGAGGTACAACATTATATCCCAAGGTGTATGGGATATCCCATACGGGTGTACCTTAGGCTTATCGGGAAACGTTATAACTACGGTTTACACACATCTTTGTACAAAACCGCAACTATTGAAGATCCTCCAAAATCCCCCGCTCAATTGGAGGATTTTGAGAATTTTTTGCACCCCTTAAATCAATGTGAGATTGAAAATTATGGAAATTTGTGCAACTATTCAAATTTAAGTTGGGGCATCAATTGGAGAGTGCCAATACCTAAATCTTTGGGTGAGAGCGATCGCGCTTCAAACAAAGCCATCATATCTCGTAACTGAGGATTGCCACGGGAAGCTCCCGTTAGTCCTTTAGCAATGATTAAACCACAGTAGCCCTTAGTATTTTTACACCGCTGATTCCATTTTTTTCGGGCTTCGACATGAGTCGGATCTTCGTCTAAAAATTCACCAAATAGGAACAATTCACCATTTTGAGTTTGCAATAAACCCAGGTCGTAGCGATCGCCATCGAAGGGGTTAGCACCTGGATTAAAGCAAATTGCTCTCAGTCCGCCTGTTGCTTCAATTCTTTCAATTACAGTTTTCGCCTTGGGTCGGGAAGTTTGAATTAAAATTACTGGCAAACCATCACCCACTTGTTTGATTTCACCAGCCTGATGGTAGCTGACTCCCTTTCGCAGATACTCCAACATTTCCCAGGACACCACACCTAAGCTGAGAAAGGAATCTTCTGGTATCAAGTCATCTTGCAATGATTGAAAGTCAGGGTTGTCAATCTCTTGATCGTCAATATCAAAACCTGCCATTTCCTCTAATTCTGCGGCTAACTGCGGCATGGTAGAGACTGTCACAGGCACAGATTTAGTTGATGATTCTTCCGACTGCGGTAGAGAAATACGATAGCGACGACCCACAGTCGGGAAGATATCTTCATGAAGCTGGCGACGGTGATCGCGAATAAAGCGGCTCAGGCTTTCGATCGCAACCAAGATTACCAATGCTTCTTCGTCGTACAAAACAGACCGTAGTCCTTCTAAGGGGTGGATATTACCGAAGGTGGGGTCAATTTCTGATAATGGCAGATCCGCCAAATCATCTTCTTCATCCTCATCTTCATCGGTTTCATCAGCACTCTCAAAAGTGAGAAACAAGCAATCTTGCTTGAGGAAGGCTTCTTCTAAATGCTCTGTGGATTCTTGATCTGTTAAAACTGCGGCGCGAAATTGTTTTAAAGACTCTTCTGAACGATAAAACAAAATCCCATATTCCATTCCCAGCATTCCCATGACTGAGGCATAGAGTGTACCAACATCCCACTTATTAATCTCAATTGACAAAATTTGCTGTTCTTCTAAAAATTCCCAAGGTGCTGCTTGCCAAATTGCAAATGCTTTTTCTCGTAAGATTTGTGCATACTGTGGGGGTAAGTCGGGGGTTTGACTATCGAGAATGTCAGCAAATCCACGAAATAGTTCGTCAATTAAAGGCAGTTCTGGTGCGTAGTCAATGGCAATATCCAAATCTTGTAACACTCCCCGCAGGTAAAATTGGATCTCGCGGTCTTTGACTACAATTCTTTGGGGTCTGGCAGGTCTTGCCGGACTCTGGGGATGCTCCATAGCTTGCATTAAGGTGCGAACTATTGCTTCTGGGCCAATATCTGAGGCTACTATGTCCATGCCTCGAACAACACCTTGGGAGTAATCTACCCAAAGAATGCATTCTCCCTTTGCCTCTGAGTCTGAGAACTGGTTTGGTGATGACAACGGACGGCGATCGCCCTCCCATACAGAAGGAATTTGAGTTAATTTCTTCAACCGACGACTGGTAGAGCGATTAAAACTTGTCATAGAGATCAAAAGAAGCAATTTGGAAGTAAACTTTGGGAGATAGTTGGTCTCGGATTAAATTTTTATGGCTGCACCTGAAGGGTTGTTGCTTCTCAGGGCAGGGCTTAGGAAGAAGGGGGAGGGGGCAGGGGGCAGAAGGTAATCCCGATGAAATGAGTTTTTTAAGCCTTGTATGAAAATGTTCTAGAGACTGGGATTTTACTCAGCACGGGTTAAATGACTTGATACAATTCTTCTTTTTAAACTGGATTTTATACCGAGAACTAAAGTTTTCATTCATAATTCTTTCTTCCTGCCTCCTGCCTTCTCGTATAAATATACTGAGTCTCTCAATTCTAGAATAAAAATCTTTGGCTGCTTTTAACAGAGTGTTTACAATTTGGTATCTAGCGCCTTAGAAGTCGCTAGAATGAATACAAAAACACTCAAGAGCCACCCAGAGGCATTAACAAGCCGATATCGGGTAACGCTTAGACTAATTAAGGAGTTTAAAAAGCAGATGACACAAGCAATTCAGGCTCAACAACGCGGAATTCTGTTGAGCGAAGCCGCATTGCACCAGGTAAAATCCCTCCGGGACAAGCAAGGCACAGACTTCTGCTTACGGGTAGGAGTGCGTCAGGGTGGCTGTTCTGGGATGTCTTACATGATGGACTTTGAAGACACTAGCAAGATCACCCCCCAGGATGAAGTTTTTGACTATGATGGCTTCAAAATTGTCAGCGATCGCAAGAGTCTTTTATATCTCTACGGCTTAATGCTCGATTATAGCGATGCCATGATTGGCGGTGGTTTCCAATTCACTAACCCCAATGCTAACCAAACTTGTGGTTGCGGCAAGTCATTTGGGGTGTAATATTGTCATTTGTCATTTGTCCCTTGTCATTGGACTAAAGACAAATGATAAATGACCAACGACTAATGACTCATGATTAATTTACTATGACTCAAACAGTTGAATCCCTGTTTGATACAGGTTTAGAACGCTATAAAGCTGGAGAATCAGTAGAATCTTTAATCCCTGTGTTTAAAGAAGTGTGCGATCGCGCTCCTAAAACTAGTGCTGCTTGGGTTTGTTTAACGTGGTTGTATCTACTTGATAACAAACCCAATCTGGCTTACAAAGCTGGACAGAAAGCAGTCAAGTTAAATCCACAAGATCCCCAAGCCAGAATAAATCTCGCCCTAGCAATGCTAGAAACAGGTCAAAAAGGTTTACGAGAACACATTGACATAGCACAGCAGTTGATTTTTGTCAATGAAGAATGGAGTGATGAAATAAAAAATAGTATTGAAGACGGTTTAAGTAGAAAACCAGATTGGCAGAGTTTGAAAAAAGTCAAAAATTGGTTGTTTGAAGAATGATGATTGGGGATTGGGGACTAGGGGGAATTTATTGAAGTCAGTCTCTAAGTTGTTTCTTCCCAATTCCCAGTCCCCAATCCCCCAATCCCCAATCCCCACTCGAATCATGAAAGATAAATTGTTAAATTGGCTAAACATGGCTTTAGTCGCAGATGTTTTTTTGGTTTTGTTTGGCTTTGGCTGGTTAGCGATCGCTGCGATCGGTGATGCCGTAGGAGTAAACCTGGGCTTGGATTTGTGGCATCAACTGTGGCAACCCTTATTTAACCCAGCGATCGGCATCCTCATGGGCGGTGCCATTCTTAGCGGTATTACCAGTTGGGTTTCCAAAAAATTTCTTTCTAGTCAATAGACTGGGGACTGGAAATTAGGGACTGGGTAATGAAAAAGAAGCAGATTAGCAGGGGTAAAATTTTTCTCCTCTGCGCCTCTCGTCTGTTTTGCCCAATCCCTAGTCCCCAGTCCCCAGTCCCTTTTAATTAAGAATTTGTGTTAATGCTGATTGCAAATTAGGATATTTGTACTCAAAGCCAGTTTCTACGGTGCGTTTTGGAATGACTTGCTGACCTTCTAAAACTACTATAGCCCCGTCTCCTAAAAGAGCTTCGATCGCAAAAGCAGGAACAGGCAACCAAGAAGGGCGATTCATAACTTGTCCCAAAGTTTGGCTTAAATCTGCCATCCGAACCGGGTTAGGGGCAGTGGCATTATATATACCTTCTATTTCCGATTTACTTAAAGCTTGCAAAATTAGGTTAACTAAGTCGTTTACGTGAATCCATGAGAACCACTGACGCCCGCTGCCAATAGGCCCACCCGCGAAGAGTTTGAAAGGCGGAATCATTTTACCTAAAGCACCACCATTGCCCAAAACAATCCCAAAACGCAGAATTACTAGCCTTACACCACTATCTTTTACCTTTGTTGCCTCTGCTTCCCAGGCTTGGCAGACTTGGGCTAGAAAATCGTTACCAGACAGACTTGTTTCATCAAAGGTGGCTGTTTCACTGGTGCCGTAGTAACCAATAGCGGAAGCGTTAATTAAAACTGTAGGTTTGGGGTTAGCGTTAGCTATTGCCTCAACTATTTTTTGTGTGCCTAACTTTCGACTATTAAGGATTTCTTGTTTCCGTTCAGGTGTCCAACGTCCTTCACCAATGGGTTCTCCTGCCAAATTAACTACACCATCACAACTAGAGATGACACTTTGCCAAGAACCGGATGCATTTGGTGTATAGGCAACAATTTCTATATTGGGAAAAGCTTCAGATGGAAAAACCTTTTGAGCAAAGGCGGTGTTCCGAGTTAATACTACGATCTTATGACCTTTAGCGTGGAGTCGTTGTACCAAAAGATTACCAACAAATCCTGTTGCTCCAGTAATTGCGACTTTCATTTTCTATCTCAGCCAAACCTTTATTGTAAAGTTTTTGATCCAGCTTTCAGCTTACGGCACTTTCCTTGTGCATAGAACAGATGTTGGTAATGCCTGATCTCAAAAACTTTGCTTTGTTAATGACTATGTGTTTAGATGCTTCGGTATTATAGGATGGACGGAGTGTTGCAAGGCGTGGGGCTATTATGGCTCGCTATACCTGTTCATTTGTTGTTTCTGTTCCTAGTGACCATCTGTTGCCGTTACTTGTAGAACTTCTACAGGACTGTCAGTTGGATATTCAATACCACACGGGCGATTACATTATCGCTCGTCAAGTTCCTGGCAATGTTCCTTTTCCTAAATTGGTAACAGTAGAAGTACTGATTGACAAATCAAAATCTACTGAAACAGAAACCCGGATGAGTATTGTGATTAAAAACGAAGAACTACCACTTCAATTAGATAATTACTGCCGACAAATGTTTGAATTTATCAAGCAGGCTATTGAAAATAGCCGCCATTGGCATTTGATTGAAAGTCTTGCAGGATAGCTTTGGTGATTGAATTGACACTCCCACTGCTTAAAGTTGTGGGAATGTCAGACTGTGATTGTTAGTGATTGGTAGTTATAATTCACTCTCCTATATCCTCTAAATCCTCGGCCATACCGGGGTTTATTAGTGTAATGTCGTATTCACTCGAATCCGTTTGTCCTAAACGTTGGGTGTTTCTTAAAAGGTAATAAATGGCACGTACTTGAGGGCCAAAAACGATCTCGTCTTCATTTCTGAGATCGTGGGCTGGTATCTTGCGTCCATTAATCATCAAACCGTTAGAACTAGGCTTACCTTTGACATCGCCATCTACAATCCGGTAATAGTAGCTATGACTATTATGCTCTCGTGGCAATCTCACTAATGTGGCATGGCGGCGGGAGACAAACTGCGACATCAAACGGATATTACATTCGCGATCTCTACCGATAGAGTAGACGGGGTGCTCTAGAGAAAATTCTTTGCGACCTTGATCGTCTTCAATAATCAGTAGATGGTTTTCATTGGTTTCTGCTGCCATTGACAAATCGGTGGAACTATAATTAATCAAGATTTGTTTAGTATCGTATCCTGTCATTTTCGCGCACCATAAATCTGTGGTGCTGATCTAAATAAGCTTTAAAATTGCATGATACCTTGAAAGAGTAGAACATGTCCGTTCTACTCCAGTAGCTATGATAGCTTTGGTAAGTGTCTAAAAAAGGTTTGTGAGCCGATAAAACTTGAATACCGACTCAGTTTAACTTTAGGGAACCCCAAGAAATAAATTATCCAATATTGTGGCGTGGGTAACATGAACGCCCAGTCAATAAGGCGCTCATGTTGCCCATCCCACAAGAGTTAATTGGATATTTTTTATTTGGAAGTTCCTTATATGGGAATTACCAAGATTGGCGCTGAGGAATTTTACGTGTAAAGGAATATTCTAAGGGTGATGAGCTAATCGCCGTAATAATATTGAGTTGGTGACGACGCTCACAGAGCTAAAAGCCATGAGTGCAGCAGCACCAGATGGGTTCAGGACAAAACCTAGACTTGGGAATAAAACACCAGCTGCTAAAGGAATGCCAACTGTATTATATGCAAAAGCCCAGAATAAATTTTGGCGGATTTTGTTGAAGGTGGCACGACTTAGCTGAATAGATTCGACGACATCGTTTAAGCGATCGCGCATTAAAATAATTTCAGCAGTTTCCATCGCCACATCTGTCCCAGAGTGTAAAGCAATTCCTACATCTGCTTGAGATAAAGCTGGAGCATCGTTGATTCCATCTCCCACCATTGCGACAATTGAGTGGGGAGTAGGGAGTGGGGAGTAGGGAGTGGGGAGAGAGGAGTTAAGAGTTTTTGTCCCCTTGTCCCCTTGTCCCCTTGTCTCTCCTAACTGGAGAGACTGTATTGCAGCCGCTTTTTTTGCTGGGGGGACACCTGCGATGACATCAGCGCTGTCTAATCCTAGTTGTTTAGCTATGGCGCTAGCTGCTTCTTTGCGATCGCCACTGAGCAACATTACCCGTAAGCCCATCTGACGCAATTTGTCTACGGTGGATTGGGCATCTGGTCTGAGGGTATCAGAAACACCAATTAGTCCGGCTAAAGTTCCCCCAATTGCTACACAAACGACTGTTTTGCCATCTGTTGCCAAATCCTGTGCTATCTGTTGTGCAGTTTCACTAATGGGAATGCCGTGCCAACTCAACCAGTCCCAGTTACCCAATAGCACAACTGTGTTATCTACCACAGCAGATACCCCTAATCCCGGTTCCGTGTGAAAATCCACAGCTTTTGGAATAGATAACTGTTGCCGCTGTGCTTCTTGCTGAATCGCTTTTGCTAGGGGATGGTGAGTGCCACTTTCTACGGCTGCTGCTAGTTGGATTAAGGATTGGACATTGTTTTCCTGCTTTTCTGCCTTTTCCCCAGTCCCCAACTGCTCAATTAAGAAACAATCTGTGACGATAGGTTTACCTGTGGTTAGAGTGCCTGTTTTATCAAAAACTACGGTGTCTAGTTGGTGTACTTTTTCTAAAACGTCGCCACCTTTGATTAACAAACCCCGTTCTGCACCCATAGCAGTGCCGACAAGAATGGCTGTTGGTGTGGCGAGTCCTAAAGCACAGGGACAGGCGACTACCATCACTGCGATCGCTAGTTTTAAACTAATTAATAAAGGGGAGTGGGGAGCTTCATCTGTAACGTGGTTCATCATTTCCATACCACCAGACATGGTGATATCAGTCCAGATGTGAGTGCCGAAAAAGTACCAAAAGATAAATGTTAATACAGATGCCGTCAGCACCCCGTAGGTAAAGTAACCTGCTACTGTATCTGCTAATTTCTGTACTGGGGCTTTCCGAGTTTGGGCGGCTTCTACTAGGGTGACAATTTGAGCTAGAGTTGTATCACTTCCAATCCGGGTTGCCTGAATAGCGATCGCTCCTGATTGGTTTAGTGTCCCCCCTGTCACCATATCCCCTGGTTGCTTAATGACTGGCACGGCTTCCCCAGTTAGCATTGACTCATCGACCGTTGTTTGACCAACCATCACTTCACCATCAACGGGGATTTTATCACCTGGCAGCACTTGTAACCATTCACCGACACGCACCTGTTCCGCAGGAATTTCTATACTAGAAGAACCCATTCCAACTTTATCTGGATTGGCAATCAATCGCGCTAAAACTGGCTGGAGTGCTAGCAATTTCCTAAATGCGGCGGCAGCACGTCCTCTAGCTTGTTGTTCTAATGTCCTTCCTAAGAGAATAAAGCCTAACATCATTACTGGTTCGTCAAAGAAGCACTCCCAACCCATTTTGGGAAACAGCAGTGCTACTAAACTAGCAATGTAGGCTGTGAGTGTTCCTAATCCCACTAAGGTATTCATGTTGGGCGCATTTCGCCGCCACCCCAGCCAGCCATCTACTAAAATCGGGCGACCGGGAATTAATAGTGCCACTGTTGCCAGTCCACAGTGAAACCAGATGTTATTTAGCATTGGTAGCATTGAGCCACCAAGATTACCAAAATGTCCACTTCCCGACAATAACAGCAACACCGCAGCGATCGCTAACTGTCTTACCGAAGATCGCATTTCGCGGCGTTGGCGTTCTGCTGGGTCTGGTAAGGTAGATATCTCACCTGCTACTGTGCCACTAGCTTTTCGGGGTTGAGTCGGGAATCCAACGCCTGTTAATCGCTGTGCCAGTGCATCTGCATCTACTGTACCAACTTCTGACTCTACAACTGCTACCTCTGTGGCCAGGTTGACGCAGGCACTCTTAACTCCTGGATGTTGGGCTAGCTGTCGCTCTACTGCATTCACACACCCAGCACACTTCATGCCCCCAACATCGAGAATAATTTTCTCTAGAATTGGTTCAAGTTCTGGGACTAGCTTGGTTTTCGGGACAAGTTGCATGGCAAGTGTTTAGATTCGCTACAGAAATTCAACGCCTGACTAAAAGCGTCTCTAATTTGAGCGTAGGCGAAATATCGGACTACGACTGAACGTCAACCATATTAAAATTATTAATTTATCAGAAGAATTCAGAATTCAGGAGTCAGAATGGGCTAAACGCCCCGCTACCGCTAACAGTATTAATTCTTCTGTACGAGTGTGTGATAGCGCCGGCGGCAAGCGAGTATTTTCGAGTCGCGTCTGAATATTGGTTAAAACCTTACAACTCTTAGAGACGCTACCGCGTAGCAAGATCACCGTAGGGGTACGTCCCGCTACGCGCTTTCGCCCCTGGTGGGCGAAAAAAATAAAAATATTCTCGCCTGAAGACTCTATCCCTTTATGGTTAGAGTATTCTGAATTCTGTATTCTGACTCCTATTTTATCGTACTTCGCTGAGGGTTAACGACGGCTCCAGCGTAGATAAGTTATATAAATAATAGCTCCAACCTGTATTGGCATCAGCACAATTAGGCTTTTTAAAAAATAGTTGACTTCCAAATTAGACATAGCACTGAAATATCCTAAGCCCAACACGAGGAACATCACCGAGGTAAGATGTTTAGGTTTAAGAGTCAGCATATAAGTATAAATAAGTGCTGTGTATACGGCAGGGAATAGGGAATCAATACTGTTCGGTTAAGACCAGAGACGCGATGAATTGCCGTCTCTACAATAATCAATCTTTTGTCTTGACGGCGATTTATCGCGTCTTTATAATGATTTCTCGGATCTTTGGGCTCTACAATTTCCATCAAAAAACCTTAACCGAACCGTATTGAATAGGGTTGAAAGTGTCTTGGTATATGGCTTTTTTATGAGATTTTTTACCAATCTACACGTATCAAATTTGCTGGAAAACTACTAAAACCAGCCCTGCTTTTTCACAAAGTAGGTATTTACGAATTTTTCAGGGGGCTGGTTCAAGTAGATCATACCTTCAACTAAACCTACAAGCTGCATAACTAACAAGGCAATGCCGTAGGTGAAAGAACCCCCAACGACAGAAATCACCAACATGATAAAGCCTTCCGCAGCGTATCCTAGAATAAACTTATGAACTCCAAATGCTCCCAGGATAATGCCACAGTAACCAGATAGAAGTTGCTTGGTGGGGTGGCTGGGGTTGAGATTTGCCATACAAGTGTTGCTCCTTGATGAATGAGTATAAAAATAAAGTCTTTATTGTAATGAAGGCAGATACATTTACTTACTTAAATAAATAGATTTTTAATTTTTTCAGTATGAGTTAGCCTCAAGACGAATAATCAAAATCAGCGTGCTTCTATTCCAGAAGGAACGCTAAGTCTTGCGGCATAGCCGGAAAATCTGGCGCTCCTTCATCACTTTTGATGGATTTGACATCGCAACTCTGGTGCAGCAGTTTTGCAGATTTTTAAGTAAGACATTGATCTTGAGAACAATGAACCTCAATAATCAGCAAAAGCTGCTACATACACAACTTTTTACAAGTCCATCAGTATTATTTCCGGATTTTTTTGGCAATCGCTAGCAGGTGTGAAATGTGATCGCACCAATGAAAAACCCAACTGTGTGGCTAGTAAGAATCTAGAAGTGCAAGAGGCATCTTCCACTTCTTTCTAACCCCTTTTTGTTGCCGATTTCCACTTCGATGAGCGCAAAACGGAATTGCAATCCAATTTATGACGGCTAAAAATGGTTCGGGAAAACAATTAACATCTCGAAAATGGCTAAAATCATGCGAATGAGAATAAATGCTTAACTGGATAGTTTGTTGCCTATGTTAATAGCATTCTTTGATTTGCTTTTGCCACGATCTCAGTTTGGTTTTCAGCCAGTATTTATGCTTGAACCAATTGTAACTAGTTAATTGTCTCTACTTATGGAGATAAAAGCAAATTTTTTGTTTTTGAGCAACAGTACTATCTTAGTACTAATTACTACCTAATACAAATAAGCTTAATAATGTACCACTATTCCAGAGACTATGGAGGAGCATCGGAGCCAGGAGGTTACGCGATCGCGTGTAAACTACTCCCAAGACAATGCCCAATGCGGTCAGGGGCAGAATTTCTGACAAACTGAGGTGAGCGATCGCAAACAACAAACTACTGATCAGAATCGCTCCCCACACGGGTAAGTAACGAGTCAGAGAGGGTAACAAAAAGCCACGAAACAGAATTTCTTCAAAAAATGGCGCAGCGATCGCGGCTGTGGAGAAAAATATACCAAGTGCTACAGCGTCTTGGCTTTCTAGGGCTAGTTGCAACAGAGGATTACTACCACCCTGTCCTTGCCATAGCTGTTGATTAATCAAAGATACTACCACAACTATAGGTAAAGCCGTGCAATAGCCTCCCAGTCCCCACCAAAACCAATTATCTTGAAAACGGAAGCGAAACCAGAATTCTGGTAATGGAAAAAAGCGCTTGAGAGAGAAATACAGCACTAACAGCGCACCTAATGCCACCAATAGGTAACTAACTAAGACAGAAAAAGCCTGAAGTCGCACATCCACAATCGGACGTGGGATGGGTAGCACTGAGATTACCAAGGGTACAAAAATTTGCCCCATGAAGAAAAAGCCGATGATAAAAACTTGCAAAACTGTTTCACCATCCCAAGGCGTTGACCAAGGAATATCAGCATTTTGAGCTAATAACGAGGCTTTTCCTTTCAAAAAGCGTTGAGCAAATAATAAAATCAGCAGTATTAAACCAATTAAAGCTGCCAAGGTGGGAATAGTGCCAATAACCGCCAATTTCAACACAGCTTGAGCCGATGATTCTTGTTGTGCAGCTTTTACTGCTGATAAAGCATCTTGTCGTTGCTGGAGTTGGTATAACTTCACCAAAGCAGTAGAGCGAAACCAACCTTCTAAATTCCTTTGAATCGGTTCTTGAGCATTTGGGAGGAGGCGAGGAGGATTGCTCCACAGTCCACTTAATACAGCAGCAGTTTGTCCAAATTCTGGATTGATATCTGAGCGTTGTTGTAATTCGCTCCAAGTCTTGGAGGCTGTATCTGTTTGTCCTTGCTGTGCTTGTAAAATTCCCAGGCGTAAGTCTAATTCAGCGAGTAATTTTTGTAATTGCTTGAGGGATTGCTGTAACGATTGCTTTCCCTGTCTAGAGGCTTTAGTCGGGGGAGGAACATCCGGTAGAGGTTTCGGAGGTGTAGGAGTTATTTCAGCTTGAGAGCGTAGTTGTGCAAGTTGATTATTAACTTTGTCTAAATTAGCTTGAACTGATTGACGCGCCTCCTGATACTGCTTTGTAGCATTCTCCAAGGGTTGCTCGCCAAGTATTGCTTCCCGAATCGCCTGGAGATTGTCATCGTTGCTATCTGCTGATTGCCAAGCTTGGGCTTGTAAAGCAATATTGGTTTGGTATAATTCCAGACGACTTTGAAATTGAGGTTCTTGCCAACTACCGAATAAAGCCGAAACTGCCAACAGAACTGCTATCGGCGTCAGTACAAAAAATAAAATCAATCGCTTGAGTGTCATCTATCCCCCTTTAACTAACCAATGAGGAGCGTGTCCCCCTTGGGAATTATCGCAATAAAAAGTCGGAGGTGGATAAATATCATCTATAACTGTAGACTCGGCAATTAGTTCTGACTTTTAAAAGTCAAACTACACGCGTTATGTCTCGTTCCCAGCCTGAGACTGGGAATGCCTATCCTTGAGGCTCCGCCTCTCTTGCTGGCGGCAGAGCCGCTTTTGAGTTGCATTTCCAGTCTCAGACTGGAAACGAGATTTGAAAATGGTTTTAGCTTAAGTTGACACCAATGTTTATTAATTGCCCCTACCTGAAAATTATTCTTTCTGGCTATTGTTGCCTAAGTCCGGTTCACTTTTCGCTGTTCGGCTAAAAAGTCGATAGTATAGCGACGTACTAGTTTCCTTTAAGGGAAACAGCAAATAGGTGAGAGGATTTATGGCCACAATAATATTTCGGAAGTCCCGCCGTGCCCAAAATAAGATCGCACGAGCAACTTGCTGTGCAGACATCACTCCATAAGGATTCAGTTGACTCTTAAATGGGCCAAGAATTAACTTGCGAATTACACAATCCCCATCCAAACGCTTGAGAGTAATAATATCCCCTAGCGATCGCTTACTGAGTTCATAAAGCGGACTTAAGGCTGGAGAAACCTCAGCTTCAGAAGTGTTTACCCAAATTTCCTTCGTTGCTTTTGCTTGTGGGCCTGTGACAGTTGTCGAAAATATATCCATCAACCGCAATGCCGAAAAGGTATTCACCTCATAAGAGGAGTTAATAGCCTCCGGTGTGCGGCTGGTGTAAACATTGATTCCGTGGTTGATAATTAAAATATCTACTTTCTCTAAAGTATTCCTCAAATTGGCTTCATTTCCCAACTGCCAGGGAACTACTTTCACGCCAACTTGCTCTCCTAATTTTTCTGGATTAGTGGTTAATGCCACGACTTTAGCATTATTCTTGACAAGTTCCGCCGCTAATGCTTGTCCCAACGCTCCTGATGCTCCAGTTAAAGCGATGGTTTTCCCCTTGAGAGACAATCCTGTACCCAGAATTTTATCTACTAAGGGAAAGACACCACTATAGTAAGCGTTGACATCATCAAAATGATGCCGCCAATGGTAAGACCGATTCACCCACCAAATAGATGGTATTGTCTCTAAAGGGCCGGGTAGATGGTTATAGTCTGTATCAATTTTTCCTTGAAAATACCGCACAGACGCACCATACAAGAAGGTGCAAGCATAAGCTACTCCCAACCATAACCCCGGTTGCTGGATAATTAAAGCAATTACCAGCAATACCAACAGCAGGAGACTCGACTCTAAAATGTCGTGATATAGCTGGGATTCTTGATAAATTTTCAGAGAAACTATCGATAAATCGCGGCGGTAGGCGCTATGGTGCTTGTTATGCCATTTAGCAAGCCAATTGACTTGGTGACATAAAGCATGATATGTGTCTCTCAAAACCTCAGCGAGTAAAAGTGAAAAAAGTCCCCAACCAGCGAACTGTAAGCTGGCATTTAGCCAAACCCAATTAATTTGTAATCTTGCCTCAATTCCAATCAAGTTTTCGGCTAACATTTTTATCATGTTTGTCTATACTCATTATTCTTAATCATTCTTCATAATCTGATAAAGGTGCGTTAAGGTCGAGTCTAGAGCAAATTAAAATCAAAATTGAGAGTGGGGAAAAATAAGCAATGCCAAATTACGAATTACCTTAGCGCAACATTAGCAAGTATTCGAGCCTCATTACTGGAGTATTCAGAAAAAATAAATAATCAATAATAATATTTAACTATATAACTATATATTGATAATATTAATTTGTGCTTTTTGATTGTTCAGATTCTAGATGAAGATTTTTACAACAGAGCAAGCGATCGCGGGATAATACATCATTCACGATAGGGGAGCGTGTATGCAGGTAAAGTTAAGAGTTAATGTTACTACTATGACTATGGTGGTATCACTGCTTGCAGCGCAGGGTGCTTATGCTCAAGACACCGACATCACAAGTCAGGCATTCATGCGGGCTGCACTAACGGTGATGACATTCGACTACTTCGCGACGAAATGTAAGCAGGGTAGTGGCTTTGCCGCTACTGATGCCGCCAAGATCGAGTCTTGGCAAACCACGAATGGTGTCGCCCAGATCCGCGCGCGCCTGAGCGACTTTGATCGCTACCCTACCCAAAAACAGCAACTCGACCAGGCTGTGGCTGAGGTTACTCAAAAAATCGCACGTCAGTACGCCAATATCGATGCCTGTACTGTGGCGTTGTCGGTGTCGAAGTTGCCCGACGCGCAGTTCGCAACGATATCGCCACAACTCCTTGCGTCGGTGAGCAACCCCCCTAAAACACCCAAGAAAGTTGAACGACCACCTTCCAACACGCCTGCAATTGTTTCTTCCCCATCGAATGCCAAAACTTTGGCTCAGATCGATAGCTTCGGCTTCAATTCGCGTCCGAAGATGGGCATTGGTGGCTTCATAGCCCTTGATATCTATCCCGTTGTACTCTTTCGTAACGGAGATGTGCTTACCAACGTCGAAGGGCTTTCCTTCAGCGGCGGACTCGAAGCCCACAAACGCGCAAATCCCGATGAATGGACACGTTGGCGTCGTCAGGGTGGTAAATTGCAACTTGCCCAAAAGGGCGGTTGGGAGGCGTTACCTTTCCAAACGACGTATCCGAAATTGCCGAACAACTTCAAGCTTGATGGACTCTTCCGCTCACTCTCTGGCACGGGGACGGTTGCGATCGGAGGCAACCAATCGGTCGCTGCTTGGCAAGATTATCGCTTCTCGGCTGATGGTCGAGTCGTGCGCGGCAACGGTGCTGGTGGAAGCGCCGAATCTGGTGGCACAGCGATCGCTACTAGCAGTACAGCACCAAATCAGCGCGGTCGCTATCGCGTTGAAGGACTGACGCTGTACATCACCTACGAAGATGGCTCAAGCGAGCGTCGCATCTTGATCGCCGATCCGAAAGATCCCAAGAGTGTCATCTGGCTCGATGGGGTTAGCTATGTACGCCGGAAGCAGTAATAAAACAATTACAGCAGTTTTCGATCAAACCCGTCACAAAAATAAATCATAAAACAAAGCCCAGTATTGCTTTTATTTGTGGCACGTTTGATTGCAATTCGCTGTAAAAATTAAGAATAGAAAATTAAATAGACAACTTTAGTTATGGGATACAAGCCCACTTGAAAAACATATTTGTCCGAGACACGCTGCATTATCCGCCACTCGTACAGAATTCATTCTGACTCCTGACTCCTGAATTCTGTTCGATAAAATTTAGATAATAGAGAAAAATACAATCATTTGCGATTTTCACGCCGCCACTTACCGCGTACTAAGCGAATTTCATCAAAACTATAGCTTTCACCTAGTTGTTCTCGAATTGGTGTCAAAGAGATATCACCAAGCACTTCTAAAACTTGCCAAATCTTTTGTTGATGTTCCAGAGATACTAACTGATTTAAATCTACAGGCTGATTTTTTTCAATCAAATCTGCCAAATGGCGAATAATTGTTGTCGGGCGAATGTTGCGTTTTTTGGCAATTTCATCAACACTCAAACCTTGTTTATGCAATTGTAATGTGAATATTTCTGTGTCGGAAGGTAAGCTAATAGAGGGTGTAAAATTAACCTGTGGTGGATCTAGCAAACCTTTTTCTTGGCGGTAGGCGCGAATTTCTGTGAGAAATTTATCGCCATATTGGGAAAGTTTGTGACTGCCAACTCCCGAAAGTTTACCAAATTCGGTTATTGTTGTAGGCTGTTGCTGTGCCATTAATTTCAGGGTAGAATCCTGAAAGACAACGTAAGGTGGAACAGCTTGTTCATCGGCAAGTTGTTTACGGAGCGATCGCAACCTCTGCATTAATATCTCCGCTTCAACAGCTTTTTCACTGCCTTCTTCCCAATTAATCTTCTGTGCTACCGGAACAGCAAGGGAAACTGTACGCTGTCGCCGCATTACTTCCCAACTCAGAGGGTTTAGCTTCAAAACTGAGTAACCATCGCTAGTCTGTTCTAGCAATCCTTGATGTAAAAGCGATCGCCCCAGCATTCGCCATTCATCCACACTTTTATCTTTGCCAATACCGTAGGTAGAAAGCTGATCGTGTTCATTTTGGACGATTTTCTGGCTTTTTGCCCCCCGCAACACATCAATAATGTACAGCATCCCAAATCTTTCTTTACAACGCGCCACACAAGATAAAAACTTCATGGCTTCAATTGTCCAATCTTGCATTGGTTTGGGATAACGGCAATTATCGCAGTTACCGCAATTTCCCGGAAAACGTTCTCCAAAATAACCTAGCTGAATTGTTCGGCGGCAGACAGTACCTTGAGCATAGTCAATAACTTGACGCAATTGTTGTTTAGCTATCAACTGTTCTTGAGGATCGGTTTTTTGGTCAATACTCCATTCAATGGTTTTAATATCACTAAAACTGAAAAAAAGTGTACAACGTGATGGTTCGCTATCCCTTCCCGCCCTCCCTGATTCTTGATAATAACTTTCTAAATTACGTGGTAAATCAAAGTGAATTACTAACCGCACATCTGGCTTATTAATGCCCATCCCAAAGGCAATTGTTGCCACCATGACACGCACATCATCTCGAATAAATCGAGTTTGATTGCTGCTGCGTTCTTCATCAGTTAATCCGGCATGATAAGACAAGGCCGCAATCTTATCATTTTGCAATTTAAAGGTGAGTTCATCAACTTTTTTTCGCGTCAGACAATAAATAATTGCTGAACCATCAGTTTCTCGAACTAGTTCTAATAATTCAGCATAAGCAGACTTGCTTTTAGAACGAACTTCATAGTAAAGATTTTGACGGTTAAAGCTAGCAATGTGGATACTGGGTTGCTTTAGCCCTAGTTGTTGGATAATATCAGCACGGACGCGATCGGTTGCTGTGGCAGTCAGGGCAAGGGTAGGAACATCAGGATAACGTTTCCGCAGAGATTTCATTTGACGGTATTCTGGGCGGAAGTCGTGTCCCCACTCAGAGACGCAGTGAGCCTCGTCAATAGCAAAGGCCGCAATGCCAATTTTTTCTTTGACTAAATCGAGAAATGGGAGAAATCTTTCACTCAACAGACGTTCTGGGGCGACGTAAAGTAATCTCACTTTGCCACTGAGGATAGCTTCTTCCCGCGATCGCACTTTATAAGGATTCAGACTACTATTTAGAAATGTGGCAGCAATATTATTATTCCGTAATCCTTCCACTTGGTCTTGCATCAAAGCGATTAATGGCGACACCACCACCGTTAAACCTTTTTTGATCAATGCAGGTAACTGAAAGCACAGAGATTTTCCCCCGCCCGTAGGCATAACAATCAATAAATCTCGATTTTGCAGCGCATCTTCGATAATTTGCCGTTGTCCAGGGCGGAATCTGTCGTAACCGAAGTGATATTTTAGCGCTTGTTCGAGATTGGGGTACTGAAGCATAGCGATCGCTTTTTCTGGGGCGTTCTGCGTGGGTAGTTATTAAAGATATCAGGATTTTAACTCACATCATCGGTAGCTTTGGTCAGACTTACCTTTCTCTACTATGCTTTTTGGCATCAAGCAGGCTTTTCTGACTTTTCACAGCGTCCCACTTCCCTTAATTGAAGAAGAATGCAGAATGGGCTACGCCCCGCTGCGCTAACAGAATTCAGAATCAAGACGCGACTCGAAAATACTCGCTCTAAGCGTTGGCGCAGCCTCTCGTAGAGAAGGCTTTACGCTACGCTATCCGCCAGTTGTACAGAATTCATTCTGTTAGCGGTAGCGGGGCGTTTAGACCATTCTGACTCCTGACTCCTGAATTCTGTTTGATAACTTGTTTAAATTTAGGTTAATAAAAAGTTATTTATCCTTAACCATTGTTTTATAATGCCCCTTAACTACAGCATCTTGCTCAAGTTATCGCAGATTCAGGGGAAAAATTTGATGAACCAGGGGCAACGTAATCCTAAATCAAGGAAATATTTGACTGAATTAGTTCAGACTTATATTGTGAAAGCTTTACACGCTGCCAGACAATGGCGCGTACAACTAATAGGAAATTGGTTGTATAAGTATTCTTCGTGGGGTGTTACGTCCCTATTTTTAGTCGGAGTTAGCTTGAGTATAGTGATGGCTGCCTGCTCTCCACCTAATGCCAATAATCCTACTGGTAAGCCTGGTACAACTTCCCAAAGTGATGTAACTTTAAACTTTGTTTCTTACTCAGTTACTAATGCAGCATACCAGCAGATAATTCCTAAGTTTATCGAACAGTGGAAGAAAGAACATAATCAAAATGTCACTTTCAATCAAAGCTATGATGGGTCAGGTTCCCAAACTCTTGCTGTGATTGATGGTAAAGAAGCTGATGTGGTACACCTATCACTTGCCCTTGATATTAATAAACTTGTTCAAGCAGGTTTTATTCAACCAGGTTGGGAAAAAGAAGCGCCTAATGATGCAATTGTTACCAAATCTTTAGATGCGATCGCTATTCGTGAAGGTAATCCCAAAAATATCAAAACTTGGGCAGATTTGGCCCGCAATGGTGTAAATGTAGTTACACCCGATCCTAGAACTTCTGGCGGCGCTCGCTGGAATTTCCTTAGTCTTTGGGGTTCTGTGACAAAAACCGGCGGAAATGAAAATCAAGCTATAGACTTTACTGCCAAAGTCTATAACAATGCGCCTTTGTTGCCTAAAACGGCTAGAAATGCTACTGAACTATTCTTCAATGATAATAAAGGTGATGTTCTAATCAATTACGAAAACGAGATGATTTTGTTAGCAAAAAATGGCAAAAAAATCTCGTATGTTGTACCTGATGTCAATATCTCCATCGACAATCCTGTTGCTGTTGTAGATAAAAATGTCGACAAACATGGTACTAGAGCAATTGCAGAAGCATTTATCAAATTTCTTTACACCCCAGAGTCGCAACGAGAGTTTACCAAATTAGGATTTCGTCCCGTTGACTTGACTGTTAGCCAAGAAGTGGAAAGCAAATTTCCCAAAATTAAAACTGTTTTCAAAGCTCAAGATTTAGGAGGATGGGACGAGATTCAAAAGAAATTCTTTGATGAAGGTGCAATCTTTGACAAAATTCGAGCGAAAAAGTCTTAGAATTCCCGTTATCGAACAGAATTCAAGAGTAATATCATGTCTGCCTAAAGACTTATCATTTAAAGCGCAGGGGGTGGGGGGAAGCTTTCAAGGGTAGGTATTTAAAAATCAAGCAGTGGAGAGGGTGATTTGAGAGACATGGAGTTGTGGTGTTAACTTTGGCCAAGGCTCAGGGAAAAAGCTACCTTGAGGTAGCGGAAGACGATTAAGAACGGCAGCCTTAATCACTAAAAACCCACGACGAAAACACTATTTTGAAAATTGCGTCGTGCAACATGAGTTTGTGGTAGCTTATCTAAACTACTAATGAGCAAATTAGCATCAACAGCACCTCCAATAACCTGCCATAAAGTAGCGATGTCTTACGACAAGCCGCTGACGCTCCTTCGTCGCTACTGCGCTGCAATTGGTTGTGGTTTGTGGCAAATGGGATTATTGGGAGGCTTACTGACTCTGATTACCCTCAGTGGGGTAAAACGCCTCAATCGCGCATTTGTATTTCTGACAAGTCAGGGTAAACAGGGGAGTACTCAGGATCTAGCAACCACCTCTGACGAGGATGATGATTGACTTATTGTTACGCTCCAATGGAAAACTCTACTTATATTAGGGACTTCCAAATAAAAAAATATTCAATTAACTCTTGTGGGGTGGGCATCTTGCCCGCCCTATTATGGACTGGGAAGATGCCCACCCCACAATATTGGATAATTTGTTTTTTCTTAGCTAATTTTAATCAGTTTATCAGGATTAATTTAGAGCGATCGCTGATTATAGTTATTCATGTAGGGAATTCCGTACTGGAGTTGATTGTCCAGTGAACCGGAAAATAGAAAATAATAGATATATGGACAAACGGTATTTTTTACAGGCTGGTGCAGTCATAGTCGGCACAGCATTCTTATCAAGGTATATCAATTGGGGGTCACAAGCGATGACAACTTCTCAGAGTGGATTTGAAGTTACTAAACCAGAATCAGAATGGCGTACAATTCTAACGCCAGAACAGTTTAATGTATTGCGTAAACATGGAACTGAACGCCCTTACACCAGCCCACTAGATAAAGAATACGACAAAGGCACTTATTATTGCGCTGCGTGTGAACTACCACTGTTTACATCTGATACCAAATTTAACAGTGGTACTGGCTGGCCTAGCTTTTTCAATCCGATTGAAGGTGCGATCGCTGTAACTGTAGATAGGTCGTTGTTTATGACCAGAACTGAAGTACATTGTAGTCGCTGTGGTGGTCATCTAGGTCATGTTTTTGATGATGGTCCTGCACCGACTGGCAAGCGCTACTGCATGAACGGAGTTTCGCTGAAGTTTGTTCCTGCTTGATCAGTTGCTTAGGCGTAGACTGTCCTAGATATCGTACTTACTAACCTAAATCATCCTATTTGCTTGGTTCTTGTTTCTGTTTTTTGTCTTTGGGATCTTTTTTAGGTTTTTTAACTTCTTTGTTACTTTTTCTTTCTTTCGACATCAGTGTTCTCCAACTAGGTTAATCAGTGAAAGCTTCAACATTCTGCCATCAGGGAATCAGGAGGTGGCTTATCTGAATATTCTCTTAAAACAAAAAAGAAAGTTTCAGATATAAATGTTACTGACTACCATGATACTGTGTTGTTTGATTTTCTTTTGAGAACCTTTTTGATCTATTTGAAGCACAATCGCCTTTAGGGTAGCACAGTTAACTGTGCTACCCTAATTACTTACAACGTCGCTACAAGATCCTGCAAGCGATCGCGTCCATCCCGAAAGACTGGCCAACCATCCCCCACTAGTACTGCTTCTACCCGACTCAGTTGAGCCAATCTGCGAACAGAAGCAACAGCCTCTTCTCGATTCAGCAGCTTGTCATCTGGTAAAATCGTTAAGCTACCGGCTTTACGTGCCCGTACTAAATCCCCTGTAATTAAAGTTGTCTCCTCTAGTAATAGAGCCAATTCGCCAGGAGTTTTAGAACCATTGAGTTCAATCACTTCTAGTCCTGGGACAAATTCTTCACCATCAGATAGCCAGCGATCGCAAGGTAGGGGAAAAGTATCTTTTTCTGCTATGGGGCCAGCTATCTTAGCATAAGTTTGATCGGCAATTTCTTTACTTGCCCTGATATGCTCAGAATTCGTCAGCACAATCCAAACCACACCGCCGAGGGATTTGAGATGATTCCAATCATGGTTTGATAGGGCTACTGGGTCAATCAAGATGTTACCATCTGGCCGAATCCAGGCAATCCCATTGAAATCAATATTTCTTGCCGGATTGAAACTAGACCAGCTATACAGATCGGGACGGTGCAAAGATTTCATGATGATTCTGGATCAGTACTTCGATAATTGACTATTAATCTCAATAATTTAGTATATAGAAATAAGGGCATTGGGCATTGGGCATTGGGCATTAATAATTCTTCTTCCCCTGCTCCCTTGCTTCTTCCTCTGGATCTGGAATTTGAGTATACTACGATAAATCTATCGATATTATGATTTTTATCTGGTTTATAGAAATTACCGCATAATCGCAACAGAGATCAACGGAGGTATAGGGGTGAGTAAAATTAAGCGCCAAAAAATATCAGCGAAGGCAGAACAGTTTACAGAGTCGGTGATTCGAGAAATGACGAGGGTTGCACTGCAACACGATGCAGTAAATCTGGCGCAGGGGTTCCCTGATTTTTCTTGTCCCTTGGAGTTGAAACAGGCAGCATATCAGGCCATAGAAGCAGATGTGAACCAGTATGCCATTACTTGGGGCGATCGCCCATTTCGTCATGCGATCGCTAACAAAGTCCGTTGGTATCTCGGCTTAGATATTAATCCTGAAACCCAAATCACCGTTACCTGCGGTTCCACAGAAGCAATGGCCTCTGTGATGCTAGCAACAGTTGATCCCGGTGACGAAGTAATTGTATTTGAGCCATATTACGAAAACTACGGCCCTGATGCGATTTTAGCTGGTGCTATACCCCGTTACGTGACACTGCATCCCCCTCATTGGACATTTGATGAAGCAGAGTTGCGTCAAGCTTTCAATGCCAATACTAAAGCGATTATTATCAACACACCCCACAATCCCACAGGTAAAGTCTTCACTCGTGAAGAACTCACCCTAATTGCTGAACTTTGTCAAAAGTGGGATGTCTTAGCGTTCACTGATGAAATCTACGAACATATTCTCTATGACGGCACTCAACATATTGCCCTCGCGACCCTTCCCGGTATGGAAGAACGCACCGTTACTATTAACGGTCTATCTAAAACTTATAGTGTGACTGGATGGCGAGTCGGCTACATTTTGGCAAACCCTGAATTGACAGGGGCGATTCGCAAAGTCCATGATTTTCTCACCGTTGGCGCACCAGCACCATTGCAACGAGCAGGTGTTGCTGCTATGCAACTGCCACCATCCTATTATGAAGAACTAGCCAAACTTTACCACCAGAAGCGAGACAGTATTTTACAAATTCTAGACCAAGTTGGCATTCCCTATTTTGTTCCCAAAGGAGCCTATTACGTGCTTGCGGATATTTCCAAATTTGGCTATAAAACAGATGTTGAATTCACTTACCATCTGATTAAAAATATTGGTGTTGCTGTAGTTCCTGGTTCCAGCTTTTTCAGCCAACCAGAAAAAGGACATTCGTTAATCAGATTTTGCTTCAGCAAAAGACCTGAGACGTTACAAACAGCGAGCGATCGCTTACTAAAATTGCAATCAAATCTAGAGCCAATATTATAATATATTTCTTTTCCTCTCTTATATGAGTTGTGAAAATGGCTTTTTTTAAAGTAATCTTTTTTTAGGTTAATTACGGTTTTTTAAGGACATAAGCTGTCGCACATTTAAATTTGATAATTTAGCGCCTGAAACTGTTTCCTGTCTTAGATTGCCTTGTAAAACTAGATGACGAACAGCTTATCTCTTCAAGTTAACATAAGTTAATAAAGCATGGCTAATATAAGTTAATAAATGCTTTATTTAGGCATTCATTTGTTAAAAAAAATAACATTATTTTCTAGTGAAATTTAACTCTAACTTTCTATAACCAATCTAAAGTTGACTTACCAAACGAAACCCCACTCAATCACGGGAGTTTCCAAGCCTTAATGTATAGTATTCTCCAGAAAAACAACACCAAGCTAGTGTAGAATTAGTTGAAATTTCCGGTAATTATATCGGGATAGTAGGCTTAAAAACTCTGGATTAAAAGCCCCATTGACTCTTTAAAAGGATAGGACTAACGTTATGAGTAGTCCTTAAAAGGACACTATATATACATCAAAAAATCAGGAGGTATTTCCGATGATGATGATGATGATGACTGAAACTATGACTCCAGAAATGCAGGCTTGCATGGATGTTTGTATGGACTGTCATAAAATGTGTATGGAAACCATGACTCATTGTATGAGCAAAAATGGTCAGCACATGGACAAGAGCATGATGAGCATGATGAGCATGATGCGCGATTGCTCTGAAATGTGCATGATGTGTATGAATATGATGATGAGCGGTTCTGATTTCATGGAACGCACTTGTATGCTTTGTGCTGAAATGTGCGATCGCACTGCAATGGCGTGTGAGATGATGAGCGATGACGCCAAAATGATGGAATGTGCTGCCGCTTGCCGTAAGTGTGCAGAGTCTTGCAGAAGTATGCACATGATGCCTGCATAATTCCACGACAATCTAGCAGAAGTTTCTCTGCAACCTAATATTCAAGCGCTCAGACTCTTTGGGTCTGGGCGCTTGAAGTAAGGACAAGGGGGACAAGGGGGACAAGGTAGCAATATCTCTCCCAAGGCTCCCCAAAGCGATTGATTATTTTTGTATTTGGAAGTCCCTAAAGCGATTTTTTCAACCTATTAAAGAATTAACCTTAACTTTTATATAAATATCTACTCGATTATCTCCTTAACTTTACTTAAGTTATCCTCATCGACATACTTGAATTTAACTAATAGAGTAAAAGTGTCCTGAAAAACAGATAAGTTCAGGACTCAAATAGACCTTTTACAAAGGTTTTAAGTAATACATCTGCAATCAAGGCGAACAACATAACAGACTGACTTGCAAATGCAAGATATGTCTAATGTGGTCAATTTGTCCTAGAAAATTTGTAGTTGTCTAGTGCTAAAAACCATAAATTAGAAGCTGAAATTTCAGCTTCTAATTAACCAAAAACATCTCAAAAATAATTCGTAAACAAAGGAGTCTTTATGTCTATTACTTCATACGCCGAAGATATTCTCTCTGATATCTCTTACGATCCCAGCGTGACCACAGAGCCTAAACTTACTACTGACATTCAACCACCTGTAAACGTTGGCACTCTCACAGACATTTCAGGCTGTGTTTCAATTTTTGGGCCACTTCAAATATGCTATGACCTTAATCTCAGTACTCCCAGTGCTGCAATCACACTTAAGGTTGCTGGTATTACTGTCATCACAGGTGAAATTAGCCCAGCACATCCCTGCTTAACATTGAAAGGAAATTATTCTGTAGCAAAATGGGACTTGAATGTATGTTTGCGAGTAGCTGAAAAGCGAATTACTTTAGAAGGTAGCGCTTGTGTAACTTTCTCAGGATGTAAGAGTTTTAATATCACACTATTTCACTGGGGAAACACTGAGTTGTTATCTAATGTTAGTAGCACTCTGCTGACTGGAGCTTTTGTTAATGATAACCAACCACCCCACCATTACATTGTTCAAGGCTTAACTGGCAATGCTGAAGCTAATAGAATATCTCTTTCTTATCATGGGCCTGTGCCACCACAATTAAGACTGAACCAAACCTATTATCTTGGCTCACATGAACGCAATTTTCCGAATGCAAAATATCTTGGATATGATGGTCAATACCTTCAATTTAGATATTAAAGTAATCAGGAAATATCTAGCGTAGCTATCACCAAAGAGGCGGAGGGGAAGGGAGCAGGGAGCAGGGGGAGTAAGTCCTTCCCCTCTGCGCCAAGCAAAGCGGAGCATGGGTACGTTCGCGGAGCGTCTCGTAAAGCCTGCGGCATAGCTACGCTTAGGGCGCAGCCTCTCGTAGAGAAGAGAAGTCCCGCCCTTCCAGGGAGCTTGAACTGGGGCGGAGTACAAGCTCCGTCTCAGTCTTCCCCCCTGCTTCTTTTGACCAGAAAAATCCTGGACTCGCACAACGGTTGGATTGAATTTATTAAAAATGTTTGTGGTAAATTGCTTACAATGCACGATACCACAAACTTTTCTTAATTTTCCCTATTTTGTTGCCGATAATCTTCTATCTATACATCTCTGCGTTTATGCCATCAAAATCAACCGTAGAGGATCTAAACGCACATACCAAGGAAAAGATTGGTCTTTCATCGTCGCCCATTTTTCTTTAAAGACTTCAGCTTGCAGATGGTAATCTTGAGAATTCTTGCCAGCTGAATGTAATTTGAGAAACAACGTCATTCTATGGGGCGTTTCACTTGTTCGTACTACCCAGCAGGGAAAAGTATTTTCCTGTGATGAGTCGTTGGTAAAAATGAACTGATGGGCACGAATGCCAACGTGAGATAATTCGCTCTTGATTGGTTCAATTACTTGCAGAGTACAACCCCAATCAATTGCCTCCAACTGTTGCGATGACTGGAGAACAGCACGGGAGAAATTTTTGCATCCAGTGAGTTGGGCAACACTCACAGTAGCAGGATGCTGGAAAATCTCGTATTTTGAGCCATAATGAACGGCTCTACCATGCTCCAATACCAACAGGTTTGGGCAAATCCGATAAGCTTCTTCCATATTATGGGTGACAAATAAAGTCACACCTTGGTAATCAGCTAGAGTTTCTGTCATTTGCTGCTCTAATTGACTACGTAGATGGGTGTCAAGTGCTGAAAACGGCTCGTCTAAAAGTAATGCTTCTGGTTGACTTGCCAATGCTCTTGCCAAGGCTACCCGTTGTTGTTGTCCCCCTGAGAGTTGGTGCGGATAGCGATCGCCTAATCCCTGCAACTGCATCGCGATTAGTTGCTCCTCTACCTGTACCCGAATACTCCCAGCAGATAGTTTTTTGGGCAAGCCGAAAGCGATATTTTGCGCCACACTCATGTGCGGAAAGAGAGCGTAATTCTGCACTAAAAAACCGATGCGGCGATCGCGGCTGGGTAAATTAATTCCTTGTTCTGAGTCAAACAGAACTCTGTCATTTAAAACTATCCGCCCGGTTGTGGGCGTTTCTATCCCCGCCAGGCAGCGCAAAATCATGCTCTTACCTGCTCCAGAACCTCCTAACAATCCCAAGGGTTGCTCATCAGTATTGAAAGCAACTTTTAAATCAAAGCTAGGAAGGATTTTTTCAATGTTGACAAACAATCCCCCAGATTCAAAGCTAGATTGCGGAGTATAAAGAATTTCTCCCCCTGCTCCCCGCTCCCTGCTCCCTGCTCTCCTCGCTCCTTGCTCCCCTGCTCCCCTCCTCTTTTCCCTCAATTCTTGCCAAAAGTTGACTGCAATAATTCCAGACAGAGAAATCACCATAATAGCGATCGCCCAAAACCAAGCCTCATTCATTGCTCCCGCTTCCACAGCAAAATAAATCGCCATTGGGATTGTCTGTGTTTGTCCAGGGATGTTACCAGCTAGCATCAATGTCGCGCCAAATTCTCCCAAAGCACGGGCAAAAGCTAACATTGTGGCGGCGACAATGCCAGGTAGTGCCAGGGGTAAACTGATCCGCCAAAAGATTGTAGTTTCAGTTGCACCAAGGGTTCTAGCGACTCGCAGCAGATTACCGTCTATTTGTTCAAATGCTCCCAGTGCAGTTTTATACATTAAAGGGAAAGAAACTACTGTGGCTGCGATCGCCGCACCATACCAAGTAAAAACGATGGTGAAATCAAAAGCCCCCATGAATTTCCCTACAGGGCCATTTTTGCCAAAAAATAGCAGCAACAAGAACCCGACAACTGTGGGCGGTAAAATCAGAGGCGCAATAAAGATACCCTCAATTAACGATTTCCCTTTGCCACGATATCCCAGCATCCAGTAGGCAGCAGCGATACCCAAAAAGAAGGTGATAAATGTGGCAAGTAATGAAGTTTTAAGTGATATCCAAAGAGGCGATAAATCCGATGGCATAGTTGTCTGGGGAAGAATTAGCTCAACTAATCCCTAATTTACCAACTTTAGCTTTAGTATGTTAGAAAAAGTTGGTAAACTACATCACAATCAAGAGACATCTCCGAAAAAGAATGTAGAGACGTAGCAGTGCTACGTCTCTACAAGGGTTCTGGGTAACGCATCTTTAATTTCTGGAGATGTCTAAGGAAATCCCAAAAACTATCCAAACTTTCAACAAAATTCGCATTCAGTTGGGTATCAAATATCAGAATTAGATACAGTTTATTATCATTTGATACTCATCTTCAAACCAACTGGTAAAATTGTTGGGAATTCCCGAAGTGTAAAAACTTTAGCAAACACATCCTGTTAGCAGTATTGAATGCTACCGTCAACAGAAAGTGCATCCTCCTCCTACTAGCAATCAAAAAAAACCCCAAGACCTTTTCTTAGTGTGCGGACTCAAAAGTTTAGGGCAACATTGCGTTGCAATCCTTAAGGAATACGATGTTAAAGTCAGCGCCATTGAGGATGTGCAGCCCGAACATTGGGAAGTCCCAGAAGTACCTAACTTACTAGAAAAGTTAATCATAGGAGACTTTCGCCAGCCAACTGTTTTAGAGCAGGCAGGTATCAGGCAGTGTCGTTCAATACTTTTAGTAACCAGAAATGAGCGGATAAATATAGAAGCTGCCTTTGCAGCACGGCGTCTTAATCCGCACGTTCGCCTGATTGTACGTTCTGACAAACAAAATTTCAATAAACTATTGTGGGAAAATCTCGGCAATTTTGTTGCCTTTGAACCCACTCATCTTTCAGCCCATGCCTTTGCTCTAACAGCCCTTGGCTCTGAAGCTATTGGATATTTCACCTTAGAAGGGCAACTGTTGCAAGTCATAAAGCATCAGGTACAAGCGAAGGATAGCTGGTGTAATAGCAAGCCAGTACATAGACTCAATCTTACAACTCGCCGCATCTTGAGTCATAGACCTGTTTCGTCTAACCCAAGCAAAGAATTATTTGGCTGGAATCCAGAGGCAGAAGTGCAGGTAGGAGACACGCTAGTTTATATTGATGTGGCATACGAACTGGCTTTCTCTGAGCAACATCGGCAATCTCATAGCCAAAAGTGGCAGTGGCAACAGTTTGTTCAAAGCATCACAGCGAAAAATCTCAAGGATAAAATAGTGCAATTTTGGCAATCTTACTACCAAAGCCAAAATCAAATCCGGCGAATTGCAACAATCTATGCGATTACTGTACTCATCCTGTGGCTTGTTGGAATAATTCTTTACCGCTTATATTATCCTGACATCACCATCCAAGAAGCTTTCTATGCAACAGCAGTTTTGCTCTTGGGAGGATACGGAGATTTATTTGGCGGTGTTGAGTTTGCAGCGCAATCAAAACCCTCAGACGGTATGCCTTGGTGGTTGCGGTTTTTTAGCCTGGGAATGACTTTGACAGGTCAAGCTTTCGTGGGAGTATTATATGCGCTGCTTACTGATGCTCTTGTCACTTCAAGATTCCATTTTTTCAATTCCCGTCCTCCAATACCACAACGCAACCATCTAATAATTATTGGCTTAAATCGTTTGGGGCAGAAAGTAGCTGCTCTTTTACAAGAACTCAACCAGCCCTTAGTAGGAATTCATCCTACCACTCTTGACCAAGAAACTTTACCCGATATGCCCCTTATCGTTGGTAATGCTACCGAAGCACTCACTAAGGCAAATCTCCCCCATGCTAAAAGCATCATTTTAGTTGGTGACGATAATATGGAAAATCTGGAAATTGGTTTGATGGCTCATGCAATGAACCCCGCCACTACCTTGATTATCCGCTCTCAAGACCGCCAATTTAGTGATAATGTCGCCCCTCTGTTCCCCTATGCTCAAGTTATATGTGGCGCGGCTTTGTCAGCAGAAGTCTTTGCTTGTGCTGCTTTTGGAGAAAATGTTCTGAGCTTGTTTCACTTGAATGAGCAAATAGTCATGGTGACGGAATACAAAATTGAAAATGGCGATACTCTAAATGGGTTGCTTTTATCTGAAATAGCATCTGGCTACAGTGTTGTACCAATTCTCTACCAGAAATATCAGCGAGATAATTACTCTTTAATGCCCTGGTATGATGTTAAGCTTGATGCTGGCGATCGCTTAATTGTTTTAGCTACAAGCAGTAGTTTGCAGCGAATTGAATGGGGTGAAATGCTGCCTCGTCTTTGGCAAGTGCAGATTGAAAAAGCTCTGACTACAAATGCTATTATCTATGGTGCTGAAGAGATAGTTTTGATTACTAGATGTAGTTCCACTGACGCTAGACAATGGATGAATAATTTGCCTAGAGTGTTGCCGATACCACTTTATAAACATCAAGCTCAACGTCTCGTGCGCGAGTTAACAAAAGTACAAGTTTTGGCAAATGTTATCTACATTGGGCAACCTTGAATCTGCCAAAAACCTCATGTAGAGACGGCGGTTTATCGCGTCTCGAAAACCCGCCAGTCGCCCTTAACTAAACTGTATTGAGTTAACAGGCATTTATTGTCAAAATAAAAGCACAACAATGTTGTGCTTTTGTAGATTATTTGTATTCAGTTTATTCTGATAATCGGAGAGTTTCTTAATTAGTCCAGTTTAGCGCTATAAGCACTAAAACCATAAGCCAGAGTTTCTTTTAAATTACCTGATGGCTTAAGACTTCTGTTGATTGCATTAGCAAAAGGTACGGGAATCCCTTTGATAGTTTCCGGCAAAATTGCATATTCTGCTGTTGGCTCAACAATGTATTGTGGACACTTTGCTTTCATCCCAGCCGTAGCTAACATTTCTTCTATTTCTGCGGCTGAATATTGCTTGAGATAAACTGGATTTCTCACAAATGGATTCAGCCTTCTGATAAAATTATGGATAATGTGAGAAGGACAAGACTTGTTGTGAAAGGAATGATTAAAAACAAAAATTCCACCAGGCTTTAGCACACGAGAGATATCAGCCAATAATTTTCTTAATTGGGCATCTGGGATATGCATAAAGACGCAGTTAGAAATTACCAAATCTATAGAATTATCTTCTAAAGGCAATATTTCAGCAGAAGTGCAAATCAAGTTAAATTCCGCTTCTGGAAAAAAATTGTATTCTTGTTTAACCTTGATTAACCGCCGCAATAAAGGTTCAGAAATATCAATGCCGTAATATTTCTCGCATCTGAGATTTTTCGCTTTCGAGAGATGTAAAGGTGCGCGACCATAACCAGAACCAATTTCTAGAATAGAACCGACAGATTTATTCAACGGAAATTTGTTCCAAGTACCTCCAGGCGTACCAGTTAGCAGAGTGTAATCTTGTTTAATTGGCGAGGCATCTGTAATTTTTTCAATTTTTTGGGAACCATAGTATGTTTTACCAATTGCGTCCCATGTTTTTTTATGTTGAGTATTATTTAATTGTTCATAGTCACTAGGAAAATAAATCCCGTCTCGTAATTCAAAGTCATTCAGACTAAATTTTACATCTGCTAATTGACTCATTATGATTATTCCTCATGAATAGTTAAGTCTGTTTTCTGTTATACTCTCAACTCAGCATTAACCGCAAGGGATTTTTACTGAACTCGATTCCCTAAGCCTATTTTTAAAGTCTATAACTATTTTAAATTCGATGGAATGTACTAATAAAGCGCCTATTGCATCCAAGTGAAAACCGCTATAATAACAACCCGTCGCCTGATTAGAATACAAGCTCGTATACATTAAGTTGATGGACTGCAACAATCGGAGGCTAGAATGGTAGAAGGGTTACAACCAAAACGGGTGGTAGTTGTAGGTGCTGGTTGGGCTGGTTTAGGAGCAACCTACCATTTGGCAAAACAAGGTTATGATGTGACACTTCTCGAAGCAGGCCCTTATCCTGGTGGATTGGTGGCAGGTTGGCAAACAGCAGCCGGAAAATCTGTTGAAGCTGGCATTCACGGCTTCTGGTATCCTTACAGAAATATTTTTTCTTTAATTAATGAATTAGAAATTAATCCTTTTACTACTTGGACTCGTTCTTCGCAATATTCGCCAGCAGGTTTAGAAGTTGAATCACCAATTTTTCAAGACTTACCGCGACTTCCCTCACCACTAGGAACTTTTCTCTACACTCAGTTTAAACGGCTGCCACTAATTGATCGTCTGAGCGCTCTACCTTTACTTTATGCTGTCGTTGATTTTGATAATTCTGATGCAGCTTGGCGACGCTATGACTTTGTAACTGCACGTGAATTGTTCAAAGACTTTAACGTTTCCGCACGACTTTACCGCGAGGCTTTTGAACCGATGTTATTAGTTGGCTTATTTGCCCCTGGTGAACAGTGTTCAGCCGCCGCAACTTTAGGGATGCTTTACTTTTTTATTCTGGCTCATCAACCCGATTTTGATGTGGTTTGGTGTCGGGGAACTGTCGGAGAAAAGATATTTCGTCCTTGGGTGGAACGTATCGAAAAAGCTGGTGCGCGAGTGTTACCCAAGCATCGAGTTACAGACTTAATTGTTGATAGTAATCAAGTTAAGGGTGTGGTTTGCGGTGATGAAGTAATTGAAGCAGATGCCGTGATTTTCGCAGTTGGAGTCACGGGGATGAAGAAAATTGTCTCAACTAGCCCTAGTTTACAAAGCCGTGAAGAATTCCGTAATTTGAGCAATTTAGGGGCAATAGATGTTTTAGCAACCCGACTATGGTTTGACCGCAAAATTGATATTCCTCGTCCTTCTAATGCTTGTTTTGGATTTGACGCAAGTACAGGTTGGACTTTTTTTGATTTGAATGCTCTACATGATGAATACCGAAATGAACTGGGAACAGTGATTGAAGCTGATTTCTATCACGCGAATCAGTTTCTAGGTTTGAGTGATGAGGAGATTTTAGCAATAGTTCAAGGTTATTTAGCAACTTGTGTGCCAGCGTTTCGAGAGGCAAAGATAATTGATAGCAGTGTAATTCGGCTACCTCAAGCGGTGACTCACTTTGCACCTGGTAGCTATCGTTATATGTTGCCCGCGAAAACAAGTTTTGAGAATGTGTTTATGAGTGGCGATTGGATTGTGAACCGTCATGGTTCCTGGTCGCAGGAAAAGGCCTATGTTACTGGTTTAGAGGCGGCAAATTTGGTGGTGTCTTATTTGGGAGAAGGTCAGCCATCTGAGATTTTAGCTGTAGAAGAGGATGAAGTGCATATCCAAGTTGCGCGATCGCTCAACCAAACTTTGCGTAACTTGGGCAAATCTATCCTACCTAATTTTTGGCTACCGTAATTTGCATACCGAATTTATGTATATTTCTCGCAAATCTAGTTAATTATCAATTGTAATCTAAATTGGGTAAGCTAAAGAAAGCGATCGCGATACTATCCTTATAATGTAAATCAAATCAATAATGTAAATCAAATCACATCAGCTTATGGAGCCAGACTCTTTACCTACCGAGGTGATTCTGACTCACCCGCGTGAGTCCCTCGGTAGGGTGCAACTTGATTGGACACCCCAACCCGGTAACTATCTTGATTTTCAAGGTAAAACCTACGCGGTTTTAGAACGCCGCCATCGATACCAACTTCAAGCTGGGCGCTACCGCCTGCATAATATTGCCATTTATGTCCAATCTGCTAAACGACCATCTGAGAAAAGTTTGGTAGCAGGACGTTGGGTAATCGGTGATGCAACCTGCTGCTACAATGCTCATTCAGAACTCATTCGCTGTGCAGTCAACCCAGATGGCCCTTGCGAATCTTGCCGTTTTTATGAAAAATTAGAAGCGATTTAATTTTGGATTTTAGATTTTAGATTTTGGATTTCGGTGTGAGCGCTACTTCGACCCTTCTCTAAGAGACGCTGCGCGAACGGCAAGAGAAAGGGCAAGCAAGCTCATTACAATTCAGTCAAATACTTTTTCCTTCAATCCAAAATCCAAAATCCAAAATCCAAAATCCAAAATCCAAAATCTAAAATTGGCAACCCCTCAGCTTCCCGCACCAAAAACTTCTCCCACAGTTAAGCGGGTACCATTAACAAAATCCCATCCCGACTGGGGACGTTTACCGGCTAGCTGAACTTCTCGCAACAGCAACAATCCTTCCCCAGTTTGGACGATCGCACCAATTCCTTTGATAATGCTAACTACAACTCCCGGTTTGTCTAATGTGTTTGACAAATCAGGCAATTTATGCAGTAATTCTTGTAGTTCTGGTGGTAGATTGCGTTCGCCTATTGAACCAAGGGGAGCAGAAGCGGTGATTTTCAACAAATTGTTACGAAAGGTAGCCGTGCAGTTAGGGTAAAAGCCTCTAATTTGATTGTGTAATTGCATCGCACTTTTTGACCAATCCAAAGCATAGTCTGGTTTTTGAATCAGAGG
Organism: Nostoc sp. C052; assembly: GCF_013393905.1. Lineage (GTDB taxonomy): Bacteria > Cyanobacteriota > Cyanobacteriia > Cyanobacteriales > Nostocaceae > Nostoc. The sequence continues at coordinate 5,078,277 of NZ_CP040272.1, forward strand.
CGCATAAGTAGCAGCTAAATTATCTTGGGGAATTGGTTGAATTTCTTGACGTTCCAACTTCAACAGAGTCTTCACCAATAAATCTCCACCAATCGCCGCTAGTCTTTCGGCTAAATCTTGGGCATTATCTAGTAATCCAATGGGTGTAGTGGCGATTTGGAGCATTGCGCCGGTATCCATCCCGACATCCATTAACATAGTCGTGATCCCCGTTTCGCTTTCACCGTTATACAAACACCACTGAATCGGCGCTGCACCGCGATATTTGGGTAAAATCGAGCCATGCACATTAATGCAGGCCAATTTTGGCATCTTCAAGATTTTTGCCGATAAAATCTGTCCATAAGCGACAACAACAAACACATCTGCATCTAATTCTTTGAGTTTGGTTAAAGTTTCAGTGTCTTTTTTGACTCGTTCGGGTTGCCATACTGGTAAATTGTGAGCAGTTGCGATCGCTTTTACTGGTGTTGGCGTTAGTTTATTTCCGCGTTCCCGACGTTTATCTGGTTGGGTAACAACTGCCAGCACCTCAAATTCTGAATGATTCAATAACTTTTCCAATGTGGGTACAGCAAACTGAGGTGTACCAAAAAATACAATTTTCATTAATATATTAGTTGTTAGTCATTAGTTAATCGTAAGTGCGCCCCTCACAACTGACAACATTTAAGTTGTATTTTGAAACAGAAATCACTCAGATAGCATCTAATAGGCTAATGTATTCTAGACGGCAGTTGCAAAATACAATTGATTCTCTGTAAATAATATTGGCTGTTTGGTGGTACAATATTTTCGTATTCATGAAACCAAAGCCTGCTTGATTAACTTAATAGTTAAGTTTGTAAGTGTAAGAGCTAGTATCAACTGCATCTGCCTCTAGTGAACCTAATCACTTAGTGGTTTTTCGTCGCGAGTCGCTAGAGCATCTACCGTGTAACTTTTGTTGTGTTCCCCGTCGTCTTCCCGAAATTGGCTTGAAATACAGTTGCGTTTCCAAAAAACTATTGCGTCTTCTAGCTATTTTTGTAGTTTAGATAGCAATTTATAACTTTGGGTTGCTGACAGCAATATCTTCTGAGTATGATGTATTATGCGTCTTCTTTCCCAGGTTTTTAATTAACGCCTCACGTGTACCATCTTGAGGGTTACGCTGCTATATTTAGTGTGTAACTTGCTTATTTGCTGTGTACTAGCGATCGCTAGTATGATCCCCAGATGCTAAGTTATCTCACTCTTAGTTGCAAGCGTCATTCTCCAAACTCTACCCGAAATATCCTTTAACCAATACCTATTTTTGGTGTGGTTGGGTATAGCAATCTTATATATCGTGTAGTAATTACTGAGTTCTCAGCATATTTACTATACTCGCATATTTTTGCCAAAAAACATTCAGTACCTTAGGAAGAAAAGGTGTAGACAATGATACTTAATTTTTGTAAACCTCTACAAACTTTGAAGCAATTATCTAGTCAAAGTTTTTAGTTTCTTGTTATACATATAACTACCGCCTGCCCCATTGCTACATAGGTATTGCTTCTCACATAGCAACCGCCCCCTCTAGAGAGTCTACAAATGCTTAAACCCCTTTTGCTGTCAGGATGGTTCCGCGCCCAACCATTTCTCAATTACGTTGTCGTTGTCATATTGATTGCACCCTTACTAGGGGCATCGACTCACTCGAACCCAGTAAGATCCGAAGTAGCTAAACTAACTTCGATAGCTGGAGAGTCTGACTCTGTATTAAAGGAAATAGCTGTAGTTGGGGAACCTGAGATAGCTGAAACATTATTAAAAACAGATCAAATCGACTCATTAATAGAAGAAGACTTTGACTCTGCACCAACAGAAAGTAGTGCTGTTCAGCAATCGCAAGTATTACTAGCAGATAAAACTGAGTCTTTGGATCAATTAGATAGTGCTGTGTCAAGTAGCGATGTAACTATTCCCGATTCTTTGGCAGCCGTTGAACTCGCACCATCAACAGATGTTTCTGTTAGTCAACTTAATTTAATACGAAAACTCAAAGCTGCTAATGTCAAGTCTTTGAGGGGACAAGAAAATTCTCCCTCTAGAACAAAGTCTTTGACAGCAACTCAAGTAGCACCACCTATTAGAGAATCACAACCAACCACAACGACAGAAATACCTGTTGCAGAACCAGTTGATGAGTCCCAAGCAGAACAAATAGATCCCATCGGTAGTCCTCATCCGATTCCTTGGAAATGGATTACAGCAACTCAAGAGGCTATTGGTTCCAAGGGTGGTTCTGGAGTGCGTCATTATCGCAGCGTACCCGTGATTTCTCCAGATGGTAAATATGCTGTTTATAGTCGGGTACAACTGGAGGTAAAACCCCAAATGTACAACAGCCGTGTCACCAGTGTTCTGTTTGTTCAAGATATGCAAACTAAGAAATTGTGGGTGATGGCTTCAACGACTCCAATTAGCGATCCTTTGTTAAAGGTAAAGGCTGTAAAGACAGAATCTTCAGAAGAAACTGATCCGAGCGGTAAAATTGGGGTATTAGTTCCAGTTAGTTGGTCAGAAAAAGGCGATCGCTTCTTAGCACGTAAGTTTGAAGGTATATTTAACACAGGTGATTCTACAGATAGTGCAGTGATTTGGGATCGGCAAAAAAATCACGCTAATATAGTTGCTCCTGTTAACGAGGAAGAACAACATGATAAAGTTGCCGTCTTGTTAGGCTGGAGTAAAAGTCAACCGGATCAGGTGTTGTTCCGTGCAGGAGAGTTGGGTGAGGATAACTGGCCATTAGTGCAAGTTACTAATGATGGCAAGACTGTCACGACAACAGACAACGATCAGCCGATTACTTTCGGTAAAAAGGTGACAGAAATTTGGGCAGGGCCACAAGTCGCCTACCGATAGATTATAAAAAATCCTATATACTCCCGTTGTTATCACTGCTGACAACGGGATTTTTTTGGCGTTGTATAAAATATTGATGATTCTTGTGGGGTGGGCATCAATACTTGTCGGGTTTTGGGGAAAAGGGCAAGGGGAAAGAAAAAACCTTTAACCTTTACCCTTTAACCTTTTCCCCAAAGCTAATTCCAAGTTGAAATGCAAAACCCGAGCAGTATTGGGGTGGGCATTGGCCGAGATGCATGTAATTTCCGGCAAGATGGACTCTTAACCCTTATCCTGTGTGGATTTGAAAAATTGCTATATTAGAGTCAAAAAAGCCGTTATTTACAACGGAAAATCAAGCCTTTTCAGTTCATTTTGCAGGTTTTAGGTCATATCTCGGCTCAATATCTATCTAAGTCAGATGAAGATAGTTTTTGACTTGGCAAATGATAATATGTCGCAGAAAGTTGTGCCACCATCGCTGCACGAGATGACACCTCAAGCTTACGGAACATTCGCTTCAAAGCCTGCTTGACAGAATTTTCAGTAATCCAAAGTTCAGCCCCAATTTCTGCGTTAGTTCGTCCTAACGCAACCAACGCAGAAATTTGCAACTCACGAGACGTTAAACGATTGATTTTAAACGGTTGATGCTGCGCTTCTTGTGGAGTTGCACTTTGCGTTAATCGCATGGTTGTAGCCCAAACCGATAAGTGCAAGCAGATGGCGCTCAAATCAGCTAGATTTTGGGTATTAAAGGCAGGCATCGACTTTTCACGAGTACAGCCCACGACACCTACTAATTGACCACGATCAATAATCGGTCCTGCCATCACATGCCAATGATCGGGACGAGGACAAATGATTGCCCAAGCCTTTGGTGATGTTACCAATCCTTCATGAACCGGAGTATGACGCTCCGCTATATAACGCGCCACCGGATTATGCTCGATCGAAAGTGCAACGTTCAATATTTTCTGAACATTGCGATTGGCTAAGGGCAGTTGGTCGAAGAAGAAAATCCCCGATCGCTTGGCTGCAAAATATTCACCAATTTTTGGTACGGTTTGCGATCGCAACTCGCGTTCATGTTTTACCTGGTTAATGGCTTCAAATAAAAGCTGCAAGGAAAGCGTCACGTCGCTTCGCTCCGAATTCAAAATTTAAAATTAATGATCCCATAAATAAATTTAGTTGCTCTGTATCGTGAGTCGTTTTCGATCATCTGACGAAAAGAGTACTCGTTCGAGGACTGGGCGAGGTCGGTTGCCACTTCTAGTATAAGGATAGATTTCGTAGCAACTGTCATCAAGAGATTGATTTATGACTAACTTACAAAAGCACATTATTGGCTTGGTACTTTATCCTGGTATGACGGCACTTGATATTGTGGGACCCCAGACAGTTTTTAGTTCACTTCCTGGTGTCCACATCCACCGCATCTGGAAAGCGTTAGACCCGATCAAAACCGATGACGGAATGATGATTTTGCCTGATACCACCTTTGAGAATTGCCCGTCCTTGGACGTGATCTGTGTCGGTGGGGGTTTAGGACAGAGTGCAGTTGTAGATGATCCAGAAGTGCTTGAGTTTTTCCAGAAACAGGGAGGCACAGCAAAGTTCATCACCTCTGTGTGCGGGGGGTCTGAGTTTTTAGCGAAGGCAGGACTGCTACAAGGCTATCGAGCGGCTACTCACTGGATGGCACGTGAACAACTCGCAAGGTTGGGCGTTGAGGTCGGAACGGAGCGAGTTGTGATTGACCGAAATCGTATGACTGGTGGGGGGGTTACGGCAGGCATTGATTTTGGTCTAACGATTGCTGAAGTGCTTTGTGGTGAGGAAGCTGCCAAGATCGCTCAACTATTAATGGAGTACGATCCAGCCCCTCCATTCGATGTCGGTTCACCCGAAAAAGCGGGGGCTGAATTAGTCAACAAAGCGATGTCATATGCTGCGGCGACATTTGCTTTAGAGGTAAAATAGGCAGTCTGATATGACCACAAATTTAGAAATTAAGCGTGTTCCCACACGTTGGATACAAATCGGTTTTTATACGACTTCAATTGTCTTTAACCTCTGCTTGATTGCTCAGTTATTAACGGTTGGGGTTGCCTACTTCAACGATCCTACCTGGTGGACTATTCATGTTTGGCTGGTGCGAGGGTACAGTGGACTATCCTTTCTATTACTGGGAGGGTCGTTCATCGCCCCATTCTCAGACAGAATCCGATTTCTGTCCGTTAGCTTACCTGTCCTGCTTGGACTTCAATTTGCCAGCATTCATCTCAAGAGTCCGCTCCACCTAGAGATTCTCCATCCTCTGATTGGATTCATGTTGCTCTATGTTTCTTCAAGCCTTGTCCATCGTGTAAGTAAGTCGGCATAATAAAACCAAACTGTGTGAAGAAAAGTAAACAAGGCTCAAACCCTTTCTCACCCTGCTCCCTGCTCCCTGCCCCCTGCCCCCTGCCTTATCCCAACAATAATTATTTACGCCGACTTACTTAGCGCGCACGTTATTACCTACCCACTATCAGACTGAGTAAATTTGAGGGGTAGAAAGGATGACTTTGTTGTAAAAACTACTTCAGGATAAAGGGGTCAAATGAGCAATCGTGGTGACTAAGCCGTTCTGTCACCACAATTACTACGAGAACGCCGTTGAATAGATAATCTTGCAGAAACTTAACTATAAACTCCAATAAAAATTATCGAATCTCGATTAAAACTATAAAGATTTATTTATCACCTCTTTCCCACTCAGGTATGGCACCTTTCACCCGACGGATGGGTAAATTGGCAATTAAAGCTGTGGTTCGTTGGTTGCTTTCTAAGGAGAACTCCAAGCCCTCTGTCTCAATTTCGACATAGCGACAGACGACATCTAGGATTTCTTTTCGCATTTTTTCCAACGTTTGAGGATCTAAGTCAGCGCGATCGTGAGCAATCACCAATTGCAGGCGACGTTTAACTTGAGTTCGACTGCTATCGGGGCCGCGAGAAAAAAGTTTTTCTAGAAGTTCAATCATTACGAATAGGTCTGGGGCGGAGACTAGAAAAGGAAGTTAAACAATCTTTGTCCACAACAACCTTCGTAGACGGGCGAAGATGCTGTCTTGGGATGGGTCAATCTCCAGAAATTCGACACTTTCCCCTTCTAATCTACGAGCAATGTTCTCAAAGGCTGTGGCAGCTAAAGAGGGATTTTCCGCTAAAACTAAGGGTTCGCCGCGATTGGTAGATACAATAACACGCTCGTCGTCAGGGATTACCCCGATCAGGGGAATGGCGAGAAGTTCCTGAACATCTTGCACTGACATCATATCATTTGCCTGCACCATTGCGGGTCTGATGCGGTTAATTATTAAATGAACACGCTTGATACCTTGTGCTTCTAGTAACCCCACTACCCGATCGGCATCACGAACTGAAGAAATTTCTGGTGTGCTGACAACTAGCGCTTCTTTGGCCGGGCCGATCGCATTTTTAAACCCATTTTCAATCCCGGCAGGGCTATCAATAATTACATACTGATATTTTTGTGCTAGTGCATTCACCAATAACTTCATCTGTTCAGGTGTGACTGCATCTTTCGAGCGATTTTGGGCTGCCGGCAGGAGTACGAGATTGGGTTGGCGCTTATCTTTCACCAAGGCTTGTTCTAGGCGGCACTCTCTGGCTAAGACTTCCACCGCAGTATAAACGATGCGGTTTTCCAGCCCTAGCAGCAAATCCAAATTTCTCAGACCAAAATCTGCATCAACCAAGGCAACTTGACGCCCCATTTTGGCTAAAGCCATGCCCAAATTTGCTGAAACTGTGGTTTTACCCACTCCTCCTTTACCGGAGGTAATCACAATAATGCGAGTCATGATAGAAATGCGGTCAATGAGGGTTCAGGAAATATAAAACAGTAAATTGCAGTATAAAGTATGAAGTATCGTATCAAGTATGAAGAAATATCTGTTCTCCCTGATGAGGGCGAGGCATGAATATTTGTTTTATTTCATCCTTACTTATATACTTCATTCTTTAAGTAAATATTTATGGCTCTTGATTGCTCTTGGTGAATTGGTTTCGGGAAAAATCAGTAGCCCTAGCGATGCGAATTCCTTGCGGCGTAATATGTGCCACCTCTGGAGAAAACTGCATTGGTGGTTTTTCTGGTGCCCTTGCTACGGCATCTGCAATCCGCAGTTGGGTTGGTTCCATTTGCAAGGCCATAATCAGACACTCACGATTGCCTCCAGCCCCAGCATGAGCAATTCCACGTAGGCGACCCCAGATAATAATATCTCCATCTGCAATTACAATACCACCTGGGTTTAAATCTCCCAAGAGAATTACTGTCCCAGGATGACGAATTTCTACTCCAGAGCGGACTGTCATTTCCAAGTAGAGGGCATCTTCTTGGGGGATGGCTGTAGCCGCTGGTTCGGAACTCAGGGAAGTTACGGGTTGTAATTGTTCTACAGAATACCCAGATGTGACAGCAGCGATCGCAGTTTGCCGACGACTCGTCGAGACAGATATGAGTCGCAGTTGGACTTCACTTAAAGCTTCGGCAAGTTCTTGGAGTTGTCTGGCATCTACTAAACGGTCTTGTGCCATTAGATGCACAGGTGTATTAGATATACGGAAGCGATCGCCTGCACTCAGACGTTGCCTGATTTGTTGCCAGATATCAGACCAAGTGAGTTCTGAGGCAGATGCTTGAGATTCTGGAGGCAAAATTAATAACAGTCGTCCCTCCTTACTCTTTAACTGGACTTGAGTATTATCATTTACGCGATGCCCTGGTAATGCTAACTCATTGGGATTTAAATCAGTAAGAATAAAATCTGATGCCGCATCAGGATTTGACTCTACATCTGGTTGAGAGGGATTTGACTCTACATCTGGTTGAGAAGGATTTGACTCTATATCCCCAGGTACAGTATTTGATTTTAAATAAAGGAGGACAGATTTTAACTCAGCATCCGGGAGGATAGAATCTGACTCTACATCAGAAACAGTAGGATTTCTCTCTGCCTCAGAAAGGATAGAGTTTGCTTCTGCATTAGGAAGTGCAGAATTTGACTTGAGATTGGGAATCGCAGAATCAGAAGTCATGGAGTACTAGCCAAAAGACAAAGGATACACAGATTTTAAATTTTGGGTCGCACCTTTGGTGCGCTTCCAGCGCAACTTGGATTTTGGATTTGTATTGCGTAGCAAGATATTAGTCTGGTGTGAACCAAAAGATTATTTAATCTAAAATCTCAAATCTCAAATTGGCAAGGTCAATCTCTGATAAACTGTCGCCAACGCCTCAGCATCACCGACATTACCTGGAAAAAGCACCACAGGTAAATCAGGAAATTGGGGATGATCGGATGACGTTAACACCATTGAACAACCAGCTAAAATTTGACCGAGTAAACGGGCTGAAGTTAAAGCTAGTCCAGTACTCAAGACATCGTTTGAAGTAATACCACCTTTGCTGATTAAGAATCCTATATCAGATGGTAAACCGCGCACAATATCCATCAATAGACCTGAAACTTTTTCTCCAAACTCCAATCGTGTCTTGACATCTTTAAAATTTAGTTCTTGACGGCTAGTATAAACCACTGGTGTTTTGCCAGCTTCGTGTGCTAACCGTGTACTTTCTTGAATTTCAGTTAGCAATGCCGTAGATTGATTGGCATCATCAAGTAATCGCGCTACATTGACTTCGATTCCCACCGTTCCTTCTACTTGTAACAGCGCCTCTAATTGCTGAGTAGTCTTTTTCACATGGGAACCAACAATCACCGCACCCGGTTTGCCTTGGCGCACGTACTGCGCCATGTTTTCGGCGGCAATGGGTTGGGGTGGTAAAGCAGCTAAAGCCGTTAAAATACTGGCTGCACTGCGAAATAAAAAGCGTTTACCTTGACTGGCGGCTGCTAATATATCTACTGCAAAGCGATTGAGATCGGCTTGAGTTTCACCATCGACGACAGCGCACTGATTACCATGAATTTGTAACAATCGTGACAAACTACCAGCGCGAATATCAGCTAGGAGAAACCTTTCTACAGCTTCGGCACGAATTCGTCCTTGAGTCTTTTCTTCAACATACTTGGGTAAGTAACTGTGATGGTAGCTGAAGACTGAATCACGGGCAAACTCAGTTTCATGGACTGGGGTGGGGACACCGCCGATAATTAGGTAATGCACGCTATCACGGGTGATGCGTCCCCCCTCAAAAAATGCTGGTACGAGAAAATGAGCATCAAAAGGGCCGAGTTCTTGGGCGATCGCATCAGTTTCAATCGGGTAATGTCCCCGCAAAGTAGAATCAGAACGGCTGACAATGAGAAAATCGTCAATTCCTTCAGCATTCAAAGCGATTTTTAGGTTCTGGCAGACTTCTTTGGTGACAGATGTAGCTGACTCTGGCGTTAGCGATCTAGTATTAGTCAGCACAAAGAAAATCGGCGAATCATCCTGCAACCCGCTACGTAAAGTGTCCACATCCCAGTGCATTAGCAGCAAGCAGCTATGGACTGTTTGAGAACCTGTAGGGTCATCATCCAGGACAATTATTTTGGGTTTGTTGCTCATTTAAGTCAACGGGGCGATTGTTTTCTCGGAAATTCATCTACAGAGATAATCTCTACTCAGCCTTTCTGCAATTTTCTGATTTCTGCTTGCACATCGATCGCAATTTGCAATGATTGATTTAGCAGTTGAGCATATTCGCCTGCTTGACTACTAACTTGCAAAGCTTGCAGACTGGCTAAATTATTCACAAATAATTCTTGATTATTAGCAAGCAATTTTTTATTATCTCGCAAAATTCGTTCCGTTTTCAAAGCGCGGACTAAATCTTCTCTAATTAGTTGCAAGGCGGCGGTGACTTTATCTCGGTCATGGATGCTGCTTTCGACGTTTCCTGATGCTGCCAATTGGTCATTAATATCTATAGCAGCAACCAGGTCATGATATTTATCAACTTCATCTAAAAGTATTGTCAGTCCTTCAGGACAGGTTAATTGTCGCCACAGCCATCGCCCCACTAATATCGGCATTGGCACTAAAATTAGTAAAAGAATTCCGAATTTAATTGAAGAACCAATTGTTGGCAAAATAATAAACGCGTAAATAAAACCAACAATTATTGGCGTTAGCGCCAGCGTCACCAACATTTCATTGAGCAAAAACCCTAATCGCTTTTTGCTATCTCGCAGAACAGAAGGTCTAAAAACGTCTTCTGGATCGAACCCAGTTAAACGTCTCAGTTCTCCCTTACTAATTTCCAAGCCTATTAAGTCCGGCTGCACGGCTGCATACTCCTATGGAAACCCTAGTTGCGTATTCATTTTAATCGGGTTTACCATACTCAGTGCTGTTAGCGGTAGCGGGGCGTTTAACCCGTGCTGAGTTCTGAGTGTTGAAGTAAGAAGAGGAGTACTCGGTACTTTCGCACTTGGGTTTTTGCCCTGCCCGCAAGTGGCGTGGAATTTTTTCTATGGAGTTGGTTGATACCCCGCCCCTTCTGGGCGGTCTAACACTCATCACCGAAACAGTGCTGAGTAAAAAAAGTAATAATCGCACTCAGAACTCAGCACTCCTGAATCAGCACTCTTCATCGTGATGATTGTGGTTATATTCAGGAAACCAGTTTTCATCTAAGATTTGTTCTAAAGAAGCAATGGGTATAAGAGGAAATATGTCAATGGCAAGTTGAGAGCGATCGCTAGCTTCTGTCCTTGCATCTTGATAACATTCGTCAAATATTTCTAAAATGTAAGATTTTAAGCTAGGACTATCTTTAAGGGCTTTTTTAATCTCTCTGCGAAAAGTCCTGATTTCTCCTTTCCAATGTCCTTGATTACGTTCTCGTTCTTCATCCCAACACTTGAGTTTTAGTAGATGTTCAAGAAGCTTAATTAATAAACTTTCAATTGTTCGCTTCTCTCTTCTACCCATCGTTTCTAATTCTTCTAACAAATTATCTAAATCAACAGTAGAAAACTGTCCAGCACGAAGTTGGTTTATAGTTGTCCTCAGCCAGAGGTAATAATCTTCGTAGTATAAAGTTTGAGTTGCTGATTGGATTATTGGTTTTACCATAGACTAGCCGAACTCCTACTATTTTTTTAATTTAGCCAGATCGACTTAGGGTAAATGCCAACTCAGTGTGACTCGCAATTGTCCATCAGGCAAAGCTAACATTTCCTATGCACCATCTGGAAGCCCCTAATTGAGCGAGTCAATGGAAAAGGCGATTCTCTGGAGGAGACGGTATGCGATCGCAGTCAATTCATCAACGAAGCTCGTTTCTAAAAGACGCGATTAATCGCGTCTCTACTTCTTTGGCTCAGAATTTAGTATAATTACTGATTAATTTGGCTAAATCTGGTACTGCTTCTTCTACGTGCTTTTTGGCGGAACCGCGAAGTTTTTCATAGGTTCCTCGCACGATTGGGCGCTTTGCGCTCTTGACTCTTGCATCGGTGACACCCAGTAGCGCGTCTGCCGTATCAGAGCGATTCACACTCAGATATTCAATTGGGTCGCCTTTCTCTATGCCTTTACTCCAGATAGGATCAAGTGCTGTAAAGCATTGCGGCAATATCTGCTCAACTACATAGGGGATGTACCCTGGTTTAATCCCCTTTAAAGCAGCAAAGGCAGTTTTCAAAGCGATGCCGCTCATGCCTGACTTGGATGCAAGCTGTCCTTCAATCATGTTGCAACAGTCCTCTATGACCATAGCCTTTTTGGTCGGATTCAAAAGTCCGTCGCTAAGTCCCATTTCACTCTTCCTTATCTAAGTACTTAATTCTATTCGACTAATTCTTTTAGCAAGCAGGAAATTACAGAAAATGGTATCAGAGTTAGAGGGTCTTATGGATACAAGCCAGGGGGCAGGGAGTAGGGGCAGGGGGCAAGAGTTATTTCTCCTTCATCTCCATAACTCACTACCCACTACTCACTACTAAAAGTTAGGTTATCCCATCTTGCTGAGACCTGAGTTGTGCTTCTGTTTGACTTGAGCTTGCGGGTAGAGCTTCATGTCTCGATCCCGAAGCTCCATTTGGAGAACCTGGAGGGTTTGAGCCTCCCGATCGCTTCCGAGAAAATATAGCCTGAGCCAAGCTCTTAACCAAAATATACAGAATTGGCACTAAGAACAAACTCAAGAACGTCGAAAGCATCAGCCCCCCAAAGAGCGCTGTTCCTAAAGACCAACGGCTGCTGGCTCCGGCCCCTTGAGAAATCACCAAGGGTAAAAATCCTAACAGCGCTGCAAAGGAAGTCATTAAAATCGGTCGCAGACGTTCTTCCCCCGCTTTCACTGCTGCCCTTGTGTAGCTCATGCCCTGCTCATGCAGTTGATTGGCAAATTCCACGACTAAAATCGCGTTCTTGGCGGCTAGACCAATCAAAGTTACCAGACCTACCTGGCAATAGATATCATCTACTACCTTTGGAAAGAGGCTACCTGCCATGAAAATATTGGAACGTAACCAAATCGCTGTCATCGCTCCCAAGACTGCCAAAGGAACTGTCAGCAAAATAATGATCGGGTCAACGTAGCTTTCATACTGAGCCGCTAGCACCAGAAAGACAATAACGAAGGCGAAGGCGAAAATCAAGCCAGTAGATCCCCCAGATGTCTTTTCCTGGAGATAAGTCCCTGTCCACTCATAACCAAACCCTTGAGGTAAGACCTCTGCTGCTAGTTTCTCCATCGCTTGAATCGCCTGTCCAGAACTAGCACCGGGAGCAGGAGCGCCCTGTACCTTGATTGACCTGTACAAGTTGTAATGGGAAATGGTTTTTGGCCCCACAAAGGGAGTAATTTTCACCAGATTGCTTAACGGAATCATCGCCCCAGTTGCAGAGCGAACATACAGCTTGCCAATATCCTCTGGATTAGAGCGGAAAACCCCATCTGCTTGGACATATACTCGATACTGTCGCTGTCCCTGCACAAAGTCATTCACATATTGCGATCCCAAATAACTTTGCAGTGCCCCAAATATGGCGTTGAGTTGGACATTGAGAGCTTTGGCTTGGTTGCGGTTCACTTGGATGTCAAATTGGGGAGTATCTGCGGTGAACTGAGTGAAGACTCGTTGTAAAGCAGGGTTTTTATTTGCTGCCCCAATGAACTTTTGAGCAGTATCAAGCAGAGTTTGAATCGGCGCACTTCCGGTTTTATCTTGAATGATAAACTCGAAACCACCCGTAGTACTTAACCCTCTAACCGGAGGAGCATTCACAGCGATCGCTCTAGCATCTGTAATTGCAGAGAGCTTTTTGTTCATCCTCTGAAGTATTCCATAGACAGACTCAGATTCTTTAGGTCTCTCTTTCCAGGGTTTCAGATTAGCAAAGGCAATGCCTAAATTAGAAGCATTGCCATCGAAACCAAAACCACTGATCATAAAACTAGCTTGAACTTCGGGAAGCGATGTTACTTCCTTGACAACCCGATCCATAACAGATTCGGTGTATTTTAGAGAAACCCCATCAGGCCCCTGGACAACTACAAAGAAGTAACCCTGATCTTCCTCTGGAATAAATCCAGTCGGTACTGCTTTGTACATCAAAACCGTTGCTACTAAACCAGTGATAAAAACCCCAATTACAATTGGCTTGACATGGGTAAGGTAGCTAACAAACCCGACATAGCGGCGCGTAAACCAACTAAATCCCCGATTAAACAGGGTAAAAAACCATCCCAAAGGGCCGCGTTGAGTCTGAGCCGGGCGCATGAGGATGGCTGCCATACTCGGAGAGAAAGTTAAAGCATTGAAGGTCGAAATGGCAATAGAGCAAGCAACAGTTAACCCAAATTGTTTGTAGACAATCCCAGTTGTGCCCGGAATAAATGTAACTGGAATGAATACTGCCATGAGTACAAGTGAGGTGGCAATGACTGCCCCAGTCAACTCTTTCATGGCTTCCATCGCAGCCTCCAAGGGCTTCAAGCCCTTCTCCAGTTTGACTGCAACTGCCTCCACCACAATAATCGCATCATCCACAACCAGACCGATCGCGAGGACGAAACCAAATAAGGTCAGTGTATTAATCTGAAATCCTAGAACCAAAAGAGCCGCACACGTCCCAACCAGGGAAACGGGGATCGCCACAGTGGGAATGATCGTGGTACGCCAGTCTTGCAAAAAGACAAAAATTACCAAGACCACCAGGATAATCGCTTCAACCAGAGTTTGTAGAACTTCTTCTAAAGAAATTTCTACAAATGGAGTGGTATCAAATGCCACCTGTCCTTTTAGTCCAGGTGGAAAACTCTTCTCTAGTATTTTGATCTGGTTTTCAACAGCATGGGCAACTTTTAGGGCATTACTGCCGGGAAGTTGATATATCCCCAAACCTACAGCTGGCTTGGGAGTACTTCCTGGGATGGTGAATTTGGCATCAGCAAGATAGCTCTCTGCTCCCAGTTCAACTCGACCGACATCTCTGACCTTAACTAGGGTGCTATTAGGAGTGCTGGTACTATTAGTACTATTAGTGGTGTTATTAGTAGTCCCATTAGTGCCACTTTGACTTACCTTCAGTACCATATCCTCAAATTCAGCCGCATCTTTAAATCGGCTGGTTGCCCGTAAAGCAAATTCAAAACTTTGATTATCTGGTGCTGGTTCCTTACCAATTGCCCCTGCACCCACCTGAATATTTTGTTCTTGCAGAGCAGTTGTAACATCTTGGGGAGTTAGTTGATGTTGGGCAAGCTTGTTGGGATCGAGCCAAAGGCGCATGGCATATTTGCGTTCTCCAAAAATTGTGGCTTTTCCTACACCAGGAAGCCGTTTGATCTGATCGAGAATATACAGATCGACATAGTTACTGATAAAAAGGTTGTCATACTCATTATTCTCTGAGTAAAACCCGTAGACCAGAAGGAGACTGCTTGATGCTGTTTCAACGGTGACACCTGTTTGTTGAACAACATTTGGCAATTGAGGTGAAGCAAGCCCTTCTTTATTTTGAACGTTTACTTGAGCAATATCGCTATTGACATTAGTCGGGAAGGAGACAGTGATATTGCTGGAACCATCATTACCCGTATTAGAAGATATATAGGATACATCTTTAACACCATTAATTTGTCGCTCAATGATGTTGGTGACGGTACTTTCTGTTGTTTGAGCATCTGCACCAGTATTGTTAGAACTAACGGTGATTTGCACCGGAGCGAGGTCTGGTAGCTGAGAAATGGGAAGAATCGGAATACAGATGCTTCCCAGCAGCAAAATGATAAACGTGCAGACCGTCGTCAGTACTGGACGTCTGATGAAGGTATTGACAAACATAAATCAAGGAATAAAGGAAAAGTTTAAGACTGGTTAGTAAGGTAGTAGCTTTTTATTAATATAAGAATTTATTAAGGTTTAGTGTTGGCGATCGCACAAAATTGGTAATTGTAGTATTGGTATAATACACAGAACCCCAAGGAGTTAAAGCTATTCTTTAACTCTTTGGGGTTCTTTAGGAATGAAAGATAATTTACCGAAGATGATATCAGGAGTCACACATAGTTGCTTGAGATCAACTCTGCCAAAAGAGTGCTGAGTACTGAGTGATGGAGATGAAAGAGATATAACTCCTGCTCCCTGCTCCCTGCCTCCTGCCCCCTTCCCTTCACCGCTTTTGCTTGGAATTGGCAGCAAAGGGTATTTCTAAAGATTTATGAAAATCTTGCTGAACTTTGCGAGTTAAACGACGGGAGACTTGACGGACGATTTGATTCAGTAAGCGATCGCCTGTAGATTGAACTATAGACTTGGGTAATCGCTGAATAAACCGGGGAAAGTGAAGATAAACTATCAAATCTAATTCCCATTCAACCCTTGTAACCTCACCAATACTAGTAGGAACATCGGTTTTAACTAACTGTAGAGATGCCCGATAGTCTACGTCATAGCCAGGTGGTTGGTAGTCAGGAATAGGGATTGTACGGATGCGGTAAATACCCTCCTCAGGAGGCAGCAATTCCAAACCAATTTTCGGTTCTACTTCATAACCAAAAGAACCAAAACGACCAATCACTAAAGCATAGCCATTTTCCCCAAGTGATTGTACCTTCATGGGTTCAGCGCAGCGCGAAAACCATGAAGAGTGGGCGTTGAGATACTCAGCAACCTTCTCGACTGGGGCAGCCATTTCCATACAATCTTGATAACGACCGTAAAATTTTGTGAGCGTCGCTACATTTGTTTCTGTTAAAGTGTCCTTGGTTTCTTCTGGGGTGGACACTACAGGTAAAACTGCTTCTGTTATTTCCCAGGATTTATATTCGCCTTTTCTTGAAAGCATAAATGCATTACTGTATATTTTGGCGTTGGTCTATATTAATAATTCCCCACACACCTGGGTCATTTCGCATTCAGATCCAATTTTGACCGAAACCTCATTAATCTACCATCAACTCCATAGAATTACTAAAATAAAGAACTGAACAAGCACACAATAGTTTCCCAGGATAGCATTTCTCATGAAAGCATTTGTAGCAGGGGCAACAGGTGAAACAGGTCGCCGGATTGTGCAAGAATTGATCGCCCGGAACATTCCCGTCATCGCTCTAGTGCGGGATATAGAAAAAGCTAGGGGTATTCTGTCTCCTGAAGCCGAATTGATAGTAGGTGACGTGTTACAACCAGAAAGCTTAACTGCTGCATTGGGAGATAGCACAGTTTTGTTAGTTGCCACTGGAGCAAAACCAAGCTTTGACCCCACTGGCCCCTATAAAGTAGACTTTGAAGGGACTAAAAATTTAGTAGATGCTGCAAAAACAAAGGGAATTGAGCATTTTGTCTTAGTTTCTTCTTTGTGTACTTCCCAGCTTTTCCATCCACTGAACTTGTTTTGGCTGATTTTGTTATGGAAAAAACAAGCCGAAGAGTATATCCAGAAAAGTGGTCTTACTTATACAATTGTGCGACCTGGTGGGTTGAAGAATGAAGATAACTCCGACCAGATCGTAATGCAGAGCGCAGATACACTGTTTGACGGTAGTATCCCCAGACAGAAAGTCGCCAAAGTTGCTATTGAGGCACTGTTTGAAGCAGATGCACGTAATAAAATTGTCGAAATTGTTGCCAAACCGGAAGCAGCCTCAAAAAGCTTTAAGGAGCTATTTCAACAGTGCTGATATTCCACGGAATTCTATTCCCATCCCCAAAATGAGCGGCTCACATCTTTTCTAGAAAAGGGATTGTCAATTAGCTTATCTAAATTGACCATCCCTTGATTCCACTCCCTAAAGCGATCCCTCCATCCCACACTCAAAATGGTTTAGCAACGCTAAACCCCTACACTCATCACAATATAAAGGCGATCACATATCTCTAATAATAGAGATGCGACCGTATAGATTAATGGCTAAATTAGGCCCAAAGTTTGATAATCGTGTCTTCACCAAGTCGAAAATCAGCGATCGCAGCCAGATCAGAGCTTCCGCTTAGAGCATAATAAGTATTGTTGGCATCACCAAGAATAAAGCGATCGCTTCCTAAACCACCCAGCAAATCATCTCGCTCAAGAAGACCAGAACCATAGGCATCTAAAACGTCGTTACCACTGTTGCCATTGAGGCTGTTATTAAAGCTGTCGCCAGTAAGAATATCGTTTCCACGACTACCAATTACTGTTTCAATGCTTATTACAGTCTCAGTCAGGGTAGAGTTGCCAGGAAAACTTACAATTCCAGTACGAAGATTTAGGGTAATTCCTTCATTGTAGAAGTCATAGCTTACTGTATCTTTACCATTAGATCTGTCGGGAAATAAAGCAATAAATCCTTGGAAGCCTTAATCTATAAGGCTTCCAAGCAACTTTACCATAAATACCTATAGTTCCTGTGTCGCAAGGTTTTCAGCGATTTTTCTCGCTATTTCCCGACAGGTCTATTACCACCATCTAGAAAGTCAAACCCAAAGCCTCCATCTAGAACATCATCGCCATCTCCACCTCGGATGATGTCATCACCATTTCCACTGCTTGAGTTGGGTTAGTTTGGTTTTGCCATGCGTTGATTAGCGTCTCACCTGCTAATGTTAAAAGTCTCTGGGAATTTAAGCCTGTCAAATCTGCTGGTAATAAATTTACCGAATTATTTAAATATTGTAAGGAATTGCCCAAGTTTTGCAAAGAAGAATCAATGTGATTTTCTGAAGTTTCAAACATACTTAATTGGTTAAAAAGATTAAGCCATGACAATCAATTCTCAATATTTAATTAGTATCAAACACCATGAAAATACCGTTATTAGCTATAAAATTACACAGAAATACTTTCCCATGATTATTTCAAAGGAATAGTGGTGCAGAGATAAGTTTTTTGCTGATATCTGGTAATTTAGCTAGAATAAAGCTGAGTAAATAATCAATCATAATTACTCATGCAAATTAAACTAGCTATAAGGTTTGACTCTAAACTTTATTCAGTCAGGTGTGTGTAAAATTAAATTTGCCAAGTAGTTACTAAATACATCATGACAATTTGTGCTTAAGCGCGACTATGACGTGATTACCTAAATTTTTATAAATTTATGTTGAAGTATATACAGGTAAAAGTTTTGGGAGTGCGACTCGAAAATCACACGATTTAAGCAAGGAAGCGATTTCTTACCGGAAGTAGGGTACTACAAGAAGCGATTGAGCTTATACTTAGTCGGAAATTTTGAGAGTATCTCGCTTGCTATACTTATTTATGAGCTTTTTTCTTAATTCCTAAAAAGCAGGAGCAAATCGGGAATAATAACTAACAATCAGGTGTGAACTTTGTCAGAATGAGTTCGTCGATGATTTTTGTTAGTAAAGAGAGCGAATTTGAAGGAGTCACACTCTGAAAGGCTTTGAATTCAAAGGTGTTGAAAAACTTATTGGCCCAATAGCCGCGCTTCTCGGCTTTGTATATTTGTTGCAATGGTATATTGGAGACTTGCGATCGCCTTCCGATCCCATCTTTGAAAATAAACAGCCGCCTTTGGTCATGAAACAGGGCGACCCCTATATCCGCGCCTTAATGCGAACCATCTCGGCGAGTGAGGCTAGTGGGAACCGTCCCTATTCGCTGTTATACGGTGGACAGCAAGTCAACGACCTCAGCCGACATCCTGAGATATGCGTCACAATTGTCACAGGCCCCAACACAGGTAATTGTTCTACTGCTGCTGGCAGATATCAAATTATCAACGTTACTTGGTATCGTTTAGCCCCCCGTTATCACCCAAAACCAATGCAGATGATGTTTTGGACTGCTTATAGTTTTGAAGCGGAATATCAAGATGTAGTAGTTTACCGTTGGTTAAGTGATTCTAAAGTTTGGGGAGTTGATATTTCTCAACTATTGCGCCAGGGAAAGTTAAATGATGTTTTGCGGCGACTATCTCCCACTTGGACAAGTCTGGGATATGGGTTAGAAACTAATTCTGTTAGTAGTTCTTTGCCTAAGGTTTATCAGAAAATGTTGCAAGAGGAATTAACGGCAGTAAAGCAACCAACTCCCCCAAATTTGACACCATCTCCAACTACTTCTAGCAAAGCAGTAAAGAAGCAGTGAAATTATTGTAATTTTTAACTTACTCTGGACAAAAAACTTTTGACATTTTCCACAAAGACTAGAGGATTTTCAAAGTGAATATTATGCCCAGTACTACTAATTATTTTTATCTGGGCTAATTTACATAGTTTAGCCATTTCTGTATTAATAGATATAAATTTTTTATCATATTCACCAGTTAATAAAAGTATGGGAATTTTATTATTTTTTAGATTTTCCCATAAAGAAGGTTGGCATCCAGTACCCATAAAACATAGTGATTTAGCTAATTCCTGTGGATTATTCTGCAACCGACTTTCTATCATGCGATCGTATTTTGGATGATTTTTTATGTAACCAAAAATCGGCTGATCGTACCATTTTGATAGAAAAGCTGCAAGATCCCTTTTTTTAAGGCTTATTGTTAATTTTTTCGCTATTTGCTGATCAAGCTTAATGCGTTCTAATCGTTCTGCTTCTGTTGGTAAACCTGGGGAAGCTGACTCTAAGACAACTTTATGAAAACGTTCGGGAAAATGCAAGGCAAGGTACAAAGCTAATCTTCCACCCATTGAATAACCAACTAAAAAGCATTTGGCAATTTTTAACTCATCTAATAAGTTAATTAAAGCATGAGCGGTATTTGGCATTGTATAGTATTCCTCCTCGCCAAAAAGTTGGGTTTTACCATGTCCAGGGAGGTCAAGGGTTAAATAAGAAAATTCATTAGATAGTAATTTTATGGCTTCATCAAATTCATCTATGTTACCCATGAAGCCGTGCAGAAAAAGAATGAGTGGTTTGTCTGGGTTGCTAATTAAAGAATAGTAAAATTGATAATTTTCTCTGACCATAGCTAGCGAAAAACTATCGTTGTTGCATAGCATATTTTCTGATGAAAGGGGTAAATATCACGATGCACTTATTCAATTTTGATGTATCGCTGTTAGTGCATCATGAATTTTGGGAATGTATTTCACATTAATTTTCTAGTTCTTAAGGTAAAAACCGATCTAAAGCAGCTTTTAACTGTTTAATTTCAACGTCAATATTGCCCTCTTGTGCGGCTCTACCAATACACTCTGTTAAATGTTCATCCAAAACAATCCGCGCTACCCGATCCAATGCGCCGCGTACTGCGGCAATTTGCAGTAAAACATCAGGACAAGGGGTACTTTGCTGCACCATTGCCTTAATACCACGAACATGTCCTTCTATGCGCGATAATCGATTGACAATTCGCCGTAAAGACTCTTCGCTATGGATGTGAGGATGAGCCGATTCTCCAGTTCCATGAGTATGATCTGTATGCTCGTCGTCTGTATCGTGATGGTGGGAATGTTCTACTTGCTGGGATGTTGGCAAGGATTCCTTACCTAATCGGTTTGATCCATTCATAGGTTATCAAAGGACTTGTAATACTAAGATCCTAGCCTAGTACTCGACCAATATTCCTGGATGGGGAGTGGAGAGATGAGGAGGAGTTGGAATTTTGTTCATCTCTGCTATCTGTTGCTTTGCTAGGATGCGTTGGAGCTTTGTAGTAATTTGTTTCTATGTTAAGCAAACGGGAGTCTAGTAGTTGAGCTAAATCTAATTGCACTTAAACACGAAGTTGCAATTAAAAAAGCGATCGCACCCCCCCAAAATCCGATTATGGGAGTTATTTCGTCATATTGTTGCAGGAGTGATATCAAAGCAGTCGCCGCACCCATCCCGCCAAAGTATAACCCTGTGCCTAAACCTGCCCACGTAGGAGGAACTACTGTTAGAGCAAAAGGGATTTGACTGGTAAACAAAAGACCAAAGGCTACTCCAAAGGCAACAACTAATCCAACTGCGAGTCTACTATTGCGAGTTAATAGGGTTAGTCCCATTAAAATGGCGATCGCACCTAAACTTATTTTCATCGCCTTCTTAACACCCAATCTCAAAATCAATCGCTCTAGGAAAAGTCCACTCAAGCCAGACACTAGTAACATACCAGAGGTAATATACTCTGTACCAATGCTCGGTAGTATATTGTGCAGTAAAACAGGAAAAGGTCTCAGTAGCAGGTTCACCTCTAAACCTGCGCCTAAACCAACACCAAAAATTAGCACCGAACGTAAAAAAGTTGGTAATGGTTGAGAACTTTGTTTAATAGGGAGAGTGTATTGGGGTTTAGCTGACCACAAAAGCAATGCCCCAACTATCAAAACAACGGCTCCCAACATAAATGTTAGTGATGCCCCTAAATGCTGAATCAAGTTGCCTAATAAAGGCCCTACCGCTCCCACCAATCCAAAGATTAAGACGAGGATGACATTGGCTTGAGGTAATTCGGCGCTAGGTGCAAACTGCATCAGCAAGGCAATGGCAGGGCCGCGAAATACAATCATAGCTATCACCCATATAGTCATCAGCACAGGAATTAACCAACGCAAACTACTTGGCAACTCCCCTTCAAGTAACAGCGACACCACCACAAAGATCATTCCTGCCAAGGTGACTCCAGCAGCAATCATCGGTAGACGAGAGCCAACTCGCCGCATTACCCGATCAGAAACTATCCCGAAATAAGGTTCTACCACCGCTCCCAGCAGTCCTTGTAGGATTCCTAAACTACTAGCAATACCCGTAAAGCCCTGTTTTTCTAAAATCCTGGGTTGATAGAAGCCATAAGCCATCCAACTAAAGATGATGGCTGCTAATAACGCTGCCAAACCCCAGACTTGTCGCCATAAAATTGAAGATTGAGATATTCGCGATCGCATACTAGTTCGTAATGAAGCTCGATAGTGAAGCGTCTGACTTGCTAACGTAATTTGTAATTCCCATCACGCAAGGGTTTTATTGATTTGAAATGCCTGGTTTACTTACCCTATTTGAAAGCATTCGTTAATTACTGAACAAGTAAAAGGTAAAAGGTAAAAGAAAGAAAATTAGTCATTTGCAAAGGACAAATAACAAATGACTAATGACACACGAAGCGAGTAAATCTAGACTTTCAATATCCAAGCGTCACGATTTTCTACACTGACAAAGGCGGCTGGAACAATTTCAATATTCACACCCAGCGTTCTGAAAGTGGCACGAATAGCCGCAGCATGGGCAGACTCAGTAGTGCCAATACTCGCTCCAACCGTAATTAATTTTGGAGTTTTGAGCTTGGCGGCTTCAAGAGTGTAGGCGATCGCAGCATCTATTTCCAAAGCCAGAGCTAACTTAGCAATATTGACATCATTATCTACGTTGCCCTCACCCTTGTTGATGTAGGATGAAACATCATAGCTAGATTCAGCTTTTACTGGGGTTCCACCCAGACTGGAGACAGCACCAGCTAGAACATCTCGATGTTTTTTATGATCTGCTTGGTTGCGGAGAGCTAAGGCTAGAACCGCCTTACCTACATCAGTATTCGTTAACTTACCTGCGGCAAAACTATAAGCCCAAATTGCCTGATGTTCATAATAAAGAGCATTATTGAGGATTTTTGCATCGTTTTGTTTAGCAGAGCCGGAGTTAGCCTCAGCTTTTTCGGCAAGCAGAGGTAAGCTCAATGCACCAGCTACACCAGCTATTGCTCCACTTACCACCACCTCACGGCGCGAGAAGATTGAGCGACGGGAGGATTTTCTATTTAAAGCGCTTTGAAAGTCCATAATTTAGTGTCTCCGGGATGATGTCATGTTGAATTCACAGATGATGATTAGAGAACAGCCAAAGTAAAACTGTCCCTACTCCAGAAGAAACATCTGAAGAGGTGATTTAGTGCCAAATTCTGTACAGCTTCGCAGAGAGCAAATAGGATTTCACTATTGCTCTTGCAAACCCAGCCGTTCATCTAAAAGGTATATACGTCGAGCGTTCTGATTTGGATCTATAAAAGCAGGACTTAGATCAAAAAATTTTTTGATGGGGATATCTCTAACTTGAAAAAGGGAGTAGGATATATTATTTTTTATCGCCAATTCAAGGGTTGAAGACTCCAACCATTACACGTAGTATCAGTTGAGTCGGGGATTTAAACCCCAACTTCAACTGTCTTTGACTTTGAAGTAATAAGTAATGGGTATTACTCATTACTCATTACTCATTACTCATTAATTGTTGGTTGTGGGATTTTCCCGTGAATGACTGTCTTGAAAATAGGGACTGGGAACTATGGATTGAGGAAACAATTTTGGATTTCGGATTGATAATTTTGGATTGGACTTCAATCTAAAATCCAAAATCTAAAATCTAAAATTCCCCTGCCCCTCAGCCGAGGCAAAATCATGATATTCATCATCCATTGAAGTGCGGAAAAAGAACATACAGCCCCCGATTGTATGGGGACCATGAACCGATCCTGGCTGGGAGCGAATATAGTCCCCTGGACCATAGACTTCATCCCCAACCACCAAATCGCCAGTTAGCATATAGATTTCCTCGATCGCCGCATGACGATGCATAGGATAGTACATTCCAGGAGCAGCCCGAAAAAGTCCGACAATCTCCCGTTTGATGAGATCAGTATGGAAAATGGCGATTTCTACACCAGGAATAGGTTGAGGTTGCCATTGCACATCTTGCGATCGCACTGTTAGATATGGAAATAAAATATTGTCGAAGCCTGGAGTCTGACTGGGCAAAGACTCCAGCGGTTCCAGTTCCAGACGAGCAAATAATCGGTCTTTCAAATTCTCTGCCATTGGCACAACCGGCGCACTATAGGGAATCGCTGTTGCGGCTGTCTCGTATTGGGCTAATTCGTCGGCTAGTTCTGGACATTCTGCCAACTGTTGCTCAACTGATAGCCTTTCTGGCTCACTCAGTAGATCCAGCACATAGAGCGGAGCTAATTCACAGAAACAGTGGTTTTCAAAACTCATGAGCAGATTTAGCCTTCAATAAACCTTTTACTTTCAAAGCTATACCTAGATTCCAGCGTCAAGGGCAGAC
Organism: Nostoc sp. C052; assembly: GCF_013393905.1. GTDB lineage: Bacteria > Cyanobacteriota > Cyanobacteriia > Cyanobacteriales > Nostocaceae > Nostoc. The sequence goes on from NZ_CP040272.1 coordinate 5,102,631, forward strand.
TTTAACTTATTTAAGCCTAACCGAATTCTGGTTTTAACCGTGCCTAAAGACATCTCAGTTTGAGCCGCAATCTGGCTATGGGTTAAACCTTGATAGTAAGCTAATTCAATTACTAGACGTTGTTCCGATGGTAGTAGTTTCAGTGCTGATAACACGCGATCGCGACGCTCACAAATCAGTACCTCCTCAATCGGATCTACGCTCTGATGTTGGGTTTGGATCTCTGAGAGTTCAGTCGAAACTGGGGAAGAAGGTTGACTGCGCTGGAGCTTACGGAGGCGATCCAAAATCCGGCTGCGAGCCAGCAAAAACAGCCAAGTATCCGCTCTGCCCTTGACTGCATCATAGCGATCGGCAATTCGCCAGACTTGAGCAAAAACATCTAGGACAACTTCTTCGCTTTCTTCAACCGATCTCAGACTTTTAAACGCCACAGCATAAATTATCTTGGCATAGCGATCGTAGAGTTGGGAAAGAGCAGTCTGGTCATGTTTAGCGATTCTGGTTAGCAGTGATGCATCATCGGCTAAGAGTGAGGAATCCATTTACAGGTTCAGTTTTTGTCTAACTAGGAAGTATAGCGACCCTTTTGACGCTTTCCAAGTCTTGCTCAAGGGTTTGGTGGATGTTAATAACTAATTTTGGCACTCGATAGATCCAATTTATCGTAGTGGTCGTAATCCTTATTAAATAAGTTTCATATCTAGGAAACGCAATTATATGTCTGTTACCAAAACGCCAGAATACGATTTATTTTCACCAGAGGTCTTAATCAATCCTTATCCTCTGTACAACATTATGCGGGCAGCTGACCCTGTTTATTACTCAGAAGCTCTAGGTTACTGGATACTCACACGCTACAAAGATGTTGAAGCGGCTCTGCGCGATGAGCGATTAAGTGCCGATCGTCGTCCTTTATTCGTCAAGCAACTGGGAGATGTCGATGTGAATTCGATTCAGAACTTTATTCATCTGACTTGCAATATGATGATTGAGAAAGACCCGCCAGATCATACGCGTCTACGTAAGCTAGCTAATCAGGGATTTACTACACGGGCACTGGAGAGTTGGCGTTCAATTATTCAAGCTACGAGCGATCGCCTTCTCGATCGAGTCCAAGACCGTGGTTATATGGACATTGTGACTGATTTATCTATACCGCTTCCGGCTCTGATCATTGCCGAGATATTTGGGGTTCCGAAGAGCGAGCAAGATGACCTAATTCGCTGGGCAATGGATATTGGCACATTTTGGGGGGCCCCTGGCGGTCAGAATATCGATGTATTAGCTCGTAAAGCAGACGTGGCCTCAGTTGAATTTACTGCGTTAATTCGACGCTTGATTGCACAACGGCGTCGGCAACCGGGGACTGACATGATTAGTTTGCTGACTGTTGCTTATGAAGAACAAGGATTTGATCTAGAACAACTCCCATCCCTGTGCATCTTGATTTTGAATGCCGGTCATTTGACCACAACTGATTTAATTCCCAATGGGGTGAATGCTTTGCTCCAGTACCCAGAACAATTACGCAAACTACAAGCCAATCCAGCGTTAATCAATTCTGCGGTGGAAGAAATGATTCGGTTTGATACTCCTGCTCCATTTGTATTTCGGATTGCCAAACAAGATTTGACCATTGGCGATCGAGATATTCCGATGGGAAGTGCGATCGCTTTAGGACTGGGAGCAGCCAATCACGACCCGGAGAAGTTTGACGCTTCAGATGTATTTGATATCACCCACTCACCCAACGAACATCTGGGATTTGGCCCAGGTGTGCATTTTTGTCTCGGTGTTGTTTTGGCTCGTATGGAGTTAGTGATTTGCTTTAATACCTTGCTGAGACGACTGCCCGATCTTCACTTCGATACCGATAAACCTGCCATCCCAAGACACTCTAGTTTGGTGTTTAAAGGTTTTGATTCTTTGCCAGTGAAATTTTCCAGATGTTGAGTGAGGTACACCCCAATACTGCTCGGGTTTTGCATTTTCAACTCGGAATTTGATTTTGGGAAAAAGGTTAAAGGGTAAAGGTTAAAGGTTTTTTCTTTCCCCTTTCCCCCGCCCCTTATCCCCAGAGGGGGCCCCACCTTCCCCTTTTCCCCAAAACCCGACAAGTATTGAGGTACACCCGTAGGGAACATGCCCATTGGTGTCAACTTAACGCGAAACCGCTTGTCCGCCGGGAATTGAAATTCCCGTCTCATAGCTAAAGTCATCTGAAGATGACTAAATATCACCAAAAATATTGAGCCTACTTCAGTAGACTTTAGCTACTAGCCCGGAAATTTATTTTTGAAGTAATGAGTAATCAGTAATGTGTATTACTTATTACTTATTAAGTAAGTAGACATAATTAAATATAAAATAAACTCCTAGTTTGTAGTGAGCGATTTATCGCTCAGAGCAAGGATTATCAGGACTAAAGTCCTTACTACAAACTTTAAATTTATTTATGCCTAGATACTTACTTGTTACTCATTACTCATTACTCATTTATTTCCGGGCGGGCATGGAAGCCAACAGTTAAGCTATTTCCAGCAAAAGTAGACACCAATGGTCATGTTCCCTACACCTTGCGGTAAACCGTTGTACCCCATCTGAGTGAGAAACGCTCGCTATATACGCGACTGGAACATCAAATACCAGCCCCGCTCATCTCCCCTACTCCCTATTCCCCGCTCCCCTAACTTCACTACCGACGATTGGCTCTTTCTTGGGGAATAATCTCCGTGACTACCCTACCGCCAGAACTGCCGCCTTTGACAACAATATTTTCTGTTTGCAGATTACCAACGGCTGTTTCACCAGCAAAATTTAACGGTGGGTCAACTTGTCGATAAGTTACATTTCCTTGAGCTTCAACTAACTTATTGTCTAAATACCAAGTTAATGTATTGGATTTCAAAGACTGGCGACGTTGACCAACGGCGTTGACGTTTCCTGTTAAATAAACGGTTTTTTGCGGTATTTTCATTTCACCTTGATTAGCTGTCACTGTGACATTTTCGGCACGCTGGAACATTCGCGTGGGCGAGTTGGTGGTGACGGTTTCTGTGTTCATGTTCCAAATCATAGAGTTACTAGCTATTTGCAGTGGTGGGTCTAGTAAATCTAGTTGAGCATTTTGTTTGACAGTGGCAATTTTGGTTTTTAAGTTTACTTCGGCAGAATTTCCCTTGCCGCGATCGCTAATTTTATTATTTTTGTAGCGGTCAATTTGAATGGGGCGATCGCCAATCAGTTTTTCTTCTTTAATATTCCAGATTAAATGTTCGGTTCTAACCTGCATTTGGGGATCGGTGGAATTGGCTATTACCCCTCCAGAAAACTCCATACGCTGTTCGCGGGTTTTAACTCGCGCTTCCTGTGCTACTGCTTGTAGTTGTTTATGAGTACCATTAATCTGGTTGCGGACAATTAACAAATCTTCTTTGGGACGCCATTCTAATTCATTGCCTTGCAATACAATCCCATTATTAGGATCTGTGGCAAATATCTTCCCCTTAAGAAACAACTGCTTCCCATCTTGTTCAATATCTGCTACATCTGCCTTGATTTTGTAAACTACTTTGCCATCTTGGTATAGTTCACCATAAGGACTTTCCGCCTGACCAATTTCTTTTTCTTTAGTATATTTTGCCCGTGTAGCCCTAACTTTCCAAATCGGTCGTCCGACTTCATCTGCTTGTTCTAGGGTGACACCAAAGAAAGTTAAATTGCTATCTGAATTAGATGAAGCCTCAGTATTTTGTTGAGAAGCTGGGGGAGATTTGCCTCCACAAGCAACTAAACCAAATACCAAGAAAAAGGTCAAAGGTAAAACAAGAAAGGAGGGAGCGGAGGAGAAATTTTGATTTTTTCTCTCTTCCTTTCTCCCTCTTTGATGAAACTTATACGCCATTATTCTTGGATTTCTAAATGTCCATCACTACTTCTAGTGTCTTCCAAAAAGCCGATCCCAGATAAGGGACGGTATGGATAGCTTTGGCGAGGGGTTTTTTGAATATCCTCTTTGATGGCTTCTAAATCAATGTAGCGATCGCTAACATTAATTAAGCTGTCGCTGGTCATGGAACGCAAGCTCACGACTTCTACCCGCACGCCACGATAGCTGACTGAATTAACCGCATAAGCTAAATCCCCATCACCGCTAACTAAAACTGCGGTATCATAAGAATCTACTAGTGCCATCATGTCTACCGCTATTTCTACATCCAGGTTAGCTTTTTTAGAGCCATCTGGTAGCTGGACTAAATCTTTAGCAATGACTCGATAGCCATTGCGACGCATCCACAGCAGAAACCCCTGTTGCTTCTCGTTTGTCCGGTCTACACCTGTGTAGAAAAAAGAACGCAGTAGTCTAGAACCTCCCGTTAATCGACATAATAGCTTGGTGTAGTCGATTTCAATCCCTAGTTGCAGTGCAGCGTAAAATAAATTTGAGCCATCAATAAATATGGCAACTCTACCCCGATTCTCCAAAACCTGTTCTGGCGTAAAGATTGAATCGTTTTCCAAATTATTCAACATCGTTGTGATACCTCAATTTTTATCCCTGTTATTTTTGATACAAATTACCAACTTTTAGATGCTAGTCACAGCGGCTTATGATAATGTTCCGCAGCTGATTTAAGTTCAGCCACGATAAATTTTGTGAGAAAATAAGAAATTGAACAAAATCAGAGTTTGATAAGGACTAATCGTTTTTCGGGGCTTCTATTCGCTTAAAAACCGGTTGGGATGTACCCAAAGGTTGTTTACTAGATAGTATTCCCCATGTGGCATGGATGGCAAAAGGAGCGGTAACTGAACTTTGTTTTTGATCGTTAAAGTTTATTCCGAAGCCCAACTGCTGATAAATATCGCTACTGATGTTCGGAATAATTGGGGATAGCAGATAAGCTGCCAGTCTAACTGATTCTAGAACTGCGTAGAGAACTTTTTCCACCGACTCCTGCTGTCCCTGTTTATATAATGACCAAGGTGCTTGTTCATCAATAAACTTATTACTAGCTTGCACTAGTGAAAGGATAGCCCCGCAGGCTTGATTGAAAGCTAGCTCCTGGTATGCTTGTTTCACCTGTTCCCCTAGACGTAAACCAGTTGCTTTCAAAGGATTTTCGTCAGGAATCGCTTCATTGCCGATTGATGGGACATTATTCTCAGCGCAGTACTTCTTCACCATGTTCAAGGTGCGATTGAGCAAATTACCTAAATCATTTGCCAAATCTGCATTCAAAACATTAATGAACCTAACTTCATTAAAATCTCCATCCTTACCAAATTCGATTTCCTTAAGGAAGTAATAACGAACGGCATCACTACCATAGCGTTTAACTAACGCAACAGGATCAAGGGTGTTACCCAGACTTTTGCCCATCTTTAGACCATCTTTGGTCAAAAAGCCATGCCCAAATACTTGCCCTGGCAAGGGTAAGTCAGCCGACAACAGCATTGCTGGCCAGTAAACTGCATGGAAGCGGAGAATATCTTTACCAATTAGGTGCAAATTAATCGGCCACCATGTTTTTAAAGCATTTTCTAAAGTTGGTTCTGCGTCTGGTTCTAGTAATGCTGTGACATAACCTAGCAGCGCGTCAAACCAGACATAAAGGGTGTGCTTGGGATCGACTGGTACGGGAAAACCCCAATCTAGATTTATCCGCGAAATTGAAAAGTCTTGTAGCCCTTGATTTACAAAGCTGAGGACTTCGTTACGCCGACTTTCTGGTTGAATAAAATCCGGTGTAGATTGATAAAATTCTGTCAGCTTATTTTGATATTTGGATAAGCGGAAAAAATAGTTTTGCTCGTCTCGCCACTCCACTTCTTTGTTAGTATGAATTGGGCAACGGTGTCCTTCAAGTAGATCCCGTTCTTCTTTGAATTCTTCGCAGGATACGCAGTACCAGCCTTGTTGTTGTCCCTGGTAAATATCACCAGATTCCCAGACTCGCTCAAAGAATTCTTTGACGATCGCTTGATGACGAGGTGCAGTGGTTCGACTAAAGCGATCGTATTGAATGTCTAGTAACTGCCATAAACTCACGAAGCTAGGGACAATTTCATCGCAAAATTCTTGCGGTGCTTTGCCTAAACTTTCTGCCGATCGCTGAATTTTTTGCCCATGCTCATCTGTACCTGTAATTAGTAATACCTGATTTCCCAGTAGTCTCTGAAATCGCGCCACGACATCGGCTGCGATCGTCGTGTAAGCACTACCTATATGGGGTACATCATTTACATAATATAGAGGTGTGGTCAGCGCAAATGTGTTTGTTGTTTTATTCACTAGATTCATACAAAATAAAAATTAACTTATTAAAACGTTTTACATCTTCGCTTTTGGTGGCAAAACCACGCAATTATACAATATTATTCCTGCTTTTTCCAAAAACATCTTTATACTAGCAAATTTATCAGGTCAAGAATTGTTTTGTAATAGACATCAATTAAACTCATTTTTACCTAAAAAATGGAAATTAACTAATCATAATTTTTATGAATAGTTTCTATTAGATATTCTTGTGATCAAGAATACAAAATTGAGAATGCAGAAAATCTCATTGCTTTTGTCGATTCAGATATTTCTATCTTAAGACGGTCATGGCAATAGTAAAGAAATGTAAAAATTAAATTAAGATAAATCGCCATATTTACCGGAAAATATATTGATTAGGTATGAATCGAAATAGCCCCCTAGAGATTTCTCGCGCTTTGGTGGCGGCACTTTCAACGCAAATGTTTCGCTATTATGAGGATCGCATTCCCCAGGATGCCAGCGTGTTGGTAGTCAGCAATCACCGCAGCTTTATGGATGCACTGATTTTAATGGCAGCGTTATCGAGTCCGATTCGCTTTGCTTGCCATCACTATATGGGACAAGTGCCAGTCATGCGGGAGATTGTCACCGGTCAATTGGGGTGTTTTCCCTTGGAGGATACTCAAAACCGCCAGCAAAGCTTTTTTTCACAGTCGCAGGTGCTATTGCAGTCCAAGCAGATGGTGGGAGTATTCCCAGAAGGGACTGAACCAATGGTGAAATTTACTCAACCAAATCATCTAGGTGAGTTTCAGCGGGGATTTGCTCATTTGGCATTACGAGCTGATGTACAGGATTTAGCTATTTTACCGATCGCGATCGCCTCTTTAGAAGAAGTCAACACTTCTGGCTTCCCCTTAAAGCTTTTGAGTGTATTTGATCCTTCAGAACCCTTATTTAACCAAGGTGGTTGGCATCCTTTGGTAATTTATCGCCGGGTTGCGGTCTTAATCGGTCGTCCTTATTGGATTACGCCCCAATATCATCAAAAATATCATGGCAAACAAGCTAGAACTGTTGTGGCTGAACTGACAGAACACTGTCATAGTGAAATTGGCAATTTACTGCGTCAAGGTTGCTATTAGAGCCATTCGATTTTAGATTTTGGATTGTGCCCACGACTTTTGTCTCTTGTTCTTAAAGGATTATTTGTTTTTGGTCAAAAACACCGAACTTCCCTCAAAAGCAACAATCAACAGTCCAAAAGTTTTATACCATTGACCAATGACTAATGACTAATGACCAATGACTATTTCTGAAGTTGAGCTAAAGCCTTGTTTCCTGACTCCTGAACGAGTACAGCCAGAGTATCCGCTATTGGTATATTTACCAGGAATGGATGGAACAGGTCAACTATTGCGATCGCAAACTGCGGGATTAGAAACTGGCTTTGATGTGCGCTCTTTGGCGCTCCCCCGGAAAGACCTTAACACTTGGGATATGCTAACGAAGAGTGTATTGGACTTGATCGACGCCGAATTAGAAAAAAGCTCTCAGAGGCCAGTTTACCTGTGTGGTGAGTCCTTTGGTGGTTGCTTGGCAATGAAAGTAGCAATCCAAGCACCTCATTTATTTAAACGAATCATTTTAATTAACCCAGCTTCATCCTTTCATCTCCGCCCTTGGTTAAGTTGGGCATCTCAACTAACTTACTTAGTGCCATCAGGATTGTATGATGTTGGCGCACTGGGATTATTACCATTTTTAGCATCTTTGCCACGCATTTCTCGCAGCGATCGCCACGATTTGCTGAAAACTATGCGTTCTGTCCCAGCTGAAACGGTTCTTTGGCGGTTGTCTTTGCTACGAGAGTTTCATGTTGATGAGGAACAGTTAGGTAATTTGACTCAACCAGTTTTGTTAATTGCTGGTGGTAGCGATCGCCTTTTACCTTCCGTAACTGAAGTAAAGCGTATAGCAAATATTTTACCAAATAACAAGGTTGTGGTATTGCCAAATTGTGGACACGCTTGCTTGCTAGAAAAAGATACTAATCTCTACGAAATTCTTAATAATAACGAATTTTTAGAAAGGAAAGCTGATACAAGTAGAGTTAAGAAGTAAAGGAAGGTGCAGCATTTTTAAAATCAAAGCAAACTCATAGTAATCAATTATTATGACCCAAGCCTTACCAAAAATAGTTACCTTTGGCGAATTTATCACCTGGTATCCTGAAAACTCTAGGGTACGCTATGAATTGCACAATGGGGAAATTGTTGAAATGTCACAGCCTACAGGGAAACTTGAAAGGATAAAAGGATTTTCGACGGCTGAATTGACTTTAGAGTTTAGACGATTAAATCTCCCCTACTTTATTCCCAATCAAGCAATTGTGAAACCACCAGAAAGAGAATCAGGTTATTTCCCTGATGTATTAATACTAAATGACGTTGCTTTAGTTGATGAACCTTTTTGGGAAAAGTCTTCTACTGTTACTAAGGGTACATCAATTCCTTTAGTTATTGAGGTTGTCAGTACCAATTGTCGCGATGATTATTATCTGAAACTTGCTGATTATGAAGAAATGGGTATACCCGAATATTGGATTGTTGACTATGCAGCATTGGCAGCTAGGAAGTTTATTGGTAATCCCAAACAACCCACTATTTCAGTTTATCAACTAATTGACGGAGAATACCAAGTTAGTCAGTTTATGGGTAGCGAACGTATTATATCTCCTAGTTTCTCTGAGTTAATTTTGACAGCAGAACAAATTTTCAACGCTGGTCAATAATAGTGAATTCACCGAACAGGGAAAAAGTAAAAATTTAGAGGATATTTGAAAAGTTTTGGGCGAATATAATTCGCTACTACACAAACTCTCGTCCGCCTGCGCGGACTAACCAAAAACTAAGTCTTTCAAACCCACGGAGGTGGGTTTCGTCTGTATAGCCGCGATTTGTAAGATACTGTTGATCAATTCACGGTGGGTTTGGGTTTGATCCCTCACCCCTAAAACCTTGGTTTGGCGCTCCTTTCCCGCCCTGAAATAAATTTCGGGCTAATAGCTCAAGTCCGTTTCAACGGACTTAAATCAGAGTAATCAGGAATGATGAGTTAGACCCCCTATTAATTCGCCAACAGTATCTTTGTAATCGCCGGGGCTAGTATTAATTTGGAATTTTCAAATAACCTCTTAAAAGGCACTGTTGACGTTAGGTTATCATCAGAACCTCAGTCAACTTTCGCATGTCTATAGTTAATACACAGAATAATTCCTATTAACTCTGATAAGTTGTACTTTTTGGGAGATGTCAAGCCACTCATATTTTCGCTACAAGAAAGAGAGAGGCTTTACAGGATGGTGACAAGCAATGGCAGACAAACCCCAAGAAGTAAAAGTGAATAAATCAGTTAATTCACCCAGAGAAACTTCAGAAGTAGGAATCCAGACTCAATCATTGATAGAAAATGAACCGTCTGTATTAGAGTCTTTGATTAAAACTGTTGCTCAGACTGGCCAAGCAGTTTTAGACACAGCAGTAGGAGTGGGAGAAGCAACGGCAAAAGAAACACATAAGTTTATTGAGCAAACAACTCAAAGCAGCGGTCAGGTTGTGAATCGCCTCAGCGAAAATTGGCTGATTAGAAAACTATCTGGAGTCTTAAATCTCAATTGGCTAATTAGTGATACTAACCTAGTTGATTTAGAACAAGCAGAAGCGGCGGTAAATAAGCTCAAGAAACAGTATCCCAATGAATCACCCAGCCAGCTTGCTCACCGAATCATGGTGGAAAAAGCAACTAAAGCAGCCACGGTTGGACTAGCTACTAGTATTTTGCCAGGAATAGCAGTGGCATTGTTGGCAATTGATTTAACAGCCACAACAAAATTGCAGTCAGAAATGCTTTATCAAATTGCATCTGTCTACGGGCTAGATTTAAAAGATCCTGCCCGCAAAGGTGAGATTTTGGCAATTTTTGGATTGGCTTTGGGTGGAGGACGTTTGTTGAAAGCTGCGGGATTAGGCTTGTTGCGAAATGTGCCCTTAGCGGGTGCGGTGATTGGAGCTAGTTCAAATGCAACGATGATCTATTCATTGGGTTATGCTGCTTGTCGATTTTACGAAACCAAGCTGGATGAATCAACATCTCTGGCATCGCCTCAGACATTGGCAACATTAAAAGCCGAAAGTGAAAAATATCTAGAAAGTGCGATCGCTCAACAAGCCATCACGGATCAAATCTTAGTTCACATGATCCTTGCTAGTCATCCAGAAAAGACTTGGAAAGAAATTTTACCAGAATTAAAAGCTCTAAACCTAACTCCTACCTCGTTGGATGCCATTGCCCAAAATATCAAATCACCTCAGCCTTTAGATATATTACTCAATCAACTGAATCGTGATTTTGCCATACCCTTATTGGCTCAGTGTTACAAAATTGCCCACCTTGACAATCAGATTACACCAGTTGAGCAAAAAATAATCGAAGCGATCGCCAGCAAATTTGACATTGACACAAATAAAATTGGGGCATAGGGCATTGGGAGGTGTAGGGGGTTTGGGAGGAGAGGGAAGCAAAATTCTCATCTCCCCACACTCCCTCATCTCCCCAATCCCCAGTCCCTCCCCATGAAACCAGAATTTTGAGCAATACTGGTACAGGAAGGAATATTTACACAAAATCCCAAAATGACAATTCAACCTAGTGACAAGCCTTTGCTAGAGTGGGCAGGCGATAGTTTGGCAATTGGATTATTTGAAGATGCAGTAGAGTTAACCGGAGAACTGGCTACTTTAGATCAAAAGTTTGCTGGGGTTTTAAAAGAACTAATTGCTGAAGAAGAATTTAAAGGTAAAGCCAACAGTACTATTTTCACCCGTGTAAATGCTGGTAGCCCAGTGCGGAAATTGATTTTGGTAGGTTTAGGCAAACCAGATGGACTCAAACTAGATACTCTGCGCCGTGCGGCGGCGGCTGTAGCCAGGGTAGGAAAAAAGCAAAAAAGCAAAATTTTGGGATTTAGTTTTCCATTATGGAACAACGATCCAGCAGCCAGTGCCCAAGCGATCGCTGAAGGTGTAGAATTGGCACTTTATCAAGATACTCGCTTTAAATCCGAACCAGAAGATAAAGGTTCACAAATAGAAAGTATAGATTTATTAGGTTTTGGTGGACAAGAAGCCGCGATTACCCGCGCTCATCAAATCGTTTCCGGGGTAAATTTGGCACGGCAGTTAGTAGCAGCGCCAGCTAACGCGGTAACACCAATTACTTTAGCGGAAACTGCTCAAGCGATCGCCAAGGAGTACGGTTTACAACTGCAAATTCTAGAACGGGAAGACTGCGAAAAGCTGGGTATGGGTGCTTTTTTAGGAGTCGCCCAAGCTTCCGATTTGCCACCGAAATTCATTCACCTAACTTACAAGCCAGAAGGCACACCTAAAAAGAAATTAGCAATTATTGGTAAAGGTTTAACCTTCGACTCCGGCGGACTCAACATTAAAGGCGCTGGTAGTGGCATCGAAACTATGAAAATTGATATGGGCGGTGCAGCGGCAACTTTGGGTGCAGCAAAAGCAATTGCTCAAATTAAGCCAGACTCAGAAGTTCACTTTATCTCGGCAGCGACCGAAAACATGATTAGCGGTCACGCTATGCACCCTGGAGACGTTCTTACAGCATCAAACGGCAAAACAATCGAAGTGAACAACACCGACGCTGAAGGACGTTTGACCTTAGCAGATGCCTTGGTGTATGCCGACAAATTGGGATTAGATGCGATCGTTGATTTAGCCACCCTGACTGGTGCCAACGTCATTGCATTAGGTGAGGATATTGCTGGTTTGTACACTCCCGATGAAGGTGTAGCTTCCCAAATCGAAAAAGCTGCGGAAACTTCAGGAGAAAAAATTTGGCGGATGCCAATGGAAGAAAAATATTTTGAAGGGCTAAAGTCTGGTATCGCGGATATGAAAAATACAGGGCCGCGTCCAGGTGGTGCAATTACCGCAGCCCTTTTTCTCAAGCAATTTGTCAAACAAACCCCTTGGGCACACATAGATATTGCTGGCCCAGTGTGGACAGATAAAGAAAATGGCTACAACGGCGCAGGGGCAACTGGCTACGGCGTTCGGATGCTAGTTGATTGGGTGCTGGGTGCTGGGGAGTAAGAATTTTAGATTTTAGATTTTGGATTTTAGATTGAAATTTAATCCAAAATCTAAAATTCAAAATCCAAAATTGAATTGCCCCATGCCCAATGCCCTACTCCCTACTACCGAACAATTCGTGCTATCTTGAGCTAGCCAGCAAAAATTGTTGCAATCGTAACAGAAGTAATTTGGCGGTCAGAAAGTTAAGCATTTTCGGCAAAGCCATCTGGTAAAATTTGTAAGGTTTCTAGAAGCTGTGAGCAATGGGATCGACTCGCATACGGATCGCAATTGACGCAATGGGAGGGGATCACGCACCCGCTGAAATCGTTGCTGGCGCATTGCGAGCAAGAGAAGAATTGGGTGTAGATATATTGTTGGTTGGTGATCCCCAACAAATAGAAGCTGCCTTGCCATCAAAAACAAGTTTAGGGCAGGTGGAGATCGTGACTGCTGAGGAAGCGATCGCTATGGATGAGGAGCCTTTAAATGCAGTTAGACGCAAACGCAAGGCTTCGATCAATGTGGCGATGGATTTAGTTAAGCAGCAAAAGGCAGATGCCGTATTTTCTGCGGGTCACTCTGGGGCAGCGATGGCATCAGCTTTGCTCCGCTTAGGACGGTTGCCAGGAATTGATCGCCCAGCGATCGGGACTGTTTTTCCCACGATTATTGCTGGTAAGCCAGTGCTAGTACTTGATGTCGGCGCAAATGTAGATTGCCGTCCCAAGTTTTTAGAGCAGTTTGGTGTTATGGGATCGGCTTACAGTCAGTATGTCTTGGGTACAACTGAACCAAAGGTGGGTTTGCTAAATATCGGTGAAGAAGACTCTAAAGGCAATGATGCAGCCGTCCGTGCCCACCAACTGCTACGCGAAAATTCTCAAATTAATTTTATTGGCAATGCCGAAGGGCGTGATGTGCTTTCTGGCCGCTTTGATGTAATTGTCTGCGATGGCTTTGTCGGCAATGTATTATTAAAATTTGCCGAAGCTGTTGGAGAAGTGATTCTGCAAATTCTGCGAGAAGAATTACCCCAAGGATTGCACGGTCAAATCGGTTCAGCACTCTTAAAACCAAACCTAAAGCGCATTAAGCAGCGAATGGATCACGCAGAACATGGTGGCGCATTGCTGTTAGGCGTGGCAGGAGTCTGTTTTATCGGTCACGGTAGCTCACAAGCCCCTTCAATTTTTAATGCAATTCGCATGGCCAAAGAAGCTGTTGATAACCAGGTGATACAACGAATTCAGTCCCAATACATCCTAGAGCGCGAGAGCAGTTAGTCATTGGTCATTGGTCATTAGTCATTGGTCATTTGTAAAGGACAAAGGACAACTGACAAGTGACAAAGAACAAAGGACAAAAGACAAAGGACAAAAAGGCTGATAGCTTGGGGGATTAGGAGTGCAAAACTTAGGCGTAGCAATTACCGGAAGCGGCTCTGCAGTACCAGCAACTTCCTTACACAACCAGATATTGAGTGAAGTAGTTGAAACATCAGACGAATGGATTACCACAAGAACGGGAATTCGTCAACGGCGATTAGCATTGCCATCTGAGTCCTTGAGTGTACTCGCCACTGCCGCCAGTAGTCAGGCGATCGCATCTGCGGGCATTAAACCAGAAGACCTAGACCTGATTCTACTGGCAACTTCCACCCCTGATGATTTGTTTGGTAGTGCTTGTCAAGTTCAGGCTCTATTAGGAGCCACCAACGCAGTAGCCTTTGACTTGACAGCTGCCTGCTCCGGCTTTGTATTTGGTCTGGTGACAGCAGCCCAATACATTAGAACTGGTACCTACAAAAATGTACTTTTGATCGGGGCAGATATCCTCTCTCGCTGGGTAGATTGGCAAGATCGGCGCACTTGTGTGTTGTTCGGTGATGGTGCAGGGGCAGTAGTATTACAGGCTGCCAAAAGCGATCGCTTATTAGGATTTGCACTTAAAAGTGATGGTACTCAAAACCATCACCTCAATCTTGCATACACAGGCGCTTCCCAAGAACTACTCCCTAATGTAAATATCACCAAAGGCACTTACCAACCGATTACGATGAACGGCAAAGAAGTTTACCGCTTTGCTGTCCAAAAAGTGCCAGAAATTATAGATAAAGCCTTGTTCCAAGCCAACCTTAGCGTCGATCAAATAGATTGGCTGCTGTTGCATCAAGCCAATCAACGGATTATCGATGCCGTTGCCCAACGCCTGAATGTCCCCGAACATAAGGTTATTAGTAATCTCGCCCAGTACGGCAACACCTCAGCTGCTTCCATCCCCTTAGCTTTAGATGAAGCGGTACGGCAAGGTAAAATTAAACCCAATGACATCATTGCTGCATCAGGCTTTGGCGCTGGTCTTACCTGGGGTGCAGCAATTTTTAAATGGGGAAGATAATATTTTGTCCTTTGTCATTTGTCCTTTGTTAATGACCAAGACTTCTCTACGAGAGGCTGCGCCAACGGCAAAGCTCAATACAAATGACCAATGACCAATGACCAATGACCAATGACTAATGACCAATGACTAAAACTGCATGGGTGTTTCCCGGACAAGGTTCCCAAACACTGGGAATGGGAATGGACTTATTAGATATACCTGCCGCTAAAGACAAATTTGCCCAAGCCGAAGAGATTTTGGGCTGGTCTGTAATCGAAATCTGTCAAAACGAAGAAGAAAAGTTATCACAGACACTATACACCCAGCCAATTCTTTATGTGGTAGAAAGCATTCTTGCCGATCTTCTGGGCGAACAAGGACACCAGCCAGATTTAGTTGCTGGTCATAGTTTGGGAGAGTATACTGCCCTTTACATTGCGGGTGTCTTTGAGTGGTCAGCTGGTTTATATCTAGTAAAGCGTCGTGCAGAACTCATGGATAGTGCCTCTGGTGGGATGATGGCAGCTTTGATCAACTTTGACCCCGAACAGTTAGAAAAAGTAATTTCCCAAACACCTGATGTAGTGCTGGCAAATGATAATAGTTCAGGTCAGGTAGTAATTTCAGGCACGACTGAGGCTGTACAAGCGGTGATGACTCAAGTTAAAGCAAAGCGTGCAATTCCGCTAAAAGTTTCTGGAGCATTTCATTCACATTTAATCGCACCAGCAGCGGCAGAATTCCAAGATATTCTAGAATCTGTGGAATTTCAGCCAGCGATTGTGCCAGTGTTGTCTAATGTAGAACCAATTCCGTCTATTGATGCCGAGATTTTAAAGGAACGCCTTAACAAACAAATGACTGGTTCTGTAAGATGGCGAGAAATTTCTCTACAACTCCCAGCTAACGGTATCCAGCGAGTGGTGGAAATTGGCCCTGGTAAAGTCTTAACTGGCTTGATTAAACGTAATAGCCCCGATTTAATATTAGAAAACATTCAGAGTGCTGCTCATTTACCAGACTCAGTGCTGAGTCCTGAGTAATAGGCATGAGCAGGATAATTTACACTTAAGTCGATAGCGATCGCAATTAGACAAATTCTATAATGTCTGTTAATTAAGAATATTGATGGAGGAAAGGTGAGATGAGCGATGTCGGACGACAAGCCACTGGAGTTGTACGCACGCTTGGGCATCAGAAATCAGCCACATCAACTTTTAGCAATCCTGCCCTTGCCTCCTCAACTATTCCTACACTAGCTTCTCCAACACGTGGCTTTGGTTTACAAACAAATAGTGATTCAATCCAAAGGGTAACTGAGGCATCAATTGACCTTCAAGAGGTGCGGTCTGTTGATGAGCAATTATTGGAACCACAAGCCATCAAACAACAGCCCCTTAATCACGACATTAGTCGTATATCCTTGCATCGTCCCCAGGCAAAACTTACAGTTGGTGCGCCAGACGATTATTATGAGCAGGAAGCCGATAAAGTCGCCGACCAGATCATGCGAATGGCTCAACCTGAACCCATAGGTTTACAAAATACACAGACTCAAGACCAAGTACAAACTAAACCTCTAGCAGCGGCTATAACTCCCTTGGTGCAACGGGAAGCAATGCCAGAAGAAGAAGAGGAATTGCAAACAAAGCGATCGCCACAACTCGCTACCAATGGCAGCTTCCAGACTGAGGATAATTTTGAGACTCGACTAAACAGCAGTGAAAGTGGAGGCAGCCCGTTACCAGATGCAGTACGCTCCTTTATGGAACCGCGCTTTGGTGCTGATTTTAGCCAAGTACGGGTACATACAGGTAATGAATCGGTACAGATGAATCGGGATTTGAATGCCCAGGCATTTACCCACCAGCAAAACATTTTCTTTGGTGCAGGTAAATCACCAGGTAATGATGCCTTAACCGCCCATGAACTGACTCATGTAGTGCAGCAGACAGGTGCAGCCCAGAGAAAATTAATTCAACGAGCAATTAACCCTACATACGACCTGACTCACGGTACTTTTGAAGTCAATGCTACACCAAACGGGGCGAGTCTACCGATTACTATTCGTTTCAAACCCAAAACCACCGCTCCCTACTCTAACCAAATTGGACTGATTCAAATTGTGCGTTTGACAAATGCTACAGGCACAAACGTCGAACCTCAGTCTTTACCTGCGGCTCGTGGTGCTAGCCTACGCACCACCGCTGATGCCACCACAGGAGTTGAGGGCGGATATTTCACCGATGTATTACACAATGATGCACCTGCCCACGGTGGTACAGGAACCAATGCCCCAGCTGGAAGTGCTTTACCTGCTCAGTATCCCTTTGGCAACGATCCAGCTCAACCTAATCCGGCAACCCCTGGACTTTCGCGGCCTTCTTCCAGTGGTGCAAGCGGAGCCACTATCGGTTACAAACGCTCCGATGACCCCACCGATATCAAAGCCGCAGAGCTAACCGACGCTCCTGGAGGGGCTGGTGAGTTCAACTTCGACTTTCAGACGGTGGCTAGGGGAGAAGACACCATGACAACTTATGGTGCGCTTCATTGGGGCTTCCAGATTCGTGCCGGGAAAGTTGAGAACGATCAAGCATCAGCACAGGATGGGCAATCTGCCACTTTCGATGCGGCTCTGGAGAAACATCGAGATTTTTACGTACACGAACCAGTCATTTTCTACTTTGATTTCGATAGCGACCAACTAAGTTCCAGCGAAACAGGCAAAATCGATACATTCTTGGATTACCTGCGGCGCTTCCCGGACGTAAAAGTTACTCCCGAAGGTTTCGCTGACAGACGCGGCGGTGCTTCTCAACACAACCTGGATTTATCTTTACGCAGAGCGCAGGCAGTTGGAGCAGCCCTGCGTGCTAAGGGTGTAGCTGAAACTCAAATTAGTGCTGTAACTATCGGCTCTGGATCAACCGAAGACTTTACCCCAGATGCCACTACTAACCAAGATAAAGAAGCAAATCGTCGAGGCAATCGCCGGGTTGTTTTGAGCTTTCAGCATGTGCCAGCAGCAGCACCAGCCGGTGGAGGAGGAGCGACACCGTGATCTGGAGAACGGCAGGAATATTCATGACAGTTTTGATACTGGTCGTTGGAGGAAATTTGTATATGAATAATCAAGACGCGACTGCAACACATGTAGAGCAGATCAAAGCACGGCTCTACTCCACAGATCAAGACACTAGCGGTTTAGCTCTAGGTGAATTGATCCGTTTAGGCAAACAAGCTACCCCCATTTTGTTGGAAGCCTTGACTAATTCCAATCCCCGTACCCGTCGTCTTGCTGCTGAGGGATTGAGCGAAATTGCCGACCCTGCCAGTGCTGATGCTTTGTTCCAAGCTACCCATGACACTAATCCAGAAGTACGCGCCCGTGCTGCCACTGCTCTATACACATTAGGGGATAAACGTGCATTGGCTGCTTTGGTTGCTACCCTTGATGATTACCCTGATATACTACACAATCCCTACACAGCTTCGATGTATCCTTTAATGCGAGGGGGGAAAGAAGTTTTGCCTTTGGTTGTTCCTTTGCTGCAAGCACCCAATGATTTGACTCGTGAACGGGCTTTTTTGATTGTTAAAGCTGTGGTGAGTAAGTTACCCCAAGGACATGACTGGAATAAGTTGTGGCAGAGTTTAGGAAGTTATGATCCTGATGGGCCACAGGCAGAACGCGATCGCTCTGCTCAACAATGGGAGCAATGGCTGAGTAAATAATTACTATGGTATTAGCTGTAGCCAATTTTAAGACATTGACTAGGGAGCATTCCAATTTTGCAAGAACATGTTTGTAATTTTAGCGTTAGCGGGGCGTTTAGCCCATTCTGACTTCTGAATTCTTCTTCAAAAAACTTCAGTAAAAAATGAATTAGACAGATATTTGTGCCGGAGGAGGGTTGTAAATATTCATAAAAAAGTGTGTATAGGATAAATATTTGAGATAGCCTTCTGTAAGTTACAGCAATTTTCAAGTGAATGAAGTAGAAAATGCAGAACTCAAAATTAGACTAAAGAGTTTCTACTTCCTGCCTAGAAACCCATAACTTTGTACTTCATATAAAAGAAAACTGCTTTAATTGCAAAAAAATTAAGTATACACGCCTCACAGCTAAGTATAGTGGTGGTAAATTTCTATAATTTTATTTAGATTTTAGCAAAGAAAATTAGACTGATACAAAATTGGATAATTTCTGCTGATAAATAGACTGATATAATTCTGGAGAAAACTATGATATTAGAAACAAAAAAAACAGAGCCGACACCGAAAAATTCTACTTTCGAGACTCTTGAATCTCAGTCAGAATTTGATTGGAGAAAATGTTGGTATCCTGTGTGTTTTCTCCAAGATTTTCCTATAAATCGCCCCTATAGATTTTCATTATATGATGAGCCCTTTGTTTTATTCAAAAACATTGATGGAAAGATAATTTGTTTAACAGATCGTTGTGCCCATCGTGCAGCTAGACTGTCTGATGGACAAATTATTGATGGTAGAATAGAGTGCTTATATCATGGTTGGCAATTTGGCCAAGATGGTAAATGTCTGCATATTCCCCAGTTATCAAAAGAAGCAAAAATTCCTGTTAGTGCTTGTGTATCATCCTTTAAAGTTATAGAACGTCAAGGAATTATTTGGATTTGGGCTGGTGAAGCTGAAGCCGCTGTTGATGAGTTAATACCAACTGTACCAGATTGGGATAAACCAGGATGTTTTAACTTAGATTACATGCGAGACTTACCTTATGACCAAAGCTATTTTATTGAAAACGTTATTGACCCCGCGCATATTCCTATTAGTCATGAGGGTATATTTAGCGATCGCACTGAAGCCCAACCACTAGAAATAGAAGTCCTTGAGAGTTCCCATCAAGGAATTCGTGGAAGATATCGAAAGACAAAAAACCCCAATCAGCCCTGGCAATTATTAGATTTTGTTGCTCCAAACTTAGTTCTTTACAGACTTGGCAACGAACAGGAAGGTAGAGTTTTGGGAACAGCTTTGTATTCAATTCCCCTCGGTAGAAATAGATGTCGGATTCTCGTCAGAAATTATAGTAACTTTTGGGATTTGAAAACGAAGTTGATGCCTCCTTGGCTAGATCATATAATCACCCGTAACAAAGTCTTGGAAGGTGATTTGCAAATAGTTGTTGAACAAAAGGCACAAATTGAGCGGTTAGGAAAAAAATTAAAAGAATTGTATTTACCGCTCAAAACATCAGATACATTAGTCGTTGAATATCGCAGGTGGTTAGATAAATACGGCTCATCTTTGCCTTTTTATCAAGGTTTTTCCACTGCCAAAAATATTGATAATAGCGAGGAGAATAAACATTTAAAAACCTTAGACCGATTCTCACAACACACACTTATTTGTAATTCTTGCAACCAAGCTTATCGCTTAACCAAACGATTACAACAAAGCTGTATAGGAGTTGCGATCGCTTTCGCAGCTATAGCAATACTTACAGATACTTCTGGAATAAAAATAGCCGCAGTATCTACTTCTATAACATTAATTATTTTGGCAGTTATGGCTCAGAGACTCAAAACTCAATTTGAGGATTCCTATACTCGCCATGAATAAATTGGTGTTGCACTAACTCACCAAAACAGTGCTGAGTGCTGAGTAACAAGTGCTGAGTAAAAAGTAAAATTAATTGCACTCAGCATATAGGGTCTGAAGCCCATAAATTTATTTCGGGTGGAAAGTGCCGCGTTCGCAGGATTGCATCTTGTAGAGAGAAATAATACGGACTTAATCATTTCCCCTCAATTTATTTATGGGGATTATCTTTTTACTTTTTACTTCTTAACCAAGTGACACACATTTAATTAACACAGGTTACAGATTTTTTCAACTTGTTTCGGTGCTTTAATTTCAGTAAATAGCTGAATCGCCCGATTGAAATTCATTTGATTTTCATCGGGCTTTGCCATCTTTTGATTAGTTAAACCTAATTGAAAATAAGCTTCAGCTAGATCGCATTTTGCACCTATTTTATCCAAAAGTTCGATTGCTTCTGCATGATTGGCAAGAGCTAATACAAAATCTGTTTGTTGTCGATGGATTTCTGCTAAACCATTGAGAGTTTTTGCTTTTACCTGCATATAGTGACTTTCTTCAGCAAAAGTCAAAGCTTGCTGGAATATCTGATTTGCCTGGGAAAATTCGCCTAAATTGACGTAGGTTTGACCTAAAATTTGCATGAAATAGACAAATCTTCCCGTTTGTTCTACCAATTTTTCGTTCGTAATATTTTGATAAGCTACATTTGCTAATGCAGATGAGGCATCACGCAAACCTAAATAAGAATACACCAAAGCTAAACAGACTGAGGCTTTCTCTGCCCAGCGATGATGCTCGGTATTTTGAGCCAGATAAATTACTTGCTGAAATAACTTTGCAGCTGCCTCTAGTTCCCACAAATCTATTTTGTAAAGACCAATACTTAATAAAGAATCTACTTCTAGCATCCTCAAATAGTAAACTGTATGTTTATTTTCTGGCTGAGGTACAAGTAATTTTAGTGTTTGGTTTGCTAGAGTAATAGTCTTTTCTTGACAGGCGATCGCTTGGCTAATTTTACCTGTTATCCAATATAGATCGCCTAATATATTGTAAAGTTCACTGAGATTTTGGTCATTTTCCAGATTGTGAACAACTTGATTAATTGCCGTAAGTATGGGTTGAATTAACCCCATCCGATACAACGTACTACCAAGAGGCAAAAACTGCTGCCATTGATTATTTCGGCTTTTTAAAATTACCTTACCTGCTAACTCAAACTTTTGAATTTCTATGTAGTGATAATATGCCTCAAGAGCTTGCAAAGCATCTTTAAAAGTTTCAATTTGTTTAATACTAGTTGTCCAAAATTCTGCGGCTTTGTGGTTGGCAATTTCCCATTCATCGCTGGGACGTAAACGCGCGATCGCTTCTTTCCGAATCACGGGATGCAACCAATATTCACCCTTATCACACTCCACCAAAGACCGATTTCTCAACGAGACAATGATTTGACGATGTTGATCGGATGGAACATCCCACAGTAAACAAAACAACCCTTGAGATGAGATGCTGGGTATATCTTGGTAGCGATAACATCCCAAACGGCAAAGTAAGCGATAGGCTTGGGGATCGAGGGCTTGTAAACGATTGATTTGACTAACTGCTAAATTTTTTAAGTCGGTTGCTGCTAGCGGATCGGCATGATTTTCCTGCCAATAAAGAACCATATCACCGTCAAAATCCTCTTGAATCGAACCGCAGAGAATTCCCATTGCTTTAGCATTACCGCAGTATGTGCGATGCATGATTTGCAAGGTTGACGAGTTGATAGTTAATCCCCGCTTGCTAAAAAACTGTTGCCATGCACTTTCATCCAGACCAGGAAGCCGATAGTGATTCACATTTAGCCCCGGTTCACAAAGGCGATCGCGACTAGTAATCAAGGTAACAGATTGCACCCTAGCATCAGCCAAAATCCGCAATAGTTCTACATAGTTGCGGTGAGAAGCAATCAATCCACCTTGTTGATCTAATGCAGGTTCGAGATTGTCAATTAACACCCCAATCCGCCGATTGTGGAGTTGGCGCTTGAGTCGTCCCAAAGTTACGCCAAATTCTACCCCAGGTTCTTGATCAAAGTCTTGTTTGAGCCATTCCTCTACTACTCGTTCGGCGGGGGTGATATTCTGCGTTTCCTTTGCCATCAACAATTCCAAAACCAAATCAAACCCCTGAGTTTGGAGATATTGCTGCGCTAAAGTAGTTTTGCCTAAGCCTCCCTCACCTTGGATAACAATCACTTTTGATCCCTGATTTACCAAAGTATTTAGGTGAGCGATCGCAGCTGTTCGTCCAATAAAATTGGTATCCTCTAATTTTGGGGTTGAGTGAGGCGATCGCGAGTAATCAATCAAACTTGATGATATCGCAGTAGTTTTTCTCAGAAGCCGTTCCAAAGTAGCGCGACAATTACTTTTGGTTATCTTTTCTCGCAATACTTTAGAAAGCAGCTTCCATAACTGAGAACCAGCATCCTTGGCGTGTCCTTCCGTACAACCGTAAGAATGAGCGATATCCAAGTATTTTCTACCCAACCAAACTTGCACAAGAATCACTTTTTGCAAATCGCTCAACCGTTCCCCAGTCTGCGGGGGAATTATGGCGTCTAACCATGCTAATGCTGCTTCAGCGTCCATTGTGTAACGACAAGGGTACTTCAGATTTTAGGGACAACTATAAATTACTCTACAGTTATATTGCTGGAGTTTTCGGATAAGATTCTGTGAATCCGACTTTTTTCCCTACTTTTGCAAACTTTATTCAAAATTCAGCTTTGCGTAAATTTATAAGGAATTGAGGGTTGAAATTTAAACGCAAAGGGGCGCAAAGGTAAGCGCAGAGGTACGCAGAGGATTCGCTACGAATTAATGAAATGTTGTGCTAAGTCAGTTTCTCCTTTGAAACAGCCGATAAATTTACTTTGCTTGAGTTTAGCTAACTGATCTGTTTTTTGTTGCTGAAGTTGTTGATAGCGCAGTTCAATCGAAGACTTAATTGCCTCTACTGTATCTTGGTCAGTCTCCTGTTGAATGTAGGCAAGCTTTTGAGCATATTTTTCATCTAGCTGAATATCAAAATTCTTCATCACTACTAACTTGGAACGTTTACCTAAAGTATATCGTCCGCGTCGAATCGTCTAGAATAAAACTCATTAGGTAACATCAGCACCATCATTACTTATGGTGAAATCAGACCCCCGTCAATTGCCTAGCAGTGCTGAACTTCCTTGTTCAGACGATACCCCTGTGGATAACGAAGACCAGAACTTTATTCCTAACCTGCTTCTTTTCTTGCTGCAATATATTTGGGCAAACCGTAATGACTGGTTTTTCAGCGTGGATATGGGCGTTTACCATACTACAGGGGTTAGTCCACTTGTGCCGATTGTACCAGACGGATTTTTGAGCTTAGGTGTAGAACGTCGCAAGGAAGGTAAATCTCGTAAAAGCTATGTTGTTTGGGAAGAAAACAATATTGTACCTATCTTGGCTTTAGAAATTGTTTCCTTAACTCCGGGTGGAGAATACGACAAAAAATTAGACACTTATGCCAAGTTAGGGGTACTGTACTACATTATTTATAATCCAGAGTATTGGCAAAGAGACCGTCACCAACCTTTTGAAGTTTATCGCTTAGTAGATGGTAGCTATCAATTGCAAATTGGTGAACCTTTTTGGATGCCAGAAATTGGTTTGGGAATCGGTAGAGAGCAATACGTATCTGGTAATATCCAGCGTCAGGTTTTGTATTGGTATGATCAACAAGGAAATCGCTATCAAACTCCAGAAGAACAGTTAGAGTTAGCGCAAAAACAACTTGAGCGTTATCGTCAGCAATTTGGAGAATTGCCAGAAGATTGAGGGGCGATTGCATTACTTAGAGTAAAACTGATTTAGTGCTTTAAAAGTATTGCTATTTTGACAACAATTTTTAGTTATTTAACATACTCTTTTTAAGAGCTTCACTCCAAACAAGCTCAAACTCACTTTCTGATATTTCATGTTCTGTTCCTAAACAAGTTTCTGATAGTGGTTGGTCGCACAAGGCTAGTCCTCTAGTTTCTGGATGATAAGCTGTGTTAGATAAAAACCATTTATCCCCATAAATCTCAACTTGCCTGGAGGCCCAATCGCCATCAAATTCTATATAAGCAATCCCCATTCCTAAGTCAGATTCAGCCTCATGCTTAAAATATAACTTCATAGCATTTTTCCTTAATTCTAATTACTCTGTCACTAATAGATAAATAATTGCTGAATTAAAATGTGACAATTTCATCCAACTTTTCCTCCGACTTTTGCAACTGCATCACATAAAACTGCCGACTTCAGCCGACTGACAAAGCGAAGTGCGATCGCTTAGGCTATTGGGCATAGAGATACAAATTTAAGTATAAAAATATGCTTAATACCCTCAGCCCAATCACAGAAGACTTAGCAGGTCAAAGCTATCCCAGCCCTCACTACTTGCAAACACAGCGCCGCATTCGTTCACTCATAGACAAATATATTGCAGTCGAAAAACTACATGAACGTCTGCAAGATTTACCGATACAGTTTGCCAATCCCCAACCGCGTCCCTGGAAACTCATCGACTGGCAGACGATTAACCGCAATCAAATTATCGGCTTAGACGCAGAGGTATTTTTGTCTATATTGATAGGTGCGATGGACACAGAAGCTCCCATTCGTGGCTATACCCAAACCAGTCGCCAGTATTTAGAAAAATTGCATCCTCAGATGGCTCGGTTTGTTGGTGGAACTGTCGGTGAAAATGGCGAGCAACTGGAACTTGGTTTGTGGGAAAAGGAAGAACGTCAGCACACACCTGCATTAATCAAAATCTACACCCAATTAACAGGCGAGAAAATTACCCCAAAACTTCGGACTGTTAGAAGCTATCTCCCCACAGATGACGCCAACGAAGACTTATATCGCCACGGCTTACACCGCATTGCCACAGAATACGGTGCAACCTGTCTTTATATTTGGTTGATGGCTCACACCACTGGCGCACTCCAGGATGTTTTAGAGGAACTAGCACAAGATGAAATCAACCACATGACCAAATTCTGGGGGTTTGGAGTCTGGAGTTTTCCTGATACTGGGTTGATGCGAATTGGACGCACACTGATTAAAACGCGATCGCCAAACTATCAGCGTAATAACCTCATACGTACCCTCCGCCGCATGATGGCTACCCTTAACTGGAATGCTTGGTCATTAACCAACAAAACAACTCTCCTCTTCACCT
The DNA here is from genome assembly GCF_013393905.1 of Nostoc sp. C052. Lineage (GTDB taxonomy): Bacteria > Cyanobacteriota > Cyanobacteriia > Cyanobacteriales > Nostocaceae > Nostoc. The sequence goes on from NZ_CP040272.1 coordinate 5,128,285, forward strand.
TCACTTACACAATGCATCGCCTGTGGAGTTGGAACAACACCCTCACACCAGAGTACTTACAAAATTTATTTGAAACTAATTAGTCAAAACAAAGGACAAATAACAAATGACAAATGACAAATCAAGATTACCCACCGATTTAAATCCCCAAAAAATCCCCCAACATATCGCCGTCATCATGGATGGTAACGGACGATGGGCAACCAGCCGAGGATTACCGCGCATCGCTGGACATCGCCAAGGAGCAAAAACACTCAAAGAACTATTGCGTTGCTGTAAGGATTGGGGAGTTAAAGCGTTGACAGCCTACGCTTTCTCAACAGAAAATTGGCAGCGTCCCGTTGAAGAAGTAGATTTTTTGATGCATTTGTTTGAGCGATTACTAAATCGCGAGTTGGCTCAGATGCATCGAGAAGGTGTGCGAATTTCCTTTATTGGAGATTTATCAGCTTTACCTAAGTCTCTACAAACAGAAATGGAACGTTCAATTGCAGAGACGTTGAACAATCAAGCAATCCACTTTACTGTTGCAGTCAATTACGGTAGCCGCAACGAAATTACCAGAGTTTGCCGTCAAATAGCTCAACTCGTACAACAGGGCGAACTCAATGCCGAACAAGTAAATGAAAGTCTTGTAGAACAACACCTCTACACCGTAGACACTCCAGAACCCGATTTGCTGATTCGTACTAGCGGTGAGATGCGATTGAGTAATTTCCTCTTGTGGCAAATGGCTTATACAGAGATGTATTTCACGGATATTCTTTGGCCAGATTTTAATCGAGAAGCATTTCATCAGGCTTTGTTGAGCTACCAAAATCGCGATCGCCGTTTTGGTCAAGTTAAAGCTTCATTATCAGCTTAGTGTACCAAACACCAAATATCGCCTCAAAATTAAACCGGATTTTTGCCATCAGCGATAAAGTAAAAGCACCCACATTACCACGATGGTATATGAGCGCTCACAAATAAAACATTATCGAGGATAATCTATCTGCTATGACAGACCGAAGTAACTATAAGAATAGCAGGCACTGGGTAAATAAACTGCAAGGGTAGTTACAAATGTTTTGTTAAAAATATTACTTACCGTCAATATGATCCTAGATTTAGGCAAAATCCAATCGATTGCGAAATCATATTCTCCCCAAGAACTCTTTGCTGCCTTGGTTTGGCAGCGTCGATTCAATGAGTTTGATGGGGAAGAGGTAATTACTGACCTTTCCAACCACAGAAATTTATGGGCAAGCTTTCTGTTCACAAAACCAATCTTTGCAACAGATGAAAACGGTTTAAGCTTTGGTGGTATGGTCGATACCCTCCTTGCAATGGCAAACTATCGTCCCATGCCTGAAACCAGCATAATCCATTTCATTGCTTATCCTGCCGATACACTATACATCCTGACAGAGAACCAAGATACAAAAGTGTCACAGCTTTTAGATTTAGGCAAAAAATGGCGAGCTGATTCAGTAGAAGTCACTGATGGCACAAATGAAGATTACGGTTTGCGGCTGAAGCGCCGACTTAGAACTAGATTGGAAGGAGCGCTATTAGGTGAAGATGTTCGCCAGGATTGTGATGCAGTAGTTGTTGCCTATTGGTGGGATTAAACTACCCTAACCTTCCTAACATCATCTGTTAGGGTTTTGCCTCTAAAGCAAACTGCGACGCAAGGCTACAGGATAACTTTGGTGGTTAATAACAATATTGCCCTATATCACTAATATCGTGACAAAAAAATCTTTACTCGATGCTGAACCCCACCAAGGTTTGTAGAATCTAAACCCACTAACCGAGATATAGATGGAAAGTGTCCTTTAGGTGCGTCTAAGCTGAAAGTATATTCTTCATATTTAACCCATTCATTATTAGCAAGACTTGCTAGCCATCCAACTTTATAAGCAAAGCGCTTATAATCTTTTTTGGCTTGCCAAATACGTTGTTGGACGCTAAAACCAAATTTGCCTTCACTATATTGAACCCAGAGTTTATTAATAATATAAAGGTCATGACGAGGAAACCTTTTAATTTCTCCATCATCTAACCAGCCTTCTTCTTCACGCTCACATATTTTGAGCATAGTAGAATAGGTTTCTTTATCAGCTTCCTGCCATTTTTGTTCTGCTAGTAGTTCCTGCAATTTTCTGTAATCAATACCAGAAGTATGAGATACAAGAGTTAATTCTGCTGCCAATTGAGACAGATGCAACTGCACATCTGATAAAGATTTAAGAACTGATGTTTGCGAATCTGTTTCCAAAATTTGAGATGGTAATTGAGATATTTGCTCTTTTATTTGAACTAATTCTTCGAGAATTCTATAATTTGAATTTTGTTCATCAGTCATAATTTCTTTCAAGGCTTGTAGTTCAGTTTGAGCGGCTAGTGAGGCTTTTTGAGTCTCAGCTAAGGTCATCTGAGCTTCTATTGCCGTTTCTTCAGTATTTGCCAATCGCTCCTGCATAGTCCGAAGCTCAGATTTTAATTCCTTTATTTCCGTTTGGAAGCTTGCAATAGTTGATTCAATATTATGCATATTATTTGCTTTCATATCCTGCAACTCTTCACGGGTACGCCTGAGTTCTTCAATTGCTTTTTCGTAATATCCTAATGGCGTTTTCCAGTTATCATTACTTGCTTTGAACATAAAATAACTTTGCTTATTTTATTGCTTGTCTATTAATAACATTTGTGAAGACTTATCCTCTGATATAACATTGTTTTTGAAATCATAATTATTCATGATACTACGCCAAAATTTACAAAGTAAACCATATTTTATCCAGTCTTTAATAGCTCGGTTTTTTAATTCTGGAGAATTTCTTACTAAAGCAGCCATCATAGCGGAATTTTGTTGTAATTGTCCATAAATTTTCAATACCTCGTCGATAGATGTTTTCTCATCTAACTTACTCAGTTCATAGCATTCGCTTAACTCATAAAGTTCGATATCAGAAAATAGACCACCAGGCTTCCATGCTATTTTGAGCCTTTGTCTACATTTATCAAGAGGACTGGGTAAACCGTGAACTAAATATTTTTTTAATTCATTCCGAATTAGTTCCAGTTTGCCATCTATCAGTTCAGATATTTTATCAACTATTTGATTAGCATCTTGAAATAACTTATTTTCTAAATATTCGATTCTTTCCAAACTCTGCTCAATGCTGTTTTGAGACAAGCTAATCGCCTGCATTACAGCTAGTGACATTTGATTAATTCTATTTTCTAAATAAAAATTAGTTTTACTAATAGTCTCAGTGAGAGCTTGTTCACGAATTTTATCTATTTTCTCAAGGTGATGCTTAACTTTTTCATCTGCTGTATTTGACAGATATTTAATGTCAGCTTTAACCTTACTTTCTAATTCCTCGGTTCTTTCTATTGCATGATTAATGCTTTCTTGAGCTATATAATCAAGCTTGTCAGCTAAAGGGTAAAGTTTGTCATCAAACAAGTTAGCTATTTCTTTGCTACTATCTCTGACAACCTCCTTAGCGGCACTCTCAAATTGTTTGACAAGACCTCCAAATAGCCATCCCATCATTTCTTTACACCCTTTTACACCATAACTAGCAAGCAAATATCCTCACAAAAATAACACTCCTTTTCAGGAGTGTCGAGGATAAAATAATGACTAATAAATAAGTATAAATTCGGTGGACAATTATCGAATAATATTGTCTTTTTGCCCAAAATATTTTATGCAAAACTGCTGTGATATCTATGATGCGCTACGCACTTTATTTTTGGCGTAGCGCATCATAGATATCGCCTCACACATAACCTAATTATTTCTTTTACCTGATTTACCAGTTTTATTGGAAAGTTGGTGCTTTTGTATAACCCGCTCAATCTGGTAAGTCACCGCATCTATTCTATGTTTAACCTTATTAAAATCAATATTCACCCAAATATAGGCTTTGTCTGGTCTTTGTTGCTTATCGTTCATGTATTGCTTTACTTGTCAAGATATTTTGTTATATCTATACAATAGGGCTATCCTAATTTCTAAACTACTTTCTCTAGACGTATAAGTAAATATGCTTAATATTTGCTTAAGGTTTTATCTGCTAGAAGTTCAATCACTATTTACTAAAAGAGACGCGATATTTCGCGCCTCTAAGAACCAAAATCAAAATTCTAAGTGTTAGCTTAAATCTTTGTTTGTAGATATTGCACCAACTGCGCTGCTTGCCTTACTCCCTCTATCCGATCCACAGGCTTACCCTCCTTAAACAATACCAAGGTTGGGAGAGATTCAATTTTATACTGAGTAGCCAATTCCGTGTATTTTTCTGTGTCAATTTTGACAATCCGCAAGCGATCCTTAAGTTGATTATTGACTTGCTCTAAAATTGGCGTCATCATCTGACAGGGACCACACCATTCAGCGTAAAAATCTACTAATACAGGTACATCAGAAGCAGACAGCATATCATCAAAGCTGTTAAATTCTTTTTGAGTTGCCATTATGACACACACCGATTTTCAATTGTTTGTTTCAATGGTAATTCTTAGAAACTAAAATCGGTATAGGTTTATGGTTTTTGTTGGCAAAAGATTAGATTAGTTAATATAGACTGATTTGCTAACCAAAATATTAAATAATTATAATAAAGAACGCATCTTGTTTTGGTTTGTGCATCTCCATTAGATATGTATTTAAACCTATTCTGAGCAACCAAATAATTATCAAGATATTCACGAGAGTGATGTCTACGATTGCTATAACTGCAACACTTACTAGTCTATTGAGTCAGGCTAATTATATTTCTTAGAATCATTCATCCATTTACAGAGAAACTAACTATAGATATTTAATTATAGTAAAATGTTAATTCGTGTTAGTCGAGTTATGTAGAAATCTATTTGATTTGTGAGAATTGCAACTCACAGATCCCCGACTTCTTTAAGGAGTCGGGGATCTTGTTTCTGCGCTTTTGATTCAGTAGGGCTATATCTAGCTAAAAACGATATATAGTTATCTAATTTGTATCATGCTAGCAAGATTGTCATCCCACAAGAGTTAGATATTATCTAGACAATATTCAGATGTTCCCGAAATCACCATAAGATAATTAGCGCAGTATTTCTAAGATTGAGGAACATTAAATGACACTATTACAAGATAAAGTCGCAATTATTACAGGTGCATCACGAGGAATCGGCCGCGCGATCGCAATTGAATTAGCCTCACAAGGAGCGATCGCAATTATTAATTATGCCAGTTCGAGTGCTGCTGCTGAGGCAGTTGTTACAGAAATTACAGATGCGGGAGGTCAAGCGATCGCGATCCAAGCTGACGTTTCTAAAATTGAGCAAGTAGAGACACTAGTTAAGACCGTCACTGAAAAGTTTAGTCGTGTGGATATCTTAGTCAACAATGCAGGTATTACCCGCGACAATCTGCTTTTGCGTTTGAAGACAGAGGATTGGCAAGCTGTGATAGACCTAAATCTAACTGGTGTTTTCTTATGTACACGTGCCATCAGTAAAATCATGCTGAAGCAGCGCTCAGGGCGAATTATCAACATTACTTCCGTTGCGGGGCTAATGGGCAATCCAGGCCAATCCAACTACAGCGCCGCCAAAGCAGGTGTAATCGGCTTCACCAAAAGCGTTGCCAAAGAACTTGCGACTCGCGGAATCACCGTTAACGCCGTCGCCCCTGGATTCATCACCACCGATATGACCAGCGATCTCAATAACCCCGAAGATATTCTCAAATACATCCCACTCGGTCGCTTCGGTCAGCCTGAAGAAATCGCTGGTATGGTGCGCTTCCTCGCCGCCGATCCCGCCGCCGCCTACGTTACCGGACAAGTTTTTAACGTCGATGGCGGTATGGTAATGGCTTAAAGAGTACTGAGTTTATGTGGCGATCGCTGATTTAGACTGAAATTTAATCGCGATCGCACTCTTTCGTAGCATCCAGCCAAAACTTGAAATTGACCGCAAGATATTGGCTGAAATTCGCCACATCTGAGAATACCTGTTGTGGCAATAGCGCGGCAACAGTAAAATTGACTCTTTACTCTCCTTAGTTCATCCAGACATCAGCAGGTGTGCGGCTGCATTTAGTAGGGCTAGATGACCAATGACTAATGACTAATGACCAATGACCAATGACCAATTAAGGCTGTTGGCGTATCCTTTGCCAAACAGTAAAACCCAAAAGAATAATAATACTACTGGCAGTAGCCACCATTACAGCCAAACTCATACCTTGTATTCTCATCGCCAGCAAGTTGAAAACTAGGGTAATTGACCAAAGGGTGAACGCAGCATGGCGCTGGGATAGTCCCCAAGCAAGTAAGCGGTGGTGCAGGTGGTCTTTGCCAGGAGTACTCAGAGGGTTATTTCCTGCTAGTAGCCGCCGCACAAATACTTGAGTTGTATCTAGCACCGGTAACAACAAAAATAAAACCGTAGGAATTAAGGCATAAACTGTGTTTTGTTGCAGTTTACCTAAAATACTAGTTGCTGCCAGCACATAGCCAAAAAAGTATGCTCCGGCATCACCCATAATAATTCGTGACGGATGGAAATTATGACGTAAAAAGCCCAATGCAGCACCTCCCAAGGCTGCAAGTACCAAAATTGCCGCTGCACGATTGTTAAATTGGGCTGCAACTGCCAACAAACTCATGGCAGTAATAAAGCTGATTCCTCCTGCCAAACCATCCATACCATCCATCAAGTTGATGGCATTGGTAATTCCTACTACCCATAGTACTGTGAGCAGTATGGACAGGAACGAGTCGATGGGAGTGCCAAATAGGACTTTAACACTGATACCATTAGCTACCAGTAATAGTGCCGTAACAATTTGCGCCCATAATCGCACAGACGGCGGTAAGCCGAACTGATCGTCAATAAAGCCTACAAGAACTAATATCGAACCTCCCAACAGAATAGTTAGCACTTGAGCTAATACAGTTTGGAGTTCGATCGGTCGTAAAAGGCTAGCTAATACCAGCGCGGCAATCACACCCGCGTAGATAGCCAGCCCCCCAGCATTGGGTAAAGGTTCTCGGTTTAGTCGCCGGGCGTTTGGTTGGTCAGCCCAACCTACCCGCAAGGCGAATTTGCGTACTGTCGGAATTAAACGCCAAGTTACAACCCAAGCCAAGAGGAACGTAAATACTACTGCCAACCAGCCGGTGCCGCCAGGGTCGGCAATACCGAGGTACTTAAGGGAGTTCTCTAGATTCATCTCCCAATTCAAGCATTACTGCCAGTATCTAATATGAGCATCACCTGTATATTAATCAATTTTTTTTATTTCCATTTGTAACTTGAGCCGCTTGAGAGATTAGCACTCTGGCGCTGTGAGTGCTAAATTGTCTAATGGAAGCGCTGGAGAAATGAAACATGGCGAAAATTATTGCATTTGACGAGGAATCTCGGCGAGCTCTAGAAAGGGGTGTTAACGCCCTTGCCGATGCCGTAAAAATCACCTTGGGGCCTAAAGGTCGCAATGTTCTTTTAGAGAAAAAATTTGGCGCACCTCAAATTGTCAACGATGGTATCACTGTTGCCAAGGAAATTGAATTAGAAGATCCTTTGGAAAATACTGGTGCAAGACTCATCCAAGAAGTGGCCTCAAAAACTAAAGATGTCGCTGGAGATGGGACAACCACCGCCACCGTTTTAGCACAAGCCTTGATTAGAGAAGGTTTGAAGAACGTCGCGGCTGGTAGTAACCCTGTTAGCTTGAGACGCGGGATCGACAAAACTATTGAGGCATTGGTACTAGAAATTGCCAAGATAGCCAAGCCAGTAGAAGGAAGTGCGATCGCTCAAGTTGCTACTGTCTCTGCTGGTAACGATGAAGAAGTTGGCCAAATGTTAGCTCAAGCAATGGAAAAAGTCACCAAAGATGGTGTAATTACCGTTGAAGAATCCAAATCCCTAACCACCGAACTAGAAGTAGTTGAGGGGATGCAGATTGACAGGGGTTATATTTCTCCCTACTTCGTCACCAACAACGAGCGGCAAATCGTCGAATTTGAAAATGCCCGCATTTTAGTGACAGATAAAAAAATCGGCAGCATCCAAGATTTAGTACCGATTTTGGAAAAAGTTGCCCGTTCTGGTCAGCCCTTGCTGATCATCGCTGAAGATGTTGAAGGTGATGCTTTGGCAACTTTAGTAGTCAACAAAGCGCGGGGTGTACTAGCCGTAGCTGCCATTAAAGCACCTGGATTTGGCGATCGCCGCAAAGCTTTGTTAGAAGATATTGCGATTCTCACCGATGGACAGTTGATTTCGGAAGAAATTGGCTTAAGTTTGGACACCGCTTCTTTAGAAGCGCTGGGAACTGCCCGCAAAATCACCATTGACAAAGAAAGCACCACAATTGTCGCTGGTAGTGTTACCAAGCCAGAGGTACAAAAGCGGATTGGTCAAATTCGCAGACAGTTAGAAGAAACTGATTCTGAGTACGATCAAGAAAAACTGCAAGAACGCATCGCCAAGCTCGCTGGCGGCGTGGCAGTGATTAAAGTGGGTGCAGCAACCGAAACCGAACTCAAAGACCGTAAGCTGCGGATTGAGGACGCGCTCAACGCTACTAAAGCTGCTGTGGAAGAAGGTATTGTTCCTGGTGGTGGGACAACCTTAATTCACTTAGCTAAGGCAGTAGAAGCGATTAAAAAGACCTTACAAAATGACGAAGAAAGAATTGGGGCTGATATTGTCGAACGAGCGCTAGAAGCCCCCTTGCGCCAAATAGCAGACAACGCTGGTGCTGAAGGTTCTGTAATCGTCTCGAAAGTCCGGGATAGCGAATTTAACATTGGCTACAACGCCGCTACTGGCGAATTTGAAGACTTGATTGCTGCTGGTATTATCGACCCTGCCAAAGTCGTGCGTTCAGCTTTGCAAAACGCTGGCTCCATTGCTGGTTTGGTCTTAACCACCGAAGCGATCGTTGTTGAAAAGCCAGAGAAGAAATCCGCCGCTCCTGCCCCTGATATGGGCGGCATGGGTGGTATGGGCGGCATGGGCGGCATGGGTGGCATGGGCGGTATGGGCATGTTCTAACTTCTGCTGACCCAGATAAATATTTTTTGAAGCAGTTTGTCTTGCCAAGGCAAACTGTTTTTTATATCTATCATTGCTGATTCAGGAGCAATATGTTATCTGTATTGCTGGGAAGTAGCTGGGCATAAATAAAAATAATCATCATAGTTATCAGTAATTAGTCGTGAGTACAACTGACCACTAAAAAAATGCCGATTTCTAAATTACCAAACCTCAATAATTCCTGAATCTAAAAATTACAGTCTTTGTATTAATTTTTGTAATATTAATAGTAAAAGCTGAAATCAATCAAAACGTCTCTCGGATCACAGTCCAGTTGTTTTTACCAATGCCCAATGCCCAATTCCCAATGCCCCATGCCCAATGTAGGTAATATTGCATGGTACGAAAACTGCGTCGCCTTCCCAAAATAGCCACTAAGCGATATGAAGATGAGTTCCATCACCAACCAGGGACTTTACCAGGAACCATCATTATTGATGCAGACGCTCCGCTACCGATCATTTTCTTGATTGACTATAACCAAGCCAATTTCACTCGCGAACAAATAGCAACTCCAGAGGAGTGTGTCTCATATCTGGAGATGGAATCAATTTCTTGGGTAGATGTACAAGGTTTAGGTAGTCAGGACATATTACAACGATTGGGTAATGTTTTTGAGTTACATCCTCTAGTTTTAGAAGATGTAGTCAATGTACCGGAGCGTCCCAAAACAGAGGATTATGAAGACCAATTGCTATTCATTGCCCGCATGGTAGTACCAAAGGAAAGAACATGTGGTTTTTACAGCGAGCAAGTAAGTTTGATATTAGGAAAAAATTATTTGTTGACAGTACAAGAAGAACCAGAACATGATTGCTTTGAAGGCGTGCGATCGCGGATTGAAAAAAACAAAGGTATCATCCGTAAACAGGGAGCGGATTATTTAGCTTATGCCCTGTTAGATGCAATTATTGATGGCTTTTTTCCAGTGCTGGAGCTTTATGGTGAGCGAATCGAAGAATTAGAAGAGGAGGTAATAGTCAGACCTACCCCACAAACACTACAAGATATTTATCAAATTAGGCGAGAACTACTACAACTACGTCGTGCTATCTGGCCCCAGCGGGATGCAATTAATGCCTTAATTCGAGATGGCAGTGATTTGATTAGTGAAGACGTGCGAATCTACTTACGAGATTGTTATGACCATACGGTGCAAGTAATGGATATGGTGGAAACTTACCGAGAACTAGCATCTGGATTAATGGATGTGTACCTTTCGGCAGTAAGCAACAAAATGAATGAAATCATGAAGGTGCTAACGGTAGTTTCAACAATTTTTATTCCCCTGACTTTTGTCGCTGGAATATATGGTATGAATTTCAATACTGAAAAATCGCCATATAATATGCCTGAGTTGAATTGGTATTGGGGTTATCCACTTTGCTGGGCAATAATGTTAGCGATCGCACTTGGTTTGCTATTCTTTTTTTGGCGACGAGGCTGGCTACAAAATTCTGTAGTAGCCAAGCGCAATTAAAAATTGCAGATGAGCAATAAGTCTGAATATATATTCATTAGCACCGGGAGTTAAGATTTTTGAGTTATGAGGAGTAGCGACCAAAATTTAATAGTTTTGACGATTTATATTATCGGTGTCTCTTATGTTTTTAACCGCATGATTGAATCCATCGATGATCAAATTAAGTTTGAGTTTAAGAAAGGAACCGTTGATGAGCAACTAAAAGAACAAAATCTCGACGATAAAATTGGAATTTCCTTTAAACTCAAAGCCTCATATCCAATTGACGATTTGAAAGATTTAGGAATTAGCATTGAAAATAAATCTGATAATGTTGCCGTATACGTTGACTGGGATAACAGTTCTTTAGTAGTTGAACATAGCAAGCAATCGCGCCGCGTGATTCGGAAATCACCAGACTTAACCCGTGACTTGGCAGTACCCCAAAGTCCGAGCCTAATTGCTCCCAAGAAAACACTTTCGGAAACTGTGACAGCAGAAGATGTTTTCGAGCGCGATAAAGAAGCTGGAACCTATTCAGCAAAAAAACCATTAATTGATATCAATGGGCTACAAAAAGGGCAAAAAAAGTTGTACAACGACTTTCTTAACAGAAGAAAAGAGTTAGACTTTTCCCTGCAACTGGTGCTGAGGATATCTGAAGTGCGTTTAGGTCTAGCCCCAGGTCGTGATTTTCCTCCCATTAGTATTATCAATTGTCCTTTCACAGTCAGGAAACTACCTTGGACTTACGCTCTACCTTGGAATAAAAAAAAGCAATAGCAACCAGACACACTATGCCATCCAAGATTACACTGGATCTAAGGAGAGAGTAGGCGCAGGCGGTTGCAGATCAGTCTTAGTCACTGGTTTGAGGAAAGTCCGGGCTCCCGAAAGACCAAACTTGCTGGATAACGTCCAGTGCGAGCGATCGTGAGGATAGTGCCACAGAAAGATACCGCCAGATCAATTAAAAATTAAAAATGTAAAATTAAAAATTGTTCATTTTACATTTTTAATTGCTCTGGTAAGGGTGCAAAGGTGCGGTAAGAGCGCACCAGCAGTATCGAGAGGTGCTGGCTCGGTAAACCCCGGTTGGGAGCAAGGCGATAGGGACTATGGTTGGTCTTTTACCAGTTCCGCTCAATGAGAGCCGCTTGAGGCGTTTGGTAACAAACGTCCCAGATAGATAACTGCCCTCGCAAGAGAACAGAACCCGGCTTATGTCCTGCTCTCTCCCCTCTAATGGAGTATGAACCTTTCACGGTTTGTACTCTATTATTTTTTGTACGGGTTTTGTGCGATCGCTAATTCATCGCTAATTCATCATTTAAAGCATTCCCAATATCTCTAATGCTGTATCCAGATGCCATTTAACTCGATAGAGTTCAAACAGTTTCTCTTGACTGTACCGTGCTGGATACTCTAGTTTCCTTCCCTCCATCGTCACCTTGAGTAATGCTGACTGCTCTGGTGTCGGTGTTCCCATAGCTTCTAGTGTCGCTTCTAGCGCTTCTACTTGAGAGAACATGGGAGACTTCAATCCTTTATTTTCTGACACTTGCTTGCAGGCTATAACAGAGAAGGTCAGAAGTGCGTTAATGTATGATGCCTTATCAGCAGGATTCCCTATTGCTTGGATGCCATACTGTATCAGACATAAATCGCGTAACGCTCTCAAGCTTTTAACTTCTAATTCTGTGCGCGTAAACATAAAATAGAGTTACCTCTTGTAAAAGTGGAAATCGGTGGGCAGCAAGTTTCTCAGGCTAAGATGCCCATCGATTTAACATTCTCCACTGATATACACGTGGAGAATAAATTTATTTGTATTTCTATACAATGTCTAAAAATAAAGGTAATCCAGATAACTTAAAGCCATTCACCACGGACAGAGAACGACCATTAACTGAATATCTACATTTGCGTGTCACCAAAGAAATGAAGGAAGAAGTAAAAGCTAAAGACGATCCTCCTGAATTTTGCCGTCAAGCTATCCAAGAGAAGCTAGATAGAGAGAAGTAGCAAAAAGTTGTTAGAGTAATAGTCCAAGAGATTTAGAGATATAAAATATATAGCTAGTTCCTCCCCTTCTGCTCCCCTTTCCCCTTCCCCTTGCCCCCTTCCCCTTATCATGTAATGCCCCTTGCCTATCCACGCCGTCAACGGCAACTCGAAAGTTTAGTCCAAAAATTAGGTTTATCGCTAGAAGCACCTATAAAGTGGGAACTACTGGATTTAGCGCTCACTCATCCCACTGTTTCTGAGTCGGCAAATTACGAACAGCTGGAGTTTGTTGGCGATGCCGTGGTGCGCCTGGTGTCGGCTGTTGTGTTATGGGAAAATTATCCCGATTGTCCAGTAGGGGATTTTGCGGCAATTCGTTCGGTGTTGGTGAGCGATCGCATCCTCGCCCAATTGGCCAGAGTTTATGGTTTAGAATTATACTTACTAGTCGCTGGTAGTGCTACCGCTGATAAAGTTGGTCTAGAGTCACGACTGGCAGATGCTTTTGAAGCAGTTCTGGGTGCGCTTTACTTAAGTACTCAAAATCTGGAACTGATTCGCTCTTGGCTAGATCCCCACTTCCACCAACTAGCAACAGAAATTCGCCTCGATCCTGCCAGACTTAATTACAAAGCTGCTCTCCAAGAATGGACTCAGGCGCAATTTAAAGTTTTACCAGAATATCGGGTTGTAGAAGTCAGTCAACCGCACCGCAATCAAGAACGTTTTATGGCCGAAGTGTGGCTGCACGGAAACAAACTTGGAGAAGGTAAGGGGCGATCGATAAAAACTGCTGAACAAGCCGCAGCAAAGGTAGCTTTTTTAGCCATACCCAATCCGCAAAACCCCTGAACTCAAAAGATTATAAATAAACTGATAATCAGTTGCTAGTCATTTGTTATTTAACTAATGACTAATGACTAATGACTAATGACTCATAAATAATGACAAACCAAATTAAAATTGCTGTCATCGGGGTTGGGCGTTGGGGAGTGCATCTGCTGCGGAATTTCTTAGCAGATCCCCAAGTAAGTGTAGTTGCGGTAGTAGATCCCCACCCAGAACGATTAGCGGCGGTCAATCAGCAGTTTAACTTAGATGAAAGTGTAATATTAACAACTCAATGGCAAGATTTAAAGAAACTGCCAGAGTTGACAGGAGTAGCGATCGCAACTCCAGCTACCACCCACTATGCCTTAATTAAAGATTCTCTCCAAGAGGGATACCATGTTTTGGCAGAAAAACCCTTAACTCTCAAAACAGTAGAATGTCGGGAACTTTGCCATTTAGCAGAGCAGCATCATTTAATACTCATGGTTGACCACACTTATTTATTTCACCCAGCAGTTGAGCGAGGCAAAACTGTAGTACAGGCGGGTAAATTAGGTGATTTACGCTATGGTTACGCTACCCGCACCCATTTAGGGCCTGTCCGCCAAGATGTTGATGCGCTCTGGGATTTAGCTATTCACGATATTGCTATATTTAACGCTTGGCTAGGTCAAATTCCTGTGAAAGTACAAGCAACAAGTACGGTGTGGTTGCAGGGGCAAGCCAATAGGGAAATAACCCACTCTCCATCTCAAGGTTTAGCTGATTTAGTATGGGTAACACTGACATACCCAGATGGCTTTCAAGCTTATATTCATTTGTGCTGGCTGAATTCTGATAAGCAGCGACGGCTGGGGATTGTAGGTAGCCTTGGTAGTTTGATTTTTGATGAAATGTTGCGATCGTCACCTCTAACCTTGCTACATGGAGAGTTTGAACAGCAGGGTAATCAATTTATTCCTGTAAATCAAAAGCAGGTGGTGCTGGAATTAGAGCCAGGGGAACCATTGCAGAAGGTTTGCTCCTCTTTTGTTGTCTCTATCCTCAACAATACTCCCTCAGAAGTTTCATCTGGGTGGGTAGGCACTGAGTTAGTAGAAATTCTTACTGCTCTAACAGCATCTCTTGAGCAAGGTGGGAAACCTGTTTTTTTAAATGCTCATCAAGCATCAACAATATAGCGGTTCTCATTCAGATGAGGTACAAAATTATATCGCAAGCTGTAAGGGCACGGCAGTGCCCATAGGTGTCAACTTAACGTGAAAACCAGCCTAGTACAAGCTTTTAGATATTATCTCGTTCCCAGTCTCTGACTGGGAATGCCATCCTAGAGGCTCCGCCTCTCCTACTGGCGGCAGAGCCGCTTTTGAGCAGCATTTCCAGCCTCCGGCTGGAAACGAGATTTGAACTGTCAAAAAATTACCTTTCGGAAGTCCCATTCGCACAAACTCCTCTTTTTGGAAGACTTACTAGGATAGTTTGCAACGGTGAAAGACGAATCTCGCAAGTCTCATTACCAATTAGTACCAGGGACTTTGGTAACATCTCTTTGTCTAGCTCTATTTTCGCAGGCTTATTACTCCCCAAAGAGGAACTTCCCCCATCCTGTAGGCTAGGGTA
Source organism: Nostoc sp. C052 (assembly GCF_013393905.1). GTDB lineage: Bacteria > Cyanobacteriota > Cyanobacteriia > Cyanobacteriales > Nostocaceae > Nostoc. Next base: position 5,143,301 of record NZ_CP040272.1, read on the forward strand.
GCGGCTTGCTTTTGCGCCGTCATTCCCAGAAGATAATCCCAAATCCTCTACATTTCCTTCTTTGTTAGGAGCGGCTAACAGCGAGATATCAATCAAAGGTAAGGTAATTTTCAGTGTTGTACCTTGATGAAGTCCTGCACTCTCAAGACTAATGCTGCCTCCCATGAGTTCGATTAAGTTTCGTGAAATTGCTAGTCCCAATCCAGTGCCTTCAAACTGACGCGTGGTTGTGCCATTCACCATCACAAAGGGACGAAATAGTTTATGTTGTTGGGTTGGATCGATGCCTATACCTGTATCTTTGACGGCGACTACCACCTGAGATTGACCACTACTTTGTTGAATTTCTGTGGTAATGGTGATACTTCCTGTGTCGGTGAACTTAGTAGCATTACCGATAACATTAATCAGCACTTGCTTTAGTTTTGGCGCATCTGCTTTTATTGGTATAACTTGGGAATTTAACTCACATTTCAATTGCAAGCCCTTTTGTTGAACATTTACTGATTGTAAATTAATCACCTCTAACAATATTTGTCTGAGGTCAAGGGGTATAGAGACGACGGAAAGCTTACCTGCTTCGATTTTAGAAATGTCGAGTAAATCATTAATAATACCTAGCAAATGAATCGTTGTTTCATCTGCACGTTTGAGAAACTCCATTTCTTCTTCTCGGTCATCACATAAGCCATCTTCAACCAGGCGAATACAGTTAATAATAATATTTAATGGGTTTCTCAATTCATGAGAAGTCGTAGCCAAAAACTGGCTTTTAATTTGGTTAGCGGTTTTTGCTTCTTTCCAAGCTATTTCTAGTTCTTCTGACCCAGCTTTGAGCCGTTCTACCATTTGGTCTAAGGCTTGGGCCAGTTGATTGAATTCCCGAATTTGAAAATTGTGCGGCACTGGTTGTGCAGCGTGGTGAGAGTGAATATTGAGAGCGTAATCTCGCAATTCTTCTACAGGACGGGCCAAGTAAGGAGCTAAATATAGGGATGCTAACAAGCTTGCACCAATCAAACCAACGGTCAAAACGATGAGAATTAGTTTGATTTCTTCTAAACCAAAAAGCGCATTCTCAACACTTGTAACAGCTAAGACTACCCATTTTTCCTGCTGCTGTTGACTAAGTGGATTTGCAATAGCTGTATAGCCAGCTACTAATTCTTTGCCATCTGTAAAAGACAAATTTATCGAATCATTTCGCCCAGCGATGCCTGCGGCGGGCTGCACCAACGCATTTTTAATTATGCTTTTGAGTTGAGAAGCATAAGGGTGCTGATTGATATTAGTTCCCACCCAGTCTGCAAATGGGTGTGCCAAAATTGTACCATCTTCAGCAATCACTACCATTGCACCTGTGAGCGAGCCAGGTGGATTTCTGGTTTGTTGGTACAAAGCAGACTGAATACTTAAGCTGTAAACTAAATTTCTTGGGCTATCGGAAACTGGTGCAGATAAAACTACTTGCAGTTGATTTTGTGTGTTTCTTTTTCCAGTCATTCCTGCCTTTGGTGGCAAGATTGATTTGACATCGATTCCGTCACTTGGCAAAGGTAATATCAATTCTCCAATAGCTTTATCTCCACAGCTACTAGCAATTATTTTCTGGTTTAGCAGATTCGTCAATTGGATGCATTCAATACTGGCTGGAAGTTGTTGCCTTAACTGCGTGAGAATTTCTTGTTCTTGTATGGGCGAACCTGACGGAATAACTGTCGTTTTACTTACACTCAGTAAATTAGCTTTTAAGATTGCGAGCGCATCTCCAATTCTCTCACCTTTACTGATGGCGCTTTCGGTTAAATTTTGACGCGCAGTTCCCAATATGCTAGAACGTGCCTTATTTAAGGCAACAATCTCACCTACAAGTAAAACTGGAACGAACAGCAGCAATATTCTCGTTACTAAAATTCGGCGAAAAGAAGATTGGCGGGAATTAGTCATCGAGTGTCTCACTTTGCATCTGCAAACCACAACAGCAAAGATATGTAATTAGACCAGCTAGATGAGACATTTTATTAAATTATCAGAATTTTATTTTCAATGTTTAAAAATAACAAATTGCTATAATCCAAAAAGAAACGTGGGATACCAAAACTTGTAGATGCTAGATATGAAAGTGATTTGTGCTGCATATAAATACAGTGGTGAAATTGTAAAACAGTAGCTTGCAGGCATGGTTTTTTTGAGAATTTATACACGACTAAAGAAAATATTAAAACTATCAAATCAAGTTAATGTTGCAACATCGTCCTCATACTACAGTTGTTTTAGCAATGAGTGTAGATGGTAAGATAGCAGATTTTAAGCGATCGCCTGCTCGATTTGGCTCAAGGGTTGATAAAGCACACTTAGAAAAACAAATCGCTGCCTCTGATGCTGTTCTATTCGGTGCTGGTACTCTGGGCGCTTATGGAACAACACTTACAGTATCAGATCCAACTCTAGTGCAACTTCGGGCCCAAGCAGGGAAGCCTCCGCAGCCAATTCATATAGTGACTACACGTTCTGCAAACCTTAATCCGGAAATTCACTTTTTTCAGCAACCAGTTAGACGTTGGTTACTCACGACAACAGCAGGAGCGGTTTCATGGAAAGGACGTTTACAGACGCTTTCCTCAACTCTGGGAAATGAAGTAGAGGAGTGCCCTTCAGAATTTGAGCAAATTCTGGTTTTTGAAACACCAACGCGAGAAATTGATATTCCCGCAGCTTTGAAGCATCTAGCCACTCTACATATAACACGCTTGGTAGTCTTAGGTGGAGGTAAATTAGTCGCTTCTTTACTGGAATTAGATTTAATTGATGAATTATGGTTGACTGTTTGTCCGCTGATTTTAGGTGGTAATACTGCACCCACACCTGTAGATGGGAAAGGATTTTTACCCAATTTAGCTCCCAAGTTGCAACTTTTAGAAGTGAATACAGTTGAGCAAGAAGTGTTTTTGCACTATCGCCTGCAACGACCCGCAGATTAGATTACGCTAAGTTAAGTTATTGATTGGGCATGGGGCATTAGGAGTGCTGAGTTAGGAGTTAGGAGTTAGGAGTTAGTATTATCTTCTCTCCCCATCTCCCTCATCTCCCCGCCCCCTGCCTACTCTCCCCACTACTCCCTACTCTTCTAAAAAGTGGAACAACCTAAGCCTCGCTATTCTGTCGTTTGGACGAACAAAATCGCTGAAGTACCCCAAAATGCCTGGAATGCTTTGGCAATGCCACTCAAAACGCCATTTTTAGAATGGGAGTGGCTGAACAATATTGAAACCTCCCAGAGTGCTACGGCCAAAACTGGTTGGTTGCCGAATCACTTGACATTGTGGCGAGATCGAACGCTGATTGCTGCTGCGCCACTTTATCTTAAAGGACATAGTTCTGGTGAGTTTGTTTTCGATCACCAATGGGCAGAGTTAGCTGATCGCATCGGAGTCCAGTATTACCCAAAATTGCTGGGAATGACACCATTTACCCCGGCTGAAGGCTATCGGTTTTTAATCGCCCCAGGAGAAGATGAGGATGAAATTACAGCCATAATGGTGCATGAAATTGACACTTTTTGCTCCAAAAATGGAATTTCTGGGTGTCATTTTCTCTACGTCGATCCCCAATGGCGTCCTATCCTGGAACGGCATGGTTTTACAACTTGGCTACACCACAGCTACATCTGGGAAAATGCAGGCTTTAAAACTTTTGATGACTACTTAAAGGTGTTTAACGCCAATCAACGCCGCAATATCAAGCGGGAACGCAAAGCTGTGGAGAAAGCAGGATTACGATTACAACCACTGACTGGTGATGAAATTCCTCAGTCTTTGTTTCCCTTGATGCACCGTTTCTATGCTGACACCTGTGATAAGTTTGGTTGGTGGGGTAGTAAGTATCTCACACAGCGCTTTTTTGAGCAGCTACACTCAGATTATCGCCATCGAGTCTTGTTTGTTGCTGCATATAGCGAGGCAGATAACTCTCATCCTTTAGGAATGTCTTTTTGTTTGTTTAAAGATGACAAACTTTATGGACGCTATTGGGGAAGTTTTCAAGAAATAGATTGCTTACATTTTGATGTTTGTTATTATGCGCCAATTGAGTGGGCGATCGCTAACGGCATCCAAATTTTTGACCCTGGCGCGGGTGGACGACATAAAAAACGCCGTGGTTTCCCTGCCATGCCCAACCACAGTTTGCACCGATTTTACAATAATCGTTTAGGACAAATTATACGTCCCTATATTAAGGAAGTGAATCAACTCGAACAGCAGCAGATTGAGGCAATTAATGCAGAGTTGCCATTTAGTAACCGAGATTCTTAAAAGTTTACCAAGGCAGACGGTAAACGACGAATTACACTTGATATAGAGTATAAAAATCTTGAAGAAAGAAAATTTCTTTTTATAATGCTTATGGATTTAATAGTTGAAGATTTAGCCGCAATTGATGATAAACTTTCCCAGCGTCATATTGACCTCGATCCCGGTGGATATTTTATTATTTACTTAGATCGAGATGCAGGGTTAATTTATGCCAAGCATTTTACAAATGTAATTGACGATCGCGGTTTAGCTATCGATCCCGAAACGGGAAAGGTAATTCCCGCGCGAGAAAAGGTAGAACGAACTCATACCACAGTCTTTAACGCGAGAACGGCAAAAGAACTCTGCGTCAAGATTTTTGAAGAAACTCAGCCCCCTCCTGTAACTCAATTAAATCATGCAGCTTATTTGGGTCGAGAATTTGTTCGGGCTGAGGTAGCTTTAGTTACAAGGCAAGAGTATGTTCAAGATTAAGCCAATTTTAGATTTTAGATTCTAGATTTTAGATTTTTCTTTCAATCCAAAATCCAAAATTAAAAATCTAAAATTGAACAACTCTCCCATTACCCATCAGATGATGGCTGATTTATCTGATAGATATAGTAAGTCGCCATTGGGATAACGGTGGCGGCAATTAACAATCCTACTACCCAAGCAGTAGCATTACCTTGGTCGGTTTCTTCTGCTTTCTTGTAGGTGCCTTCTACCTGTACATTGTCAGTTATTTTAGGTGGCCCTGGATCGGCTTTGCCGGAGAGGACGGCGACAAGGCGATCGCTTGCATCGAGAAATGCCTGATTGTATTTGTTACCATTGCGTAATGGCACACTTACGGTTTCAGTCGCTACACTCTCAGCAATAGCGTCAGTGAGTAAAGGTTTAACTTCATCCCCAGTCAGAATAGCAGTACCATTGGTAACTGTGTCAATCACCAATAAAGTTTGATTCTTTTGGGCTTCTTTTGTGGGAAACCATTTTTCAAACAGTTCTTTAGTAAAGCTTTCTGGTGTTTCACCGTAGTCGAGGCGGCGAACAGTCACAATTCTGACTTCCTTATTTGTTTGCTTTGCCAAATCCTCGAAAGCGCTGCTAATTTTACCTTCATTCAGACGGCTGATAACTTCACCTTGATCCAAAACCCAGGTGTTATTCCCTGCTGTCAGGCTGGGTATTTGATACACACCTGTGGCTAAAGCAGGTGTGGCAAACAGTGAGGCTGCTAAAATAATAACCGTCACCAAAGGTAGAATTAGCTGAATGAGGTGTTTTTGACTGCTAAATAATTGTTTGAAAAGCTGTTTCATTGTGTGATTCCTAAGACAGACTTGCACCAAAAATACTACAGAACCACTGCAAAAATCACCTCTTTCCCGATTTTCTCCAGTATGAAATTTCTACTACTTCTAGCAGAGATACAGCAGATTCTAGGTAAGTGAGGTACAAATTTTAAGTACAAAGCCATATATCAAGAGACTTTCAACCCTGTTCCCTGTTCCCTGATGTATATTACACAGGATTTTTTGATTGCACAAACTTCTTTTAGGGTGGCTGCAAGCATTAACTTGAGGCTAACATTCTTGCTAGTCACAAGAAATACCGCCCATTTTGGGAGTTAACCCAAATGCTTAGGGCGGAATTTGCAAACCATCTAAAAATCATATCTTATGATCAATATTTTTGGCAGAATCGAGTATATTTTTTCATATCTGCAAGTAGCTTTTCCTGCTTTACCCATTGATGGGTGATGTAGCGATCGCTGGTTTCTATGCAATATATTCCGAGCTTACCGAAAAAGCGATATATCTGCATTTTTCTGATATTTTAGCTAAATCTATCTCAATAATATACATGGGACTCCTGTTCGATTTTTGAATAAAACTCGGTACATCTCTATTCCCTGTTCCCTATTCCTTGTTCCCTTTCTCTACAAATGATTCAGAAATCAAAGACGCTCGATGACTCGCTACCGCTTCGCTATCGGATTGCCATACATGACTATCATACTAACTAACGACGACGGCATTGATGCCCCCGGTATCCAAGCTCTACTCAAAGCTGTAAACGGCATAAATACTATTATCGCGGCTCCTGCCGAGCATCAGTCTGGCTGTGGACATCAAGTTACTACCACTCGTGCTATCAACCTCCAGCGACGTTCTGAGACTGAATATGCGATCGCCGGTACTCCTGCTGATTGTGTGAGAATTGCAATAACACAAATTAACGCAGATGTCAATTTTGTACTTTCAGGTATCAACGCTGGGGGCAATTTAGGAGTCGATGCCTATATTTCTGGCACAGTGGCCGCCGTGCGGGAAGCGGCAATGCACGGTATTCCTGGAGTTGCAATTTCCCAGTATCGCAAAGCCAAGCAGAGTTTTGATTGGGATCTAGCTGCCAAATTGACAGCTGAAGTTTTAGCGGACTTACTCAAGCGTCCTCTAGAACTAGGAAGTTTTTGGAATGTGAACTTGCCGCATCTGCAACCAGGAGAACCCGATCCTAATTTAGTGTTTTGCCAACCCTGTACTAAACCTTTGCCTGTGAACTATCGAATTGAAGGCGATGATTTTTATTATGTAGGGGAATATGGCAAACGCGATCGCACTCCTGGTAGCGATGTGGATGTCTGTTTTTCCGGCAATATCGCGGTGACACAGTTAAGGGTTTGACAATTATCTTACAGCTATTGGTTAGTGCGATCGCGATCGTAAGCAAAATTACTGATGCAGTCAAAATTTTTCAGGTTTTGAAATCTGGTAAAGTTTCACTAGTACTTAAGACTAATTAAAAAAAGGAGAAAATATGCAGTTTCTCAAAATAATTCTTGTCGCTCTTGTGTTGATGCTAAACCTAGTAATTGCTCAACCCTCTTGGGCAAGCAAGGATTTTACTAAGGGGGCTGACTATACTGAGGTAACTCAGGCACTCAATCAACTTCTAACTGTAAAGGATACACCTGAGCAAGCTGGCTATACACCTGAGCAGTTCCAGCAGCGATTGGCACAATTGCAATCTCAGAAAAATATCATAGAAACAGCTAGAAAGCGCGCGCAGTGCCGTAATGAAACTGGAAAGACTTTGGCTGTCTATGCCAACAAACCAAAAAAATCTCCAACCCAACTCTACTTTCTAGGTGCAGGAACAATCACGGATGATGATTGGGATTGTGATGGAATTTACTTACCCGCAGGTTCTCAAGTAGTTTTAGGCCCAAACGCTCAACCACAAGAACTTACTGAACCAATCGCCATCCAGTTCGTTGATGGCACACAGTCTCTTGCTAGAACCAATCCAGCCACCGGTGCCATTGAATTGAATGTAGAACCTGCCAAAGTATTCAAGGCGGGTGAGAGTACCTGGTTACTTCCCACTTATTCCCAAGCAGACATCGATACGCAAATTCCTACCCCACAACTCATTGACTAATCTCATTTAGATAATTCAACTTTTATGCGGTAAGTGCATAAAAGTTGAATTGAATTACAGCAGTTTTCATGTATTTGAACCACATCTGTCGTCAGGTGGGCAACGAAGCCAACAGTTAAGCTATTTTTGGCAAAAGTTGACACCAATGAGCATTGCTGTGCCCCTACCGCGTGGTCTATTTACCTGAAAATAGCTGTAAAGTAATAAAATACGTAAATTAAAATATTCAATCATTGAACAATCAACTTTTAATCAAGGAAAAATTACAAGCCAGCCTTGAGAATATTCCAACTAAGAGCAATGGTTCTCCCATTACCGACTTGCAGATAGACAAAACCTTAGCCGAAGAAATTGAACAATTGACGACAGAACTGGAGAGCGTCAATCCCAATCTTAATCCTCTTCTCTACGCTACCTCTTTACTCGAAGGAGCTTGGCAACTCCAATACTCCACTGCAAGAGAAATCCGTTCTTTAGTTTCCCTCCCATTGGGATTAAAGCTGGGTAAAGTTTATCAAGTGATTGATGTTGCAAATAAATTGTTTTTCAATTTAGCTAAGGTTAAACATCCTCTGGGGCTAGTATCGGGATATGTCAAAGTGACAGCTAGCTTTGAGCCAGCCAAAGAAGACTTAGAGCTTCCATCGAACAAACGCATCAACGTTTATTTTGACAAACGCTACCTATCGATTGAGAAGATTGTCGGCATTAATACCCCTCAACTCAATCCCTTTAAGGTTGTCCCTGCTAATAATCCTAATAATAGAACTGCCACACTAGATATTACTTACTTAGATGAAAACTTAAGAATTGGACGTGGAGGAGATGGAAGTTTATTCATTCTGAGTAAATGCAATGATTTCCCTGACTTCACCTCCTTAATAAAAACCTACTCTACGTAGATAGCGATTGGACTACCATCTTCTGATTTTCCTATACATCCCATTCCTGAACTTAGCCCACAGGTTAGAGATACATCCCATTGATCAGTAATATATTTACTTTCTTGCCATGCCAATTGGCGAACATAGAAATTGGCATTGCTGAATGAAGGGATGAATTAATTTATGTTGGTACAATTTTATACTTTAAATAATGAAGTAATAATTTAATCGAGTATCTCAGCATTTGTTCTGATTTGGAATAGCATAAAGTTTTGCGGTGAAGGCGTGCAAGATAATGACGTAACCGAGTATTTTCATTTTCCAGCCGTGTCATATATGTTTTACTCACAATTTGGTCTCCATCGGGGATAAAACTTGGGTAAACCTTCCAGCCATCGGTCACATAAAAATAGCTTTTCCACTGTTCAACAATTTCCCAAAGTGGCTTAAAAGTTTCAGAACTATGGTCTCCTAAAACCCAAGCTAAAATACCTTGAGTAAAGTGATTTACTGCTGTCCACAACCAAATTTTGTTTTTTTTGAGCCGATGAATGTCTCTAATTCATCCAGTTCTGCAACTTCTGGAATCATATCTTCTTTTGGTACATCTGGCAGCTTATCTCCTAGTTGTTTGACCCAATAGATGATCGTAGTATGGTGTACGCCTTTAACTCGTTCAATACCACGAAAACCCATGCCGTTAAGGTAGATTTTTAAGCATTCTTGTTTTAGTTCTTCTGAATATCCTTTTGGCTGATCGTATACATCAATAAATTGGCGATTGCAATGAGTACAAATGTGATTTTGTTTACCTTTACGTTTCCCATTCTTTCTGATTTCCGTAGAGCCGCAGTATGGACATTGCACAGTAGATGACCTCAATTCATCTCTCTATTATGCAACGCCAAATGGTTTAAGGTGGGCAGCAAGCCCACCTTAAACCATTATTGACCTAGCAATACTTTAAACAGGTGCTTCAGTAGCAGACTTACCAACCAGCATTGCGGTATTTTCGTCACTTTCAAGGATACCGAATTCAATCAACAACTCTTCTAACTCTTCCATCTCAATGGGGGTAGGGACAGTGAGGTTCTTGTTATCGATAATCTTGGTAGCCAATGTCCGATATTCGTTACTTTGATTGCTGTCAGGTGCGTACTCGTTAACAGTCATCCGGCGCAATTCTGCGTGTTGAACAATGTTGTCACGAGGTACGTAGTGAATCATTTGGGTGTTCAAACGTTTTGCCAAGGTTTCGATTAAATCGATTTCCCGGTCAACGTTACGGCTGTTACAAATTAGACCACCCAAGCGCACGCCGCCTGTGTGAGCGTATTTAAGAACACCACGAGCAATGTTGTTAGCTGCATACATCGCCATCATTTCACCAGAGGTAACGATGTAGATTTCTTGTGCCTTACCTTCACGGATAGGCATAGCAAAACCGCCGCACACAACGTCACCCAAAACGTCGTAACTTACAAAATCAACATCTTTATAAGCACCATTTTCTTCCAAGAAGTTGATAGCGGTGATAATACCACGACCAGCACAACCTACACCAGGTTCAGGGCCACCAGATTCCACACAACGTACATCGCGGAAACCGGTCAGCATTACTTCTTCGAGTTCAATATCTTCTACAGCGCCGCGTTCAGCAGCTAATTGCAGAACGCTTGTTTGAGCCTTACTATGTAGCATCAAACGGGTAGAGTCAGCTTTAGGATCACAACCGACAATTAGAATGCGTTGACCCATTTCAGCCATAGCTGCTAGGGTGTTTTGAGAAGTGGTAGATTTACCAATACCGCCTTTACCATAGAAAGCTATTTGTCTAATCTTTTGGTCAGTCATGGTTGTGTTTTCCTACAATGATTTAGTTGATGAATCGGAAGCTTGATATGAGATATTCACCCTTGGTGCTGTAGGGAAGTAGAGCCTGTTGGCGTAGACGCGTAGCGACTTGTCGCTAGACATCGCACCCTGGCAAAAACATTTAAAATCAGAACATATTTACCCACGAAACGATAGCTGAAGAGATAGAAAAATCTAATCTCCTAGTAACGAAGCCTTGGAAACTATGACTTCAGCACTATCATCTGTTGTAAGCAATCCCAAATGGTTGCTCAAGCCTCAAGAGTGGTTGCAGCAGGAATTCAAATGAACGCAGATTTGTTCCTTGAACCACACAACCAACCAAATTGCAATCCACTCTTAAATGGTCGCTACAAATTTTCTGATTTTGTTGATGTCAAGTAACCAAGAAAATCTATAGTGCTTCTCGTTTCGTGATTGATACAGCAAAATAAATTTCAGCCTAAAATTAGCAGTTACAGATGCAGTATTATAATGTCTGCACAGGCAACCCCTAAAACTGTGGCTTAGATAATATTTTGGTGACTTTTAACAGTATGGTTAAATTCCTCGAAATTATGGAAAGACACCATTCTGCTTGAATTTTTCGTTCCAAAAGTCAACAACTGCTTTAACTTAGTTTGCGATTGAAAACCTTTACTCCCGCAAGACGAAGTTAGTAAATATTCTGTATTTCTATTGAATTGTCAGGCTGTACTAAGAGTCTTTCTTCCCAGACTCCAAGAGTAATTGCCTTTGGCTAGTAATGCTCTAGCTAGGTTAGCCAACTCTTATTGGCTCATACCCAGATAAATTTTGATTGACTTCAAGTTGTTACAAAGGCTACTATCCTACTCAATCTAGTTTTAGATTTTCGTTAAAAAAAGATGTAGCTAATTGAAGGGGACTTACCAGAGCAAAAAAACTTTCTTGAGCTTGCCTCAAACTTGTCTTGAAGTCTTTTTGTGTTTTTACTTGTTTGATTCCTATAAAAACCATAACATACATCTCACTAATTAATTTGCCGAATCTCAAATTATTTATCTATTTAATAGAAGATTATCCTTGTAACCTTTAATAGTCATAAGTTACGTCCTCGCTCTTTGTTAGTTAATAAAAATATTTCTTATAGACAATATGTGCAGTTAGATACTTTTGGGTATTTGATAAAAGTACTTAAAACTAATGTTTGATAAAGAAAACAAAATTTCTTATTTTTGCAGTCGAAAATTTTGTAAATGTAAAAGTAGAATGAACTACCTAACTTTTCACGTCATATCATGTCCGAGTAATTTAGTTATAATTCCCGAATCTCTACAAGATGTACTCACGTTGGCAATGACTTGCTTCCAGAGCGATCGCACAACCAACCTAAAGCTAGACGACGAAATCAAACGTTAAGTAGGATTTCAAGACTTGTGTGTACACCGTAGGCAATCACGGGGGAGTGCCGCAACTTAGACTTTCGCCCAAGCTTCTAGATATGCCGATAAAAATGACTAACTGCTCTCGCGCTCTTGGAGGAATTTTATGATTGACATGATTCACACAATGTGTTAATAATAATAGTTTGTGGAAACTTTACTTCTTAATATAAGCTCTTGGCTAACGTCATTGTCATAGGTGCCCAATGGGGCGATGAAGGAAAAGGTAAAATAACTGACTTACTCAGCCGTTCCGCAGATGTTGTGGTGCGTTACCAAGGGGGTGTCAATGCTGGACATACGATTGTAGTCAAAGGTCAGACCTTTAAACTGCACTTGATTCCCTCTGGTATTTTGTATCCAAATACCGATTGCATTATCGGCTGTGGAACAGTGATCGATCCACAGATTTTGATCGCAGAAATCGACCAACTAAAAGATTTAAATATTTCCACTGACCACCTGCTGATATCTGAGACAGCCCACGTAACCATGCCTTATCATCGGTTGATTGACCAGGCATCGGAAGAACGACGGGGAAGCTATAAGATCGGCACAACAGGTCGGGGCATTGGGCCGACTTATGCTGACAAATCTGAGCGTACAGGTATTCGGGTTTTAGACTTGATGAACCCGGACGGGCTACGCGAGCAGTTAGAGTGGACGATTAATTATAAAAACGTCATTTTAGAAAAGCTTTACAACTTGCCGCCTCTAGATCCACAAGAGGTGATTGAACAGTATTTGGGTTATGCAGAACGCTTGCGCCCTTATGTTATTGATACATCGTTGAAAATATACGATGCGATTCAGCGACGGCGCAATATTTTGTTTGAAGGCGCACAAGGTACGCTCCTCGATCTAGATCATGGAACTTATCCTTATGTAACCTCCTCTAACCCGGTAGCAGGTGGGGCTTGTGTTGGTGCAGGGGTAGGGCCGACAATGATTGATCGGGTAATTGGGGTGTCAAAAGCCTATACAACTCGTGTCGGAGAGGGGCCATTTCCCACTGAATTAGATGGAGAGTTGGGAGAGTTGCTGTGCGATCGCGGTGCCGAATTTGGCACAACCACCGGGCGCAAACGTCGCTGTGGCTGGTTTGATGCCGTCATTGGTCGCTATGCTGTGCGGATTAACGGCATGGATTGTATGGCGCTGACCAAACTGGATGTTCTCGATGAATTAGAGGAAATCCAAGTTTGTGTCGCTTATGACATAGATGGCCAACGCAGCGAACACTTCCCCACAAGTTCCCGTCAATTTGCGAGATGTCGCCCCATCTACAAAACCTTACCAGGATGGCAAGTGTCAACAACTGACTGCCGCACTCTAGAAGACTTGCCAAAACGGGCATTGGACTATCTCAAATTCTTAGCCGAATTGATGGAAGTTCCGATCGCGATCGTCTCACTCGGAGCCAGCCGCGATCAAACCATAATCGTAGAAGACCCCATCCACGGGCCCAAACGCGCTTTATTGCACCCTGACGGGACACCTGCTACCCTACTTAGTGCGTAAATTTAGTCATTAGTCATTTGTCATTGGTCATTAGCAAATGACTAATGACAAAGGACAAAGGACAACTGACAACTGACAAAGGACAACTTCTATGGCTATTACAGTCGAATCTCAAAAACGTCCAGAAGGCAGCAAGCCAAGAGCTTTGCGCCGTGCTGGATTGATACCTGCCAATTTGTATGGTCATAAGGGTACAGAGTCTATTTCTTTGACCATTGAGGCCAAAACTGTTGAGCGTTTGCTCAAAAGAGCTTCCGTCAACAACACCTTGATTGAGTTAAATATTGCTGATGCACCTTGGCGCGGTAAAACCTTACTGCGGGAACTTCAGATCCATCCAGCCAAAGGTACGCCTTATCACCTCAGCTTTTTTGCGGTTGCTGGCCACGGTGACACCACTGTAGAAGTACGTCTGCGGTTTGTGGGAACTGCTGTTGGTGTTAAACAAGAGGGTGGCGTGTTAGACACCGTAATCTCTGAATTGCAAGTGAGTTGCGCGCCAGAAAACATCCCAGATGTCATCGAAATCGATGTCTCTAATCTGCAAATTGGAGATAGCTTGAGTATTAGTGATATAGCCTTTCCTGAAGGTGTCACACCTCTAGCTGAATCGGAACGACTTGTTGTCAGTGTTTTGCCACCACAAATTAGCGCTGAAGATGCTGGCACGGAAACTGAAGCAGCTTCTTAAGCTAGGTAAACTGTGTAATAATTTTTGATGACACCAGGGGGGAACTCCTGGTTTTTTTGTATTTGAACCGCAGAGGCGCAAAGAGCGCAGAGGACAGAGATGACAGAAGCGACTCTTCCAGCTTTAATTCAGCAAATGTTGCAGCCTGAATTTTATCCCCATAAGGTAACAGAACCTATTCAACTAATTCAAACCCACGTTTCTTATGTGCTGTTAACTGGGGATTACGTCTATAAACTGAAAAAACCTGTGAATTTTGGCTTTTTGGACTTTTCCACCTTAGATAAGCGGCAGCATTTTTGTCAGGAAGAGTTACGGTTAAATCAGCGGGGTGCTGGTGAACTTTATTTAGAAGTTTTGCCCATAACTTTGGTTGGGGAGCAATATCAGTTAGAGGGAACGGCCGAGGCTGTAGAATATGCGCTGAAGATGCGCCAGTTTCCTCAAGAGTCGCTATTAAGTACGCTTTTTGAAGAAGGTAAGTTAAATGAGACACGCCTAGATGAGTTAGGGCGGGTAGTGGCTAAGTACCATGCTGAAGCAGAGACGAATGATTATATTCGTACTTTTGGGGAAGTGGCAAATGTCCGGGCTGCCTTTGATGAGAATTATGAGCAAAGTGAGAAGTATATTGGTGGCCCCCAGACGCAGACGCAGTTTACAGAAACAAAGCAATATACAGATAAATTTTTTGCCGAACGTCCAGAATTATTTGCTAGCAGAATTCACAACGACTATATTCGTGAATGTCACGGGGATTTACACCTGAGAAATATTGCCCTGTGGCACGATAAAATTTTGTTGTTCGATTGCATTGAATTTAATGAGCCGTTCCGCTTTGTCGATGTGATGTACGATGTGGCGTTCACGGTGATGGATTTGGAAGCTCGCCAACGCAAAGATTTGGGTAATGCGTTTTTGAATGCCTATATAGAGCAAACTGGTGACTGGGAAGGCTTACAAGTGCTGCCTTTGTACTTAAGTCGTCAGGCTTACGTCCGAGCTAAGGTGACATCATTTTTGTTAGACGATCCGAGTGTACCTGCGACAGTAAAGGAAGAAGCAACAAAAACGGCTGCTGACTATTACAAACAGGCTTGGGAATACACTAAACCAAACCAGGGACAACTAATTTTGATGTCGGGGTTGTCGGGTTCTGGTAAAAGTACCACAGCAAGGTCTTTAGCCCGTCAACAGGGAGCAATTCACCTACGTTCTGATGCGGTACGGAAGCATTTAGGGGGAATTCCGTTGTGGGAAAAGGGTGGCGATGATTTGTATACGCCGGAGATGACCGAGAAAACTTACACACGGCTGTTAGAATTGGGAATTATCTTGGCTAAACAAGGTTTTTCGGTGATTTTGGATGCCAAGTATGATAAACAACATTTACGGCAAGAAGCGATCGCACAAGCTATAAAGCATCAACTTCCCATTCAGATTATCCAATGTACAGCACCGCTGGAAGTGATAAAAGAGCGTTTGAACAATCGCACTGGTGATATTGCTGATGCCACTGCCGATTTATTAGACTCACAAATCAACCAAGCTGAACCTTTCACTGAAGATGAACAACCTTATGTGAAGATTTGGGATACAACTCAAACACAACAGGCACAATTAAAATAATTCGTAATTCGTAATACTCGCCAAAGGCGAGAAGCAAGCTACGTAATTCGTAATTTTCGATTCAATTACGAATTACGAATTAGTAATTAGTTAGTTTTTTATTCTATGGCAGACAAAAAGAACGACTTTTTCAGTATTTCTCCTAGCTTCTTTTCTCAACTATTATTTGGGGCATTTTTAACATTTATATTAATTATGACCGGCTCCGCACCAGCCCTGAGTATCTTCTTAGGAATTATGGGCGGTTTCATTTTAAGCTGGATCACCAATGTAACCGATAATAGCCCCCAGGCTCCAGCGGTCGCTTCCTCTGATGGTGTCGATACAGGATTAAAATACTGGTTATTTTTCATGCTAGGCTTTGTTTATCTGGGTTATCCAGCACCTATGAGTATCTTACTAGGTGGATTAGGCGCTTTAGCTGGAGGCTGGATTACTGCTTGGTGGGGAAGTAAGGAAGAAACTAGAACTCAGTTGCAAGTTGAAGAACCAGAAGAAGGCGAAGTTGAACCAACAAACGAGAGGATCAACAAACGTCAAACAAGAAGGGCTGGACGCCGTTACCGTCGCGCCCCTGGAAGTCGTTTCAATTTCAGGTTTTGGGAAAGGTAGGGACTGGGGATTGCGGGATGTGGGGGGTGTGGGAGGAGAGGGAAGCAAAATTCTCATCTCCTCCCACACCCCCTCATCTCCCCACACTCCCTCATCTCCCTAATCCCCATTATGTTTTTATATCTATCTAAATTACTGCCACTATTTTTTTATCCACTAGGATTAGCGTGTGTAAGCTTGGTGGTAGCATTAGTAACGTTGTGGAGACGACCGCGGACTGCGGCGATCGCAATTGCTTTTTCCCTAATTTTATTGCTATTTTGTAGTAACGCCTGGATTGCTAAATCGTTAGTGCGATCGCTAGAATGGCAAAATCTTCCACTCGCTCAAATACCTAATGCAGAAGCGATTGTGGTTTTGGGTGGTGCAACTAAATCAGCTTTTTTCCCAAGACCTACTGTCGATTTGAGTGAAGCAGGTGATCGCGTTATCTACGCTGCACAACTCTATCTTCAGAAAAAAGCGCCTATAATCATTCTCAGCGGCGGTCGCATCGATTGGCGGGGAAGTGGTTCGCCAGAGTCGGCAGATATGGCAACAATCCTCACATCTATTGGTATTCCATCTGAGGCGATTGTTCAAGAACCTGACTCTCTCAATACTTATCAAAATGCTGTTAATGTCCGAAAAATTTTGGAGTCTCGTGGTATTCGTCAGGTATTATTAGTAACTTCGGCAATGCATATACCGCGATCGCTTCAGATTTTCCGGCGTCAAGGAATCAATGTTATTCCTGCACCAACTGACTTTTTGGTGAGTGAAGGTGAGTTGCAAGAACTCGGCAGCACTCCCAAAGCCGCTATACTAAATTTATTACCTGATACCGACAACTTACACCAATTTACTATCGCTTTAAAAGAGTATATTGGTTCTTTTATCTATCGCTTACGTGGTTGGCTTTGATTAAAGTTAGGAGTTATGAGTTGTTAATTATTAAGTTATAAATTGTTAATTATAAAATCTAGTAATTGCCTAAACTCCTAACTTCTAACTCCTAACTTCTAACTAACTCCTAACTTTATGTCTAAAAATTTACCTTATATCATGCCATCCCCTCAACCCCAAGTTGAGGAAGCTTTTGCCTCTTACCAAACAACCCACCAGTTCTACCACGAAGTTAGGTCGCGGTCAGAGTTTCAACGTCATTGTGATTGGTATTATACACCAGCAGAACAAAACCGCCAAGAACTTAAAAGAATGCGCGGCGAACTGAATATTTTTCAGTGGTTTCGCCGCCGATAAGTGATTTAGATGACTTCTAACTCATTTTCACGTAAATGGGCTTTGAATTTTTTACTAAACTGGACTACAACAGGCAGATTAGCGCTTACGGGTCTGCCTTGCCATTGGGTGGCAATACCGATTACATCACCTTCTGTGCCTTTGATGTCAAAAGCCTGATTCCGATGTTCAGGATGATGATACACTACCACCGATTCTTTAACGCGGACGCGATCGCCAACTTTCATAACAACATTTACACCTAGCATTTTCTTTTCCACAAGTATCTGCTACAAAATATATGATTAAATCGTTTAGAATTTGATTTAATCAGCTATTTCTTGACGCTTCATCGGGGTGCAACGGCGCATTTAACCCTCTGCGTCCAGGCACGTTTTAGCAATCCGTGCGTACTTTTTTAATTTTTTTGCCGCGTTAATAAGTATCGCCCCTAGCTTTCGTCTTTACCCTAAAACAGGGAAATGAAAGAAAATCAAGCAATATCTATCAGATGTGCTTAGTACTTTGACAAAATATCTAACCCTTTTATCTTGACTCTAGGATGTTCCCCAGGTCAACTCTCTCACGAATTTTCGTGTATGGCAGTTACACGCTCAAGGAGGGTGCTAGGGCTAAAGTTTTTGTCAGATCGTTAAGGAGAATGCGATCGCAGAGGTTAAACAGTTCTGCCTCGGTCTGGGTTTGTCGCATCAGCCGCAGAAAATGACCTTCAGCGTCAACACTCAGGGCAATGTAGTTGAGGAACATTTTGAGATAGCCGACGCGCGCGCGCTCTGGCATCGTTGCTGCTGTGGGGGTTTGCCATAGCCGCTCAATATAGTTGCGTACCTCCACTAAAGGAATGGGTGCGATCGCCTCTCCTCGCAAAGCCTGCCGAATCTGATTAAAAAGCCAAGGATTCCCGATCGCCCAGCGTCCCACCATCACACCCGCCGCGCCTGTTTGAGAAAGCACTTCAAGAGCAGTTTTCGCAGAGTGAATGTTGCCATTGGCCAGCACTGGGCAATGGACTCGTCTTACCGCTTCGCCAATCAAATCATATTTCACTGCTCCGTGGTACATATCTTTCACTGTGCGACCATGCAAACTCAGCAAATCGATGCTGTGGCGATTAATTATATCTAGAATTTCATAAAAGTTATCTGTATTTTCAAAGCCGACGCGCATCTTAACGGTTAAAGGGCGATCGTTCACTGCTTGCCGCAGTTCTCCTAAAATCCGATCCACTTTTTCTGGTAAAAGCAGCAATCCACCCCCAACATTTTTGCGATAGATTCTCGGTGCGGGACAGCCCAGATTCAAGTCAACTCCAGCGATATTATAGCCGCAGAGTTCCTTTGCTGTTCTTACTAAGTCTGGAATGCTTTCGCCAATCATTTGAGCAAAAACGGGGCGACCTGTGTCGTTTTCAGTGATTGATGCCAAAATATGACGATTAAGCCGTGAAGTATCATTGACACGGAAATACTCAGTGAAAAAGTAGTCAGGGCTGCCGTAGTGGGCAATAACCTTCATAAACCAGAGGTTTGTCACATCCTGCATGGGCGCAAGAGCGGTAAGGGGTAGAGATGGATGGAGCGATCGGGGAATATCATGTCCGGTTAAAGACTTATCATTAAGGCAGCAGGGGTGCAGAGGAGCAGAGGAGAGGGGCTTGTAGGCTTGCTGCATAGATTTGAGAATTAAAACTAATTAGCCGGACTTGATAAAACAGGAGTCAGAATTCAGAATTCAGAATTCAGAATACTCTACCCATAAAGGGATAGAGTTTTAAGGCGAGAATATTTTAATTTTTTTCGCCCACCATTCCACTCGCTTTTAACCAATATTCAGACGCAACTCGAAAATACTCGCTCTAAGCGTTCGCGCAGCGTCTCGTAGAGAAGCCATGCCGTTGGCGAAGCCTCTCGAAGAGAAGGCTTTACGCTGCGCTATCACCCACTCGTACAGAAAACATTGCTGAATTCTGACTCCTGAGTTCTGAATTCTTCTTATAAAAAAGCGTGTACAAGAAGTATATCCAGGGTAACAACTGGCTTTCACCAGCCTAACTATCGCTAACCAAAATTTACTTGCTTGCTTAAGAAATCTCGAAAGCTGGAATGATAAAAACTGTAGTGGATTTCTCCATCGATTTCCTGGAGTGTTAAAAACTCACGCCAATTTTCCAGAACTTCTTCAACATCATATTCATCAGCATTAATTGTACTAGCAATGCTTCCTGCTGATACAAATGATGAAACTTGGACTAACACACTCAGCACAGATAATTTCAATTCCCTCTCTTGCCTTGACGAATTCGGAGGAATCATTTTGTGCTGATGCTGCTGATAATACGCCTCTAAACCAGCGGGGAGTCGATCAAACTCCTTAGAGATAATAGGTAACATCTCGCTGAGGTACATGAAATTGTTTTCGCTTTTGGTGGTTAGTTGTGCTGTAAGTTCTTCGTCTTTATTGACGTATTGTCGAATGTATGCTTGTACATCCTCTTGGTTTTGTTGTGGGTATGCTGATAAGTCAAGAATTTGGGAAGGTGCTTCTATCAACAAACCGGATTGTTTTCGCACGTAAGGACGGCGGGTAAGAAGGAAATAGACGCCACGCGGGAGATATCTGGGAAGATAAAAGAGATTTGAGCCTGGGGTTTGGTTGTTGTAGTTAACAGCATCCAAGGCATCGATAGCAATGATAAACTTTTGCTGTGGTTCTAGCTGGTCGCTGACTTGCTGGAGCAGGGAATGTAGAGACGTTTCTTGAGATGCCTGGGCAATTTGCGTGCAGATAGTAGCAATAAATTCCTCAGCGCGACTTTTGCTTGGTAATTGGGCGTTGTAATAGAGAACGTGGGGATTTTCGGTGACGTACTTGGCGAGGATGGCACTTTTGCCGCTACCGGGTGCGCCAATTATGGTAAAGTAACCGCGATCGCAACGCTGGAGAAAGTTAGATATTGCGTTGAAGACGAAAGCGCGACCAACAAAGTTTTGACTTTTTTCGAGAATGACTTGTTGAAATTCTCTTGGGTAGGAGGGAGTATTGATTGGCGTTGGGGGTCGAGGTGAAGTGTTCATACTTTTTAAACATTCTCCAACCGCAAAAAATGCACTCTCCCTGAAGAGTCTCCAGCCACAATTGTCACCCCATCTGGTGCAACAGCACAGGAATTTATGGGACTGTCACTTGTAAAAGTGGCAATATTTTCTGCTGTTGCTAGATTCCAGACTTTGAGAGTGTTATCAGAAGAAACAGAAATCAACAGTTTGCTGTCTACTGTCACTGCTACATCATTGACATCATTAGTATGACCTATGAGTGTAAAAATTTCCTTTCTTGTTTTCATATTCCAAACTTTAATAGTCTTGTCACTAGAAGCGGAAATTATCTGCATTCCGTTGGGTGTAACTGCTACGGCATTTATATAAGTGATATGAGCATCGATAACAAAAGATTCATCACTATTAGAGAGATTGTAA